>CAZVHU010000097.1:0-13213 GCA_964627075.1 uncultured Enterobacteriaceae bacterium | reverse complement strand
CCATGCGCTCGGGCAGGTAGCTGCACGGGTAGGGCGCAGTGACGTAGAACTGCAGCACTGCATGCGGCAGGTCATTCAGCCTGGACATGCGTCTCTCGCTTCGCCTCTCTCCAAGTCGTGGCCGGCTCGGGGTAGTTTACCAACGCCTGCAAACGGCGCAAAAACTCGCGCCGCGGGATCTCGCGCGCGCCCAGCGACGCGAGCAGCGGCGTGTTCATCTGGCAGTCGATCATCGGAAAGCCCCGCACCCGGAGCTCCTCCACCAGCGCCACCAGCGCCACCTTGGAGGCGTCGGTCGCGCGCGAGAACATGGACTCGCCGTAGAACATGCGGCCGACCGCGACGCCGTAGAGGCCGCCGACAAGTTCTTCGCCCCGCCAGCACTCGAAGCTGTGCGCATGGCCGGCGCGGTGCAGCGCGGAATAGGCGCGGCGCATGTCCTCGCCGAGCCAGGTGCCGCCGCCGGCGGGTCCGCGGCGCGGGCCCGCGCAGCCGGCGAGCACCTGCCTGAAGGCAGTGTCGCTCCTCACCTCGTAGCCCTTGTTGCGGATGCTCTTGGAAAGCGATCTCGACACCTTCAGCTCGTCGCAGAACAGCACCATCCTCGGGTCGGGCGACCACCACAGCACCGGCTCGTCGCCCGAATACCAGGGAAAGATGCCACGGCGGTAGGCCTCCAGCAGCCGCGGCACGGAAAGGTCGGCGCCCGCGCACAGCAGCCCGTTCGGCTCCTTCAGCGCGCGCTCGACCGGCGGAAACGGGTCCTGCCGCTCGAGCCAGCGCAGCACGTCAGCTCAGCACTTCACCTGCTGGCGGCAGTAGTCCTCGAGCGCCTGCACCACGCAGCTGCCGGAGGCGGCGCGCCGGCGCGCGTCGCCGTGCTCCATCGCGAGGCGGAACTCGTACTTCGCGAAGAACTGGTTGAACATCTCGCCGCCCAGCGTGCCAAGGGCGTAGAGCTCGTCGCTTGCGGGCTCGTGCTCGAGCAGGATCGCCGCGAGCGGCTGCGGCGCCGGGCCCGCCACCACGCGCGCGCCCTCGGCAGGGTCGTACTGGCTGTGCTCGGAGCAGCAGTGGATGACGTTCGCGTGCCGGTTGCGCGCGCTCTTCTCGGCGCGGAAGGCGATGAAGCTGATGTCGCGCGTCGGGTAGGTGAGCTGGTGCGCGCAGATCGCCGAGTAGGCGACGATCGAGCGCCTCGGGCCGACGCCGCCCTGCCATTGGTAGGCGCGCTTGTCGGCGGTTTCCAGGCGCGCGCTCGTCTTCACCGCCTGACCGAGGTTGAGCAGGAAGCAGGGCGTGCTCGCGTAGGGATAATGGAAGATCAGGTTGCGGTTGACCGGCACGCTCGCCGCGCGCAGCGCGGCGCCGCGTTCGTCCACGAGCCTGGCGCGCGAGTAGAGCGCGGGCGTCGCGTCGGCCGCGGCGATGCGCTCCACGCCGGCGGCGGCGGTGGCGGCGGCGCACAGCCTCAGGAAATCGCGTCTTTCCATGTCGCGTGGCGCGCACTTTAGCTTTTGGCGGCGTTCCTTGGCGAGCGCCGGCCCGCAAGCCGCGTGTGCCCTGATCTGGGGCGCGCGCTTGGTGCGCGCGCCCGAAACCGGTGCACGGCCGCAGCGACCGAGCGCCGGAGCCGAACCAAACTCCGCGCAAAATCATGCGGTTACGCATGCGTGCGCGATTCTTGCATGATGGTGGCGGTTTCCCCCGCCGCAGATAACGAGGAGGCACACAGATGGAAGCTCTCAAATCCGGTTCCGACGTCCTGTTCGTCCTGATGGGCGCCGTGATGGTGCTCGCGATGCACTCGGGGTTCGCGTTCCTCGAGCTCGGCACCGTGCGCTCCAAGAACCAGGTGAACGCGCTGGTGAAGATCCTCGCCGACTTCTCGATCTCCACGGTGGCGTATTTCGTCATCGGCTACGGCCTCGCCTACGGGGTGTCGTTCTTCACCGGCGCCGAGACGCTGGCGCAAAAGAACGGCTACGAGCTGGTCAAATTCTTCTTCCTGCTCACCTTCGCCGCCGCGGTGCCGGCGATCGTCTCGGGCGGCATCGCCGAGCGCGCCAAGTTCTACCCGCAGCTGGTCGCCTCCGCGATCATCGTCGCGCTGGTCTACCCGTTCTTCGAGGGCATCGCGTGGAACCAGAAGTTCGGCGTGCAGGCCTGGATGAAGGCGAGCTTCGGCGAGGAGTTCCACGACTTCGCCGGCTCGGTGGTGGTGCACGCGGTCGGCGGCTGGCTGGGGCTGGTCGCGGTGGTCCTGCTCGGCGCGCGCCGCGGCCGCTACGGCAAGGATGGCCGCATGGTGGCCTACCCGCCGTCGTCGATCCCGTTCCTCGCGCTGGGCGCGTGGATCCTGTCGGTGGGCTGGTTCGGGTTCAACGTGATGTCGGCGCAGGCGATCGACAAGGTGAGCGGCCTGGTGGCGGTGAACTCGCTCATGGCGATGGCGGGCGGCACGCTCGCGGCGCTGGTGGCAGGCAGGAACGACCCGGGCTTCGTGCACAACGGGCCGCTCGCGGGGCTGGTGGCGATCTGCGCCGGATCGGACGTCGTGCATCCCGGCGGCGCGTTCGTGATCGGCGCGGTGGCCGGGGTGCTGTTCACGTATCTCTTCACCATCACGCAGAACCGCTGGAAGATCGACGACGTGCTCGGCGTCTGGCCGCTGCACGGCCTGTGCGGCGCGTGGGGCGGCATCGCCTGCGGCATCTTCGGCTCCAAGGCGCTCGGCGGCATGGGGGGCGTCGCCTTCATGTCGCAGCTCGCGGGCACGCTGCTCGGCATCGCGGTGGCGGTGGTGGGCGGGCTGCTTGTCTACGGCGGCATCAAGGCGGTGTCGGGCATACGCCTGGACGAGGAGCAGGAGTTCAACGGCGCCGACCTCTCGACGCACCACATCTATTCCGAGCCCGAGCGCGCGCCCGGCGGGCGGCAGTCGTAGCGGCGGGGCGGTAGCCGCCCGCAGCGTGGCAAGGTGTAAAGCCACGCTTTACACTTTGCCTTTCCCAACCCAAGCCTCCGCACCGGCTGGCCGACGCCGTCGCCGAGGCGGCGCGTCTCCGGCGCCCTGGACCGCAAACGCCGCGCCACGGGTGCCCGGCGGGGCAGCCTTCGGTCAGATTGAAGCTCTTGCCTGCCCCGCCACCCGTGGAGCACGGCGCGGCCCAATGGGCGGCGGAGCCGCCCCGCCCCGGCGCCGGGACGCGAGCGGGCGGCAGCGTCCTTCGGCGCGCGTCCGCGAAGGCGGGTGGTTCTGCGGCCAAGAGCTTCAATCTGACCGAAGGCCGCAGAACCGGGCCCCGCCCGTGGACGTGCTTGCGCGCCGCGGACGATGACGCCCGCTCGTGGCCCGGGGTCCGAGCGACCATGCGTTCGCGAGATTCGGCGCGCGTCGAACTCCGCGATGGCTTTGGGGGTGGAAAAGAACAGTTACTTCGGAGGGATCTCGCCGGCGTGGAAGCGGAACGCGCCCGAGCGGCGGTCGTCGAACCAGTGCTTGAGCGTGAGGCCCACGGTGCGGAAGGCGATGTCCTTCCACGGCACCTCGGGCTCCTCGAACAGCGCCACTTCCAGGCTCTCGGCGCCGGGCTTGAACTCGAGGTCGAGCACGCGTGCGCGGTAAAAGAGGTGCACCTGGTTGACGCGCGGCACCGAGATCATGGTGTAGGGCTCGCCGAGCTCGACGCGCGCGCCCGCTTCCTCGAGCGTCTCGCGCGCCGCGGCCTGCGCCGTGGTCTCGTCGTTCTCCATGAATCCCGCGGGCAGCGTCCAGTAGCCGTAGCGCGGCTCGATCGCGCGCCGGCAGAGCAGCAATTTCCCGTTCCACTCCGGCACCGAGCCGATGACGAGCTTCGGGTTCTGGTAATGGATGTCGCCGCAGCTGTCGCAGACGTAGCGCGGCAGCGAATCGCCAGGCGGCACGCGGCGCGCCACCCCGGCGCCGCAATTGGAGCAGAACCTCATCGCGCAGCCGGCAGCCGCGCCGCGAGCTCGCCCAGGCCCTTGAGGATGCCGTCGGGCGCGAAGCCGAGCTTGTCCACCGGCGCGCCGGTGCGGTTGATCCAGTAGACGGAAAAGCCGAAGGACCTGGCGCCGAGCGCGTCCCAGCAGTTCGACGACACGAAGCCGATGTCGCGCGCGGCCACGCCCAGCCGCTTCACGGCGAGCTCGTAGACCTGCGGCGCAGGCTTGTAGATGCGCAGCGCGTCCACGCTCAGCACCGCGTCGAACACGCCCTGCATGCCACGGTGCTTCACCAGCGGCTCGATCATGTCGGGCGAGCCGTTGGTGAGGATCGCGAGCTTTCGGCCGGAGGCCTTGAGCTTCTCGAGCGCGGGCGGCACGTCGGGATAGGTCGCGAGATCGAGGTATTGCGCCATCAGCGCAGCAGCTTTCGATTCGTCCAGCGCGAGGCCGAGCGCCTCGCAGGCGTAGCCGAGCGCGTCGCGCGTCACCCGCGTGAAGGGCTCGTAGCGCTGCATCAGGCTCCTCTGCCAGGTGTACTCGAGCTGCTTCGCGCGCCAGAGCTGCGACACCTGCGCGCCCTTGCTCGCCCAGAACTGCTCGCAGCGCTCGAGCACCGAGTGCACGTCGAACAGGGTGCCGTAGGCGTCGAACACGAGTGCGCGGTGCATGGGCGGTCCTTTGAAGGAGGGGGGAATCGCGGCGACCCGATGTTAGACTCGCCGCGCACAAACGGCAAAGCATGGCCAGTCCCGCGAATCATGGCTGACCGTTACGACGAGCTGTACCGCAGCTGGCGTTGGGAGGTGCCCGAGCGCTACAACATGGCGCGCGCCTGCTGCGGGCGCTGGGCCGCGGACCGCTCGCGCTTCGCGCTGTACTGGGAGGACGAGTCGGGCGCCAGCGCGCGCTACACCTTCTGGGACATCCAGCAGGAGGCGAACCGCCTGTCGAATGCGCTCGCGGCGCTCGGCGTCAAGCGCGGCGACCGCGTCGCCATCATCCTGCCGCAGCGCCCCGAGACCGCGATCGCGTATATCGCGATCTTCCAGATGGGCGCGATCGCGCTGCCTTTGTCGCACCTGTTCGGTCCCGACGCGCTCGAATATCGCATGGAGCACGCCGAGGCGAGCGTCGCCATCGTGGAGCCCACCACCATCGCCAGCCTCTGGGCGGTGAAGCCAAAGCTCACGCACCTGAAGCACGTGATCGGCGTGGGCGGCGCGCGCGAAGCGGGCGTGCACGCCTGGGAGGAGCTGCTCGCAAAGGCGAGCCGCAAGTTCGAGGGCGTGGACACGCACGCCGAGGACCCCTCGCTCATCATCTACACGAGCGGCACCACCGGACCTCCCAAGGGCGCGCTCAAGCCCCACCGCATCCTGCTTGGCAACGTGCCGGGGTTCGTCTACTCGCACGATTTCTTCCCGCAGCCGGGCGACATGTTCTGGTCGCCCGCGGACTGGGCGTGGACCGGTGGCCTGATGGACGCGCTGCTGCCGGCCTGGATGTACGGCATCCCGATCCTCGGCTATCGCGGGCGGTTCGACGCGGAAAGGGCCTACTGCCTCATCGAGAAGTACGGTGTGCGCAACAGCTTCATCTTCCCGACGGCGCTCAAGCTCATGATGAAGGCGATGCCCGAGCCGCGCGGGCGCTTCGACTTGAATCTGCGCTCGATCATGAGCGCGGGCGAGTCGGTCGGCGCGACGGTGATCGAGTGGGCGCGCGAGCAGCTCGGCGTCACCATCAACGAGATGTTCGGCCAAACCGAGATCAACTACGTGGTCGGCAACTGCCAGGCGGCGTGGCCGGTGAAGCCCGGCTCCATCGGCAGGCCGTATCCGGGGCATCGCGCAGCGGTCCTCGACGAGCGAGGGATGGAAGTGCCGCGCGGAGAGCTCGGTGAGATCGCAATCGCTCGCACCTGCAACGGGCAGAAGGACCCGGTGCATTTCCTCGAATACTGGAAGAACCCGAAGGCGAGCGCCGAAAAATACCTCGGCGAGTGGGGCTTCACCGGCGACCAGGGGCGGATGGACGAGGACGGCTACCTCTGGTACCAGGGGCGCTCGGACGACGTGATCAAGTCTTCCGGCTACCGCATCGGGCCGGCGGAGATCGAGAGCTGCCTCGTGAAGCACCCGGCGGTGGCCAACGCCGCGGTGATCGGCAAGCCCGATGCGGCCAAGGGCGCGATCGTCAAGGCTTTCATCGTGCTGCAGCCGGGGCAGACGCCCTCGAAGGCGCTCGAGGAGGATATCCAGAAGCACGTGCGGGGGCGCCTTGCGCCCTACGAATACCCCCGCGAGATCGAGTTCATCGACGCGCTTCCCATGACCACCACCGGCAAGGTGCAGCGAAAGGAACTTCGCAAGCGCGAGCAATCGAGGTCGGGCGCTGCCTGAGCGCGCCTGTCCGGGCTAGAATCCGCTTTCCTTTTGGAGGAGGGAACACGATGCTGAAGCGTCTCGCAGTCCTGGCCGCCGCGGCGCTGCTCGCCGCGCCGGCGCTGGCGCAGTACCCCGACCGGCCGATCAAGATGATCGTGCCCTGGGCCGCGGGCGGCGACACCGACAACATCTTCCGGCCGTTCGCGCCGCTCCTGCAGAAGCACATCGGCCAGCCGATCGTGATCGCCAACGTCGGCGGCGCATCCGGCACCAAGGGCGCGAAGGAAGCGAAGGACTCGCCCGCCGACGGCTACACCGTCTACGCGGTGCACGAGTACATCCACCTCACCTACTACACCGGCGTCGCGGACGTGAAGTACAGCGACTTCGAGCCGATCTGCCTCATCTCCTCGACCGCGTCGGTTCTCACCGCGAGCCCGAAGACGCCGTGGAAGAGCTGGCAGGAGCTGCTGGCGGACGCCAAGGCCCGGCCCGGCCAGATCACGGTGGGCGCGACGCTGGGCTCGACCAGCCACTTCTTCCCGGCGATGATCGAGAAGGCCGCGGGAATCAAGTTCAAGTACGTCTCCTACGAGGGCCTCGCGCCGCGCATGAACGCGATCCTCGGCGGCCACATCGACCTCACCGACGCCAACCTCACGCAGAAGGGCAAGGTCGAGGCCGGCCAGCTCAAGTTCCTCGGCATCGCCACCGAGGCGCGCAATCCCGAGATCCCGAACGTGCCGACGCTGAAGGAACTGGGCGTGAACGTCGTTTACGATGTCAACCGCGGCCTGCTCGTTCCGAAGGGCACGCCCGAGGCGGTGCAGGCGAAGCTCGAGTCCTCGTGCGCCGCGGCGGTGAAGGAGCCGGCCTATGCGCAGGCGCTCAAGCTCCAGGCGACCGACGTGCGCTACCTCGACCGCAAGGCTTACGCGGCGTGGCTCGCGAAGACCGACCAGGACAACATGAACCTGGCGAAGGACCTCGGGCTGCTCAAGCGCTGATGCTGTCGAAAGACGGCTGGGGAGGGCTCGTTGTCCTCGCAACGAGCCTTTTTCTTTTCTGGCTGACGCTGGGGCTGAAGGAAAGCCCGCTGGTGCCGATCGGCCCCGGGTTCTATCCACGCATCGTCCTTGCGCTCGGCGCGGGGCTCGGCCTCTGGATCCTGCTCGCCGACGTTTTCCGCCGCCGCAAGCGCCCGGCCGGGCCCGCGGCGAAGGCCGCGGATCGGCTCGACTACGCCGCGGTCGCGATCCAGTTCGGCGTGTTCGCGCTCTACGTCGCGGCGCTCGCGCCGCTCGGCTTCCGAATCGCCACTTTCCTCTACGTCGCGGCCGCGAACGCGCTGATGGCGCCGCCGCGCGGCTCGCGCGGCTGGCTGCGCGTCGCGTTGCTCGCCTTCGGCACGGTGGTCGTCGCGTACGTCGTGTTCGAGCGCTACCTGCTGGTGCTGCTGCCGCGCGGGCGCTGGACCGGCTTCTAGGCGATGCTCGATCTTCTCGGCGCCGGCCTCGCCGGCATGCTCCAGGCGAAGTACCTGCTGCCTCTGTTTGCCGGCACGCTCGCCGGAATCGTGGGCGGCTCGCTCCCCGGCGTGACCATCACGATGACGATCATCGTGGTGCTGCCTTTCACCTTCGGGCTCGATCCGCTGCAAGGGCTTGCGGCGATGACCGGCGTCTACGTCGGCGGCTCGGCGGGCGGCCTGGTCACCGCGGTGCTGCTGGGGCTCCCCGGCACGCCCTCGGCGATCGCCACCACGTTCGACGGCCACCCGATGGCGAGGAGGGGCGAGCCCGGGCGCGCGATCTGGCTCGGCGTCTGGGCCTCGTTCTTCGGCGGAATGCTCGGCGCGGTGTTCCTCATCGGCGCGACGCAGCCGCTCGCGAAGTTCGCGCTGCAGTTCGGGCCGTGGGAGTTCTTCTCGCTGTTCGTGCTGGCGCTGTCCATGGTCGCGGGGCTGGTCGAGAGCTCGATCGCCAAGGGGCTCGCCGCGGGCGTGCTCGGCCTCGTCGTCACCGTGCTCGGCAACGACCCGGTGATGGGGCAGGAGCGGCTCACGCTCGGCATCCCGGTGCTCCGGGGCGGGATCGACTTCCTGCCGGTGCTGATCGGCGTGTTCGCGTTCTCGCAGGTGATGACCGAGGTCGAGCGCATGGGCGGCCCGGCGCGCGCCGCCGAGAAGCTCGACCGCAGCCTGCGGCTCACGGTGTCGCACGCCAGGGTGATCTGGGAGGTCGTGTCGCGCCCGTTCCAGCTCGCGTGGTTCGCCTTCGTGGGCGTGGTGATCGGCGTGCTGCCGGCGATCGGCGGCAGCGCCGCGAGCATGATGGCCTACGACCAGGCGAAGAAGCTCTCGCGCCACCCGGAGCGCTTCGGCAAGGGCGCGCCCGAGGGCATCATCGCCTCGGAGTCGTCCAACAACGCCAACGTCGGCGGGTCGCTCGTCACCATCATGGCCTTCGGCATCCCCGGCGACGCGGTCACCGCGGTGATGCTGGGCGCGCTCACCATCCACGGCATCCAGTCCGGGCCGCTGTTCATCTCGCAGAACCCGCAACTCGCCTACGGCATGTTCGCGGCCTACATCCTGGCGCACCCGCTCATGGTGCTGATCCTCGCGCTGGGCGCGCGCTGGATGCTGCGCGTGGTGACGGTGCCCAAGGCGGCGCTGTTCCCGGTCGTGCTGGTGCTGTGCGTGGTCGGCGCGTATGCGCTCAACAACACCGTGGGCAACGTCTGGATCCTGCTCGCCTTCGGGTTGCTCGGCTACGCGATGGTCAAGACAGGCTTCCCGCTCGCGCCCTTCATCCTGGGCGTGATCCTCGGTGACCAGATCGAGATCAACCTGGTGCGCGCCATCATGACCGACGCCGACCCCTGGCTCTTCGTCACGCGCCCGATATCGGGCCTGCTGCTCGCCGCGTCCGTGGTTTCGTTCGCCGCCGCCGTCTGGCAGCACCGCCGCATGCAAAACGGGGCGCGCGCCGGCGGGGAGGACGGGGATTTCTAGTTACACTTGGAGCGGCGCGGATTCGTGGCGCCCCAGACACGAATCGAACGTGCGACCTGCCCCTTAGGAGGGGGCTGCTCTATCCACTGAGCTACCGGGGCGCGAGGCGCGATTCTACCCGCTTGAGAACCCTCATCTATTCGTTGATCCTGTGCGCAGGCGGCGCCGCCAGCGCCTCGGCGCAGAGCTGGGCCTGGGACGACGGCACCACGCCGTTCGTGGTCACGCCCGAGGACGTGGTCGAGCGCATGATGCGCCTTGCCGAGCCGCGCGCGGGTGACTACCTGATCGACCTCGGCTCGGGCGACGGCCGCATCGTGATCGAGGCGGCGCGCCGCGCGGGCACCAAGGGCCTCGGCGTGGACATCGACCCGCGCCTGGTGCGCCTTGCGCGCGAGAACGCGAAGCGCGCCGGCGTCGAGGGGCTGGCGCAGTTCGAGGTGCGCGATCTTTTCGAGACCGACCTCAGGGAGGCGAGCATCGTCACGCTGTACCTGCTGCCCGACGTGAACAGGAAGCTCGCGCCGCGCCTCTACGAGCAGCTCAGGCCCGGCGCGCGCATCGTGTCGCACGACTACGACCTCGGCGACTGGACGCACGACGAGATGATCGAGCTGGCGGTGCCCGAGAAATTCGCCGGCCCGCGCGGGCGCTCGAGGATCTTCCTGTGGGTGGTGCCGGCGGACGCGCGCGGCGCCTGGCATTTCGAGCTGCCGCAGCTGGGCGGGGCGTGGCGGCTGCGCGTCGAGCAGAGCTGGCAGCTGCTCGAGGTCGAGGCGAGCGTCCCGGACGGCTCGATGCTGGTGCGCGGCGCGCGCCTGCGCGGCGACGACATCCGGCTGCCCGCCACCGGCATGATCGGCGGCAAGGCGGTGAACCTCATGTTCCGCGGCCGGCTCGCCGGCGGCCGCATCGAAGGCACGGTGCGCGTCTCCGACGGCGACAAGGCGATCACCCATCCGTGGAGCGCGACGCGCAGAAAGTGACCCGCACCTCATGACTTCCTCGCCCAAGCCGCTGCTGTCCGTCCCGGACGGCGTGTTCCTGATGGTCGGCATGGTGATCGGCGTCGGCATCTTCAAGGCGCCGGCGATCGTCGCGGGCAACACCGCGAGCGCCACCGAGTTCCTGCTCGCGTGGCTGCTCGGCGGCGCGGCGTCGCTGTGCGGCGCGCTGGTGTATGCCGAGCTCGCCTCGCGCCACCCGGATACGGGCGGCGAGTACACCTACCTCAACCGCGGCCTCGGCAGGGGCGCCGCGTTCGTGTTCGCGTGGTCGCGCATGACGGTGATCCAGACCGGCGCCATCGCTGCGGTCGCGTTCGTGTTCGGCGACTACGCCTCCGAGATCGTGCGCCTGGGCGACAAGAGCTCCGCGGTCTGGGCGGCGATCGGCATCGCGGCGCTCACCGGGCTCAACCTCGCCGGCACGCTTCAATCGAAGCAGCTGCAGAAGGTGATGGAGATCGTGCTGATCACCGCGCTCGTGCTGCTCGCGGTCGCGGCGCTCATCTCGGGCGCTCCGGGCAAGCCCGCCGCGGCGGGCAGCGCGAGCGGCTCGTTCGGCCTGGCGATGATCTTCGTGCTGCTCACCTACGGCGGCTGGAACGAGGCGGCCTACATCGCCGGCGAGGTGCGCGAGGCGCGCCGCAACATGACCCGCATCCTCGTCGCCGGCATCCTCGCGGTCACCGCGCTCTACATGCTGGTCAACGTCGCCTACCTCGCGGCGCTGGGGCTGGGCGGGATGCGCGAATCGAAGGCGGTGGCCGCGGACGTGATGCGGCTGGTGGCGGGCGAGCGCGGCGCGATCCTGCTCGCGCTGATCGTTTGCGTCTCGGCGCTCACCACCATGAACGCCGCGATCTTCACCGGCGCGCGCACCACCTGGGCGCTGGGGCGCGACTTCGGCCGCTTCACCAGACTCGGCGCATGGCGCGAGTCGGGCTCGACGCCCGCCAACGCGCTCCTGCTGCAGGGCGCGATCACGCTCGCGCTGGTGGCCGCGAGCTCGGTGACGCCCGACGGCTTCAGCGCCATGGTCGCCTACACTTCGCCCGTGTTCTGGACCTTTTTCCTGCTCACGGGCTCGACGCTGTTCGTGTTTCGCCGGCGCGCCGGCGAGCCGCCCGCGTTCCGGGTGCCGCTGCACCCGCTGGTGACGCTCGCCTTTTGCGCGATGTGCGCCTACATGCTGTGGTCGAGCATCAGCTACATCCGCTTCGCGGTCGAGTTTGGCGTCGCGGTGCTCGCCGGCATCGTCGTCATGGCGGCGGGGATCCCGATCTACCTGTGGGCGCGCAAGTGAGGAACGCGCTTCTTTTCCTGGCGCTCGTCGCCACCGGCGCACTCGCGCAGGACTACGAGCGCGAAAAGCGCCTCGCCGCCGAGGTCGCGGGCAACCTCGTGGTGGGCGACGCGGTGCAGCTGAAATTGCCCAGCGGGCGCGAGTTCCTCGGCCTGTACACGGAGGTGAAGCAGGCGAAGCAGGCGGTGCTGCTCGCGCACGGCGTCGGGGTGCATCCCGATTTCGGGCTCATCGGCTCGCTGCGCGTGGCGCTCGCCGACCTGGGGCTCGCGACGCTCTCGATCCAGATGCCGGTGCAGAAGTCCGACGCGAAGCTCGACGATTACTACCCGACGGTGTTCCCCGAGGCCGTGGAGCGCATCCGCGCCGGCGCGCGCTGGCTCGCGGCGAAGGGCCATGCGCGGCCCGTAGTGCTCGGGCACAGCATGGGGGCGTGGATGGTGAACGTCTATTACGAAGAGACGCCCGATTCCCCGTTTTCCGCGTGGATCTGCATCGGCCTTACCGGCGGCTTCGGCGGCATGCGCAACGTCAAGGTGCCGGTGCTGGACGCCTTCGGCGAGGAGGACCTCGCGCCGGTGCTGCGCGCCGAATGGCGCCGGCGCCTGGCGCTGAATTCGATCGAGGGCTCGAGGCAGCTCAAGATGCCGGGCGCGAACCACCACTTCTACGGCAAGGAAAGGGAGCTCGCCGCCGCGATCCGCGATTTCGTCGCGCAGGCGGCGGCGGGGAAGTAGCCCGCGCCCCGGCATGGCGCACGGCGCCGAAGAGCCTTCCGACTGGGTGCTGCGCTGGGCGCCGCTCATCCGGGCACGCGGCGCGGTGCTCGACCTCGCCTGCGGCGGCGGCCGGCACGCGCGCTGGCTCGCGAAACGCGGCTACCAGGTGACCGCCGTCGACCGCGATGCCGAGGCGATCGCGGGACTGCGCGGCATGTTTGGCGTCACCGCCATCGCCGCCGACCTCGAGGGCGGCAATCCCTGGCCGCTTCCCGGCGGGCGTTTCGATGGCATCGTGGTCACCAACTACCTGCACCGGCCGCTCTTCCCGCGGCTCATCGAGTCGCTCGGGGAAGGCGGCATCCTGATCTACGAAACCTTCGCGCAGGGGAACGAACGCTTCGGGCGGCCGTCAAATCCCGAATTCCTGCTGAGGCCGGGGGAGTTGCTCGATGCGTTCGGGACGGCGCTCACGGTGGTCGCCTTCGAGCAGGGCAGGGTGCAGCGGCCGAAAACCGCGATGATTCAGCGGCTTTGCGCGTTCCGGGGCCCCGCCGCGGACGTTGATCTGGGACACTGAACTTTATCTAAGCGCCTGATGCGGATAGAATTTTGGGGTGACGCAAAGACGGGGACAGCGAACATGATCACCGGAAGCCTCGTAGCCATCGTGACGCCGATGCTGGAAGACGGTGCGCTCGACGTGCCGCGCTTCCGCAAGCTGATCGACTGGCACATCGCGGAAGGCACCGACGGTATCGTCGTCGTCGGCACCACGGGCGAGTCGCCGACCGTCGGCTTCGACGAGCACA
>CAZVHU010000096.1:4048-13311 GCA_964627075.1 uncultured Enterobacteriaceae bacterium | reverse complement strand
GCGAAGCGCTCGTCCCAGTAGGGCATGGTGATCGAGATGCCGTTCGACTTGGTGCACGAGGTGAGGTGCTTCTTCCTTTTCTTCGCCAGCTCGAAGGCGTAGCGCATGATGCGGTCCACGCCCTTGCGCGAGAACACCGCCTGCTGCGTCACCACCTCGCGCTCGGTGCCCTCGAAGACGCGGCCGCCGATGTTGCCGTACTCGCCCTCGGTGTTCTCGCGGATCACGTAGTAGTCGATGTCGCCGGGCTTGCGGCCGGCGAGCGGGCAGGGCAGGCCCTCGAACAGGCGTACCGGGCGCAGGTTGACGTACAGGTCGAACCAGCGCCGGAAGTTGATCAGCAGGCCCCACGCCGAGATGTGGTCGGGCACGATCGCCGGGTTGCCGACGGCGCCGAAGTACACCGCGTCGAACTGGCGCAGGATCTGCGGCGCGTCGTCGGGGCACATCTTGCCGTGCGCCTTGTACCAGTCGCAGCTCCAGGGGAACTCCTGCCATTTGAAGCGCACGCCGTGGCGCGCGCCGGCGGCCTCCAGCGCGCGCACCCCCTCGGGCATGACCTCGCGCCCGATGCCGTCGCCGGGGATGACTGCGATGCGGTGCTCTTTCATGGGATCTCCTGCGGGAAGGCGCGAATTGTATCGCTACAATGGCGCAATGAGATTCGCGGCGTTCGAAACCTCGACCGAATGGTGCTCGGTGGCGCTCGCCGCCGGCGGCGAGATCGCCGCGCTGGAAGAGCGCGCCGGCAACCGCCACAGCGAGCTCGCGCTGCCGATGCTCGCGCGGCTGCTCGCGCAGGCGGGGTTCGGCATCGGCGCGCTCGACGCGGTCGCGTTCGGCGCCGGGCCGGGCTCGTTCACCGGATTGCGCATCGCCTGCGGGCTGGCGCAGGGCGTCGCGTTCGCGAAAAGCCTGCCGGTGCTCGGCGTCTCGACACTCGAGGCGCTGGCCGAGGAATCGGGCGCGGCGCGCGTCGTCGCCTGCCTCGACGCGCGCATGCACGAAGTCTATTATTCGTGCCTGTCGCGGGAAGGCGGCAAGTGGCGCGAGACGATCGCCGCGCAGTGCGTGGCGCCGGGGCAGGCGCCGCGCCCGCAGGGCGGCGGCTGGGTCGGCTGCGGCAACGGCTTCGCGCAGTACGGCGAGGCGCTCGGCGGTGCGCTGGGCGCGGCGCTCGCGGCCGTGCGGCCCGAAGCGCGGCCGAGCGCAGTGGCGGTGGCGAGGCTCGCCGCGCCGCGGCTCGCGGCGGGCGAGGGCGTGGATGCGGCGCAGGCGGCGCCCGCGTACGTGAGGGACAAGGTCGCGCTTACCACCGAGGAGCGCACGAGAGTCCGGCGATGAGTGCCGTATTGGATCAATCTCCACGCCTGGCGCCGATGGTCGAGTCCGATCTGGACGAGGTCGTCGCGATCGAGAGCGCGATCTATTCGCACCCCTGGACGCGCGGCAATTTTGCGGACTCGCTGCGCGCGGGCTATGCGTGCTGGACCTGGCGCAGCGGCAGCGCGATGGTCGGCTACTTCGTGCTGATGGTGGCGGCTGGCGAGGCGCACCTGCTCAACCTGTCGATCGCCGCCCCATGGCAGCGCAAGGGGCGCGGCAGCGTGCTGCTCGGCGAGGCGATGCGCATCGGGCGCGCCGCCGGAGCGCGCAACATCTTCCTCGAGGTTCGGCCGAGCAACGCCGCGGCCAAGGCGCTTTATCGCCGCTTCGGGTTCCGGCAGGTCTCGCTGCGGCGCGGCTATTACCCCGCGCACGGAGGACGCGAGGACGCGCTCGTGCTGTCGCTCGCACTGTGAGCAGGAGAACCGAGATTCTCAAGGAGATGGGCTTGGCGCCCGTGTGGCGGCTGCGCTCGCGCGCGGCGCAGCCTGCGCCGGAAGCGCATGCCGCAGCCGGGGCGCCCCAACGCCCGCCGGCAATGCCGGCCGCTGCGGAGGCGCCCCCGCCGGCGTCGCGCGAGGAGCGCATCGCTCGCATGGGCTGGGACGACCTCAGGGCCGAGGTCGCGAAGTGCACCGCGTGCGGCCTGCGCGCCGGCTGCACGCAGACGGTGTTCGGCGTCGGCGACCAGAATGCCGAGTGGCTGCTCGTGGGCGAGGCGCCGGGCGCGGAGGAGGACCGGCTCGGGGAGCCCTTCGTAGGGCAGGCGGGAAAACTGCTGGACAACATACTCGCGGCGATCGGGCTTGCGCGCGGCAGGAACGTCTATATAGCGAATACGTTGAAATGCCGGCCTCCGGGCAACCGCAATCCGGAGCCGGAGGAGATGGCGAAGTGCGGGCCGTTCCTGCTGCGCCAGATCGCGCTCATCCGGCCCAGGCTCATCCTCGCGATGGGGCGCTTCGCGGTGCAGTCGCTGCTCCAGACCGACGCGAGCATCGCGAGCCTGCGCGGCCGGCTTCACCGCTACGCCGGCGTGCCGCTCATCGTCACCTACCATCCGGCCTACCTGCTGCGGAACCTGCCCGACAAGGCGAAGTCCTGGGCGGACCTCAGGTTTGCAATGAAGACGCTGGCGGAGCTGGAGGAGGGTGCACCCAAGGCCGGAGTGTAAAGTGTGACTTTACAGTTCGCGCCGCCGGGCCGCCTCTAGTGGTGATGGCCCTCGGCTCGCGCGAAGGCGAGCAGGCGCTCGACCTCGGCCTCGTGCGCGCGCAGGTTGTGGTTGAACCACAGCTGCACCAGCGTCATGGTGCCGGCGACGAACAGGCCGAAGGCCGCGATCGCCCAGTAGATCGAGAGCCCGGATTTCAGCAGCATCGAGTACATCGCGATCATCACCAGGATCGAGGCGTTCTCGTTGAAGTTCTGCACCGCGATCGAGCGGCCCGCGCCCACGAGGTGGTGGCCCCGGTGCTGCAGCAGTGCGTTCATCGGCACGACGAAGAAGCCCGCCAGCAGCCCGATCAGCACGATCAGCGGCACCGCCAGCCAGATGCTCGCCACCGCGTTCATCAGGATCACCACCAGCCCCATGGCGATTCCGAGCGGGATCACCTTCACCGAGCGGTCCAGGCGCACGCGCATCGCGGCGGCCACCGCGCCGATGGCGATGCCGAAGGCGGCCAGCCCCTGCAGGATCGAGGCCTGCGAAAGGTCGTAGCCGAGCGCCGCGCGCGACCAGTCGATGACGATGAACTGCAGCGTCGCGCCAGCGCCCCAGAACAGCGTCGTCACCGCGAGCGAGATCTGGCCGAGCTTGTCCTTCCACAGGCTCGCGACGCAGGTGGCGAAGTCCTTCAGCGTCTCGATCGGGTGCGCCGGCAGCGGCTTCATCGCCACGCCGGTGAGCGGGATGTAGAGGTTGAACAGGGCTGCCGCGACGTAGACCACCGCGATGGCGGCGATCGCGGCGTCCGGCGCCGAGTCGATGTCGAAGTCGAGCAACGGGACGTCGAACTGCATCAGCACTTCCGACACCCGGCCGTGGATCAGCGTGCCGCCGAGCATCACGCCGAGGATGATCGAGGCGACGGTGAGGCCCTCGATCCAGCCGTTGGCCGCCACCAGCTTCGAGTGCGGCAGGTACTCGGTGAGGATGCCGTACTTCGCAGGCGAATACGCCGCCGCGCCCAGCCCCACCAGCGCGTAGGCGGCGAGCGGGTTGACGTCGTAGAGCATCAGCATGCAGCCGGCGATCTTGATGGTGTTGGAGATGAACATCACCCGTCCCTTGGGCAGGCGGTCGGCGAAGGCGCCCACGTAGGGCGCGAGCACCACGTAGGAGATGACGAAGAAGAACTTCAGGTAGGGCGTGAGCCACGAGGGCGAATCGGCCTGCATCAGCAGCGCGATCGCGGCCACCAGAAGCGCATTGTCGGCGAGCGAGGAGAAGAACTGCGCCGCCATGATGATGTAGAAGCCGAGATTCATGCGCGGCGCTTTATAGCACGGGGCGCGAACGCCGCTCTGCCGGACCCTCCCCGGCGAGGCCCGCGATGACCCATAAGCTACCGCTCCGCCATCGTTTATGCTTCAATAAGCGGAATCTTGGAGGAGGCTGATCGGCCATGGCGGACCGGCGTCTGCAGGTGTTTCACGCGGTGGCGAAGCACTTGTCGTTCACCAAGGCCGCGGAGGCGCTGTTCATGACCCAGCCCGCGGTCACCTTCCAGATCAAGCAGCTGGAGGAGCACTTCAATACGCGCCTCTTCGAGCGCGGCCACGGCCGCATCGGCCTCACGCCAGCCGGGCAGGTGGTGCTGGAGTACGCGGAGCGCATCCTTGCGCTTTCGGCCGAGCTCGACACGCGCGTCAAGGAGATGACCGGCGAGGTGAGCGGGCCGCTGCTGGTGGGCGCGAGCACCACCATCGCCGAGTTCCTGCTGCCGCAGGTGCTGGGCGAGTTCAAGTCGAAGCACCCGAGGGTGCAGCCGCGCCTGGTGGTGGCCAACTCCGAGACCGTCGAGAGCCGCGTCGCCGAGCACACGCTCGACATCGGCTTCATCGAGGCGCCGTCGCACCTGGCGGGCGTCGTCACCGACGTGTGCTGCGAGGACGAGCTGCAGGCGGTGTGCGCGCCCTCGCACCCGCTCGCGCGGCTCAAGACCGCGAGCGCGAAGCAGCTCGCGCCGTATCCCTACATCAGCCGCGAGCCGGGCTCGGGCACGCGCGAGGTCACCGACCAGTACTTCAGGAAGGCGGGCGTCGCGCCGGAGTCGCTCAACGTGGTCATGGAGCTGGGCAGTCCAGAGGCGCTGAAAGGCCTGGTGTCGACCGGCGTGGGCTTCGCCATCATGTCGCGCGCCGCGGTGGCGCGCGAGAGCCGCGCCGGGGAGCTCGCGCGCGTGGCGCTCGTGCCACGCCTCAATCGCGACCTCTCGGTGGTCTATCCGAAGGAGAAATTCCGCTCGCGCCTGGTGAACACGTTCGTCGAGTTCGCCAAGGAGCGTCTCAAGACGCTGCAGGCCTGAGGGAGCATCGAGCTTGCCGCGTCCCATCCGGGCGACGATCAGCGCCTCCGCGCTCGCCCACAACCTCGAGATCGCGCGCCGCGCGGCGGCCCCGGCAAAGGTGTGGGCGGTGATCAAGGCGAACGCCTATGGCCACGGCCTGCTGCGCGCCGCGGAGGCCCTCAAGGCCGCGGACGGCTTCGCGCTGCTCGATTTCGAGGAGGCGATCCGGCTGCGCATCGCGGGCGTGCAAAAGCCGCTGCTGCTCCTGGAGGGGTTCTTCCGCGAGCAGGACATCGCGCTGCTCGCCGAGTACCGGCTGACGCCCGTGATCCACAACGGGGAGCAGCTGGCGATGCTCGGCCGGGCGCGCTTCGAGCCGGGGATCGACGTCTACCTGAAGGTGAACAGCGGCATGAACCGCCTCGGCTTCGGCGTGGACAACGTGCGCCTCGCCTGGAACATGCTGCAGCAGCACCCGTCGGTGGGGTCGGTCACGCTGATGACGCATTTCGCCGACGCCGACGGCGAGGGCGGGGTGGCGGCACAGATGCAGTGGTTCGGCGAGCTCACCCGGGAGTTCCGCGCGCCGCGCTCGCTCGCCAACTCGGCGGCGCTGCTGCGCTTTGCGGAGGAGACGCGCGCCGACTGGGTGCGCCCGGGCATCATGCTCTACGGCTGCTCGCCATTCGGCTTCAAGAGCGCCGAGGAGCTGGGCCTCAAGCCCGCGATGACGCTGCAGAGCGAGATCATCGGCGTTCAGCACCTGCATCCGGGGGAGCGCATCGGCTACGGCTTTTCCTACGAGGCGGGCGAGGAGATGACGATCGGCATCGTCGCCTGCGGCTACGCCGACGGCTACCCGCGGCACGCGCCCACCGGCACGCCGGTGCTGGTGGACGGCAACCGCGTGCCGACCGTCGGGCGCGTGTCCATGGACATGCTGGCGGTGGACATCAGCGACGTGCCCGAGGCCTACATCGGCACGCCGGTGACGCTGTGGGGCGAGGGGCTTTCGGCCGACGAGGTCGCCGCTTCGGCCGGCACTCTGAGCTACCAACTGCTCTGCGCCCTCGCGCCGCGCGTGCCGATAGTGGAAACAGCGTGAAACACCGAGCTACTAGAAGCGGAACGCAACGACGCAAAGGACGCAAAGGGCGCAGAGAAAGGCAACGACGTGAAAAAGCAAAGCTTTTCGGAGGTGATCGCAAGATGAGGCGGCGGCTCGGCGAAGGAGAGAAAGTCGAAGCGCGGTCTTTGCATGTCTGTCCTTTGCGTCCTTTGCGTCCTTTGCGTCTTTGCGTTTGGCCTTTCTTAGCGGCGCAGCCTTCACGTGGCGAAGCCTAAGACGAGCTACGTATGCAGCGACTGCGGCGCGAGCGCGCTGCAGTGGTTCGGCAGCTGCCCGGCCTGCGGCGCCGTCGGGACGCTCACGGAGACCGTTGCGGAGCGCGCCGGGCAGCGCTACGCAGGCGGCGGGCGCGCGGCGGTGTCGCTCGCGCAGGTCGAGACGCGCGAGGCCGAGCGCCTGCCGACCGGTATCGACGAGCTCGACCGCGTGCTCGGCGGCGGGCTCACCGCCGGGCAGGTGACGCTGATCGGCGGCGACCCGGGGATCGGCAAGTCGACGCTGCTGCTGCAGGCGCTCGCCGCGCTCGGCGCGGGGGTGAAATCGCTCTACATCTCGGGCGAGGAATCGGCCGGGCAGGTGGCGCTGCGCGCCAAGCGCCTCGCCCTGGACGCAGGCGCGGTGCAGCTGCTCGCAGAGATCCAGCTCGAACGCATCCTCGCGGCGCTCGACGCCGGCAAGCCGCGCGTCGCGGTGATCGACTCGATCCAGACGCTGTGGTCCGAGGCGCTGCAGTCGGCGCCCGGGTCGGTGGCGCAGGTGCGCGAGTGCGCCGCCCAGCTCACGCGCCACGCCAAGCGCACGGGTACGGCGCTGCTCATCATCGGCCACGTCACCAAGGAGGGCGCGATCGCCGGTCCGCGCGTGCTCGAGCACATCGTGGACACGGTGCTCTATTTCGAGGGCGACCCGCACTCGTCGTTCCGCCTGGTGCGCGCGGTGAAGAACCGCTTCGGCGCGGTGAACGAGCTGGGCGTGTTCGCGATGACCGACAGGGGTTTGCGCGCGGTGACCAATCCGTCCGCGCTCTTTCTCTCGCAGCACGGCAAGGCGGTCGCGGGCTCGTGCGTGCTGGCGACGCTGGAAGGGACGCGCCCGCTGCTCGTCGAGATCCAGGCGCTGGTGGACCCGGCGCACGCGCCCAACCCGCGGCGCCTCTCGGTGGGGCTGGAGCAGAACCGTCTCGCGATGCTGCTCGCGGTGCTGCACCGGCATGCCGGCATCGCGACCTGGGAGCAGGACGTGTTCGTCAATGCGGTGGGCGGCGTGCGCATCGCCGAGCCGGCGGCCGACCTTGCGGTATCGCTCGCGGTGGTGTCGTCTCTCACGGATCGCGCGATCCCGCCAAAGGTGGTGGTCTTCGGCGAGGTCGGGCTCGCGGGCGAGGTGCGCCCGGCGCCGCGCGGCCAAGACCGGCTGAGGGAAGCCGCCAAGCTCGGCTTCGAGCGCGCCATCATCCCCGCCGCCAACCGTCCCAGGGGGAAGATCGCCGGGCTGGAGATCATCCCTGTAGAGCGCGTGGATATCGCGGTCGCGGCGCTGCGCAACCTTTAGAATCGCCTCCGTTCATTCGAGGAGGGCGCGATGTTCGAGCCGATCAGCATTCCCTTCGGCGCCAAGATGCTGTTCAACACCGTCAGGCTCAAGCCCGGCGTGGGCTACGACGACGTGGAGCTCGCGCTGGGCGAGATGTGCAACGTGGTCAAGAACACCTACGGCGGCGACAAGGGCGGCTTCATCGCCGGGCAGGTGTTCAGGTTTTCGGGATTCGTCTCCGAGCAAGGCTCGGTCGGGCCGCCCAGGCAGGCCGACGAGCACCTCGTGATCGTCACCTACTGGCGCTCGTTCGAGGAGCACGAGCGCTCGCACGCCGACAAGGCGTTCCTCGACAAGTTCTCGGCGCTCGCCGCGATGTGCACCGAGACCCGCGAGCTCGGCTACGAGCTGATGTGGCAGGGCGAGCCGGAAAAACCCGGCTGAGTCAGCGACCCAGCACGCGGCGAGCGGCGCGCACGCCGCCGCGCACGGCGGCCTCCAGCGTAGGCGGGTAATCCGGGTCCGTGTAGTCGCCCGCGAGGTGCAGGCCCGGCGTCGGCGTCTCGCCGCTCGGGCGCCGCAATCCGGGAGTACAGCTGATGGTGGCGCGCTTTTCGGCGATCACCTGCGCCCATTCGGGCGCCGCGAGGCCGGGCAGCGCCGCCGCGAGCTCGCGGCTGCAGGCGGCGGCGAGCTCCTCGTGCGTCATCTGCTGGTGGTCGCCCTGCGCGCTGATCATGCAGGCGAGAAGCCCGCGCGGGCCGCCGAGCGCGCCGCGGTCGAACACCCATTGCACGAGGCCCCCCGCGAGGCCGAGCATCGGCCACGGCAGGCGCACGCGCTCGCCGTATTGCAGGTAGCACGTGTAGATGGGCTGGTAGGAGAACTCCGGAATCGCGCCGGTGAGCGCTTCAAAGGCCTTGAGCTGGTGCGGCGCGATGGCGAGGACCACGTGCTCGTAGGGCTCGCCGTCGACGCGCAGCCCCGGCGCGATTTCGCGCACCGGTGCCGTGGTGCGCACTTCGCCGCCGCGCGCGCGCACGAAGTCCGCCGCCGGCTCGGGAAAGAGCGCCGAGAGGTTGGTCGCGGGCAGCAACAGGTCGCTCGCGCCCGCGCCGCCGGCGAGCGAGTCGCGCAGCACGGTCACGAACACCTGCGCCGAGGCGATCCCGGGCGGCGTGTTGAGCGCCGAGACGCACAGCGGCCGCCACACGTAATGCCCGATGCGGCCCTCCTGCCGGTGCCGCGCGAGCAGCTCGCCCACCGTGCAATCGGGCTCGATGCGCCAGGCGCTGCGGCGCAGCGCTCGCAGGAAACGGACCGCGCCAAGTCCTTCGCGGAACGGGAGGCGGCGTGCGCCCAGCAGCCCGGCGAGCAGGCCGAGCGGCTCGGGGAGCCACCAGGCGCGCAAGGCGAAGCCGTCGGCATAGCGCAGCTCGAGCGGCATGCGAATGAGCGCCTCGGAGGCCACGCCCACCGTGCGCATCAGGCGCAGGAGCTCCGAGTAGGCGCCGATCAGGATGTGCTGGCCGTTGTCGAGCGAGCGCTCCTTCGCCTGCACGCGGCGCGCGCGGCCGCCGACCACCGGCGCGGCCTCGTAGAGCGTCACTCTGGCGCCCGCGGCGGCGAGCGTGACCGCCGCCGCGCAGCCCGCATACCCCGCCCCGACCACCGCCACCCTCACTCCTTCACTCCTTCAC
>CAZVHU010000096.1:0-3948 GCA_964627075.1 uncultured Enterobacteriaceae bacterium | reverse complement strand
TCACTCCTTCACTCCTTCACGCTCCAAGCCACGTCCGCCACGCGATCCAGAATTTCCTGATCGGAGTGAGCGACACCCGCCGCTCCAGCACGCGGAAGCCGTCGCGCTCGATTTCCCTGAGCAGCGCCCGGTAGATCGCCGCCATGATGAGCCCTGGCCGCTGCGCGCGGCGGTCCGCCGCCGGCAGCGCAGCCATCGCGCGCTCGTAGAACGACTCGGCGCGCCGCGCCTGCTCGCGCATCAGCGCGGCGAAGGCGTCGGTGTGCCGGCGCGCGAGGATGTCGGCTACCACGACGCCGTGGCGCCTCAGGTCTTCCTGGGGCAGGTAGACGCGGCCCTTGCCGGCGTCCTCGCCGACGTCGCGGATGATGTTGGTGAGCTGGAACGCGGTGCCGAGCTGGCGCGCGTATTCGAGCGTTCGCGGGTCGCTGTAGCCGAAGATGCCCGCGGCGAGGAGCCCGACGGCGCCGGCGACGTGGTAGCAGTAGCGCTCGAGCGCCGCGAAATCGAGGTAGCGCGTCCGGGTCAGGTCCATCTCCATGCCAGCGATGATTTCGTCCAGGCGCCCGGCGGAGATGCCGTAGGGCCCGATCGCCGGCGCGAGCGCGCGCGTCACCGGGTGCTGCGGGTTGCCCGCGAACAGGTTCGCAACCTCGCCGCGCCACCAGGCGAGCTTCGAATGCGCGACCTGCGGCTCGCTGCACTCGTCCACCACGTCGTCCACCTCGCGGCAGAAGGCGTAGAGCGCGGTGATCGCGCGCCGCCGCTCGGGCGGCAGGAACAGGAACGCGTAGTAGAACGACGAGCCGCTCGCCGCTGCTTTCCTTTGGCAGTACTCGTCGGGGCTCACAGCGCCCGCCACATTAGCAGCGGCCAGTCGTGCCACCTGAGCACCGGCCGCAGCCGGAACATGTCGCAACCGGCACGCTCGAGCTTTTGGAGGATCCGAAGGCCGCCTTGCACGGTCGCCCGGATCTCGAGCCCGACGCGGCCGGGGAGGGTGTGCCCGAGCGGATCGCCCTCGATCAGCATCGCGCGCGCGCGCGCGACCTGGAAGCCGATGAGCGCGCGCCAGGCGTCGTCGCATCGCTGCTCGGCGATGTGCGCGTCGCTCACGCCGAAACGGCGCATCTCGTCCTGCGGCAGGTAGACGCGGCCCCTCGCCCAGTCGAGCGCCACGTCCTGCCAGAAGTTGACGAGCTGCAGCGCCGAGCAGATCGAATCTGAGCGCGCGAGGCTCGGCGCGTCGGCGCGCCCGAAGAGGTGCAGCAGCAGCCGCCCGACCGGGTTCGCCGAGCGGCGGCAGTAATCGAGCACCTCGGCGAAGTCGGCGTAGCGCGTCTTGGTCACGTCCTGGCTGAAGGCATCGAGCAGGTCGCGGAAAAGCTGCAGCGGCAGGCGGTGCTCGCGCACGATCGCGGCCACGTCGCGAAACAGCGGCGCCTGCGGAGTGGCGCCGCGCTCGACCGCGTCGAGCTCGCGGCGATAGCTGTCGAGGCTCGCGAGACGCTGCGCGCAGGGCAGCTCGCCTTCGTCGGCGAAGTCGTCGGCGCTGCGAGCGAAGCGGTAGATGACGGCGACCGGCCGGCGCATCCGCGCCGGCAGCAGGACCGACGCGACGGGAAAATTCTCGTAGTGGCCGACGGACACGGAGGGCTAAATCGTTATAATACGTTGTTTTTTCGCGCGCTTTTTCGTGCGAAGGTGGCGGAATTGGCAGACGCACTGGATTTAGGTTCCAGCGCCGCGAGGCATGAGGGTTCGAGTCCCTCCCTTCGCACCAGCGTAAACCATGGAGGGCGGCGCGAGCGCCGCGAATCGAGAAAGGTATGGCGGTGAACGTTGAAACCCTGGGGGCGCTCGAGCGCCGCGTTTCGATGACGGTGAGCGCCGACGAGGTCGAGCGCCAGGTGGACGCGCGCCTGAAAAAGCTCGCGCGCGACGTGAAGATGCCGGGCTTCCGCCCCGGCAAGGTGCCGATGAAGCTCGTGGCGCAGCAGTACGGGCCGCAGGTGCGCAACGAGGTGATCGGCGACGCGGTGCAAAAGGCCTTCAGCGACGCGGTGAAGGAGGCGAACCTGCGCGTCGCGGGCTATCCCCGCATCGAGCAGAAGAAAGCGGAGGGCGCCGCGCAGGCCGCTGCCGGGGCGCTCGAATTCAGCGCCACCTTCGAGATCTACCCCGAGGTGAAGATCGGCGACCTGGCGGCGGCGACGATCGAGCGGCCGCAGGTGACGGTGGACGACGCAGCGGTCGAGAGGACCATCGAGATCCTGCGCAAGCAGCGCACCGCGTTCCATCCCGCGGGTCGCGCGGCGCAGGACGGCGACCGCGTCACCGTGGACTTCGAGGGCCGCATCGGCGGCGAGCCCTTCCAGGGCGGCAAGGCGAGCGGCTTTTCGTTCGTGATCGGCGAGAAGCGCATGCTCCCCGAGTTCGAGGCGGCGGCGCGCGGAAAGTCTGCGGGCGACGCCACCAGCTTCGAGCTCAGGTTCCCCGACGACTACCACGCCAAGGAAGTGGCCGGCAAGACCGCGACCTTCAAGCTGGAGGTCAAGCAGGTCGATGCGCCGCAGCTGCCTGCGCTCGACGCCGCGTTCGCGAGGCAACTCGGCGTCGCCGACGGCGACCTCGCGAAGATGCGCAGCGAGATCCGCGCCAACGTCGAGCGCGAGGTGAAAAAGCGCGTCGAGGCGCGCCTGAAGGGCCAGGCGCTGCAGGCGCTGCTCGATGCGACGCCGCTCGAGCTGCCGAAGTCGCTGGTGCAGATGGAATTGCAGCGGCTGGTGGAGACGGCCGCGGCGGACCTGAAGGCGCGCGGCGTCGCGATCGAGAAGCTGCCGTTCGATCCGGCTGCGCTGGAGGCGAACGCGAAGCGCCGCGTGGCGCTCGGGCTGATCATCGGCGAGCTCGCGCGTGCCGAGAAGCTGCAGGCCAAGCCCGCCGAGGTGCGCGCGCTCATCGAGGCCGAGTCGCAGAGCTACGAGAACCCGGCCGAGGTGGTAAAATGGTTTTACATGCAACCGCAGCGTTTGTCCGAGATGGAGAGCCTCGCGCTCGAAGGCAACGTGGTCAACTGGGTGCTCGCCAAGGCGAAGGTCAGCGACAAGGCGACGCCGTTCGATGACCTGATGGAGCACGGCGCATGAAGGACCTGCGCTGGGGGAACGCTCCGCAGGAGCCGCAGGCCGCGCACGATCCCGCCCGCGGGCTGGGCTTGATCCCGATGGTGATCGAGCAGTCGGGGCGCGGCGAGCGCGCCTACGACATCTACTCGCGGCTGCTCAAGGAGCGGGTGGTGTTCCTGGTCGGCCCGGTGAACGAGGTCACCGCCAACCTGATCGTGGCGCAGCTGCTGTTCCTCGAGTCCGAGAACCCGGACAAGGACATCTTCTTCTACGTCAACTCGCCCGGCGGCTCGGTGTCGGCGGGGCTGGCGATCTACGACACCATGCAGTTCATCAAGCCCGACGTGAGCACCCTGTGCATCGGGCAGGCGGCGAGCATGGGCGCGCTGCTTCTGGCGGCGGGGGACAAGGGCAAGCGTTTTGCGCTGCCCAATTCCCGGGTCATGATCCACCAGCCGATGGGCGGCTTCCAGGGGCAGGCCTCGGACGTCGAGATCCATGCCAAGGAGATCCTCTACCTGCGCCAGCGCCTGAACGAGATCCTCGCCAAGCACACCGGCCAGCCCATGGAGACCATCCAGCGGGACACCGACCGCGACTTTTTCATGGGTTCCGAAGACGCGGTAAAGTACGGCCTCGTGGACAAGGTCCTGGTATCGAGGGAACAGGTCTAGATGTCGGAAAAGACCAGCTCCGGCGAGAAGCTGCTTTACTGCTCGTTCTGCGGCAAGAGCCAGCACGAGGTGAGGAAGCTGATCGCCGGCCCGTCGGTGTTCATCTGCGACGAGTGCATCGAGCTGTGCAACGACATCATCCGCGA
>CAZVHU010000095.1:0-13315 GCA_964627075.1 uncultured Enterobacteriaceae bacterium | reverse complement strand
CGCGAGGTCGACGGGCCGCTCGCCGTGGTGGGCGCGCTGGTCGCTCAGACGGCGGTGTGCGCGGGCTTTTTCGCGCCGGAGTTCCTCGAGGTGCCGCCCGAGTGCCTGATCCTCACCATGCGGCAGCACCAGAAGTACTTTCCCCTGTTCGACGCCGCGGGGAGGCTGCTGCCGAAGTTCCTCATCGTGGCCAACATGCGGCCCGCCGACCCGCGCCATATCATCGGCGGCAACCAGCGCGTGATGCGGCCGCGGCTGGAGGACGCGCGCTTCTTCTACCGCCAGGACCGCAAGACGCGGCTGGAGGAGCGCGTGCCGCAGCTCGCGCGCGTCATCTACCACAACAAGCTCGGCAGCCAGCTCGAGCGCGTCGAGCGCATCCAGCTCGCAGCCGGGCGCATCGCGCGCGAGATCGGCGCCGACGCCGCGCTCGCGGAGCGCGCGGCGTGGCTGTGCAAGGCGGACCTGCTCACCGGCATGGTGGGCGAGTTTCCCGAGTTGCAGGGCGTGATGGGGCGCTATTACGCGCAGCACGACGGCGAGCCTGCCGAGGTCGCGGACGCGGTCGACGCGCACTACCGGCCGCGCTTCGCCGGCGACCGGCTGCCTCAAGGCAAGGTCGCGTGCGCGCTCGCGCTCGCCGACAAGCTGGAGACGCTGAACGGCATGTTCGCCGCGGCCGGCGCGCCCACCGGCGACAAGGACCCCTTCGGACTGCGGCGAGCGGCGCTCGGGGTGATCCGCATCCTCGTCGAGGCGCAGGTGCCGCTGGAGCTCTCGGCGCACGCGAGCGCCGAGGTGCACGCCTTCGTGCTCGAGCGGCTGCGCCACTTCCTGCGCGAGCAGGGCTACGCCGCCGACGAGATCGAGGCGGTCGTGAGCCAGTCGCCCGCGCGCCTCGACCGCGTCCCGGCGCGCCTCGACGGCGTGCGCGCCTTCCGCGTGCTGCCCGAGGCCGGGAGCCTCGCCGCCGCCAACAAGCGCATCCGCAACATCCTGCGCAAGTCCGATGCGGCCGCGGGCGCGCTCGACGAGGCGCTGCTCGCCGAGCCCGCGGAGCGCGCGCTCTACGACTCGGTGCGGCGCGCCGAGCCCGAGGCGCGGGCGCGGCTGGAGCGCGGCGACTACGCCGCCACGCTCTCGGGGCTGGCCGCGCTGCGCGGCGCGGTGGACGCGTTCTTCGACAAGGTGATGGTGAATGCCGAGGACGCGAGGCTGCGCGCCAACCGGCACGCGCTATTGCGGCGCCTGGACGCGCTCATGAACCAGGTCGCCGACATCTCCAAGCTCGTGGCGTGAGCCGCGCGTGAAAGCCGCCACGGGACGACACGCATGAAGCTCGTCGTGCTGGACCGCGACGGCACCATCAACCACGACAGCGACCAGTACATCAAGTCGCCGGCGGAGTGGAAGCCGATCGCGGGCAGCCTCGAGGCGATCGCGCGCCTGGCGCAGGCCGACTGGCGCGTGGTGGTGGCGACCAACCAGTCGGGCATCGCGCGCGGCCTGTTCGACATGGCGACGCTCAACGCGATCCACGCCGAGCTGCACCGCGCGGTCGGCCAGGCCGGCGGCCGTATCGACGCGATCTTCTTCTGCCCGCACGCGGCGGACTCCAACTGCGAGTGCCGCAAGCCAAAGCCCGGGCTGCTGCGCGAGATCGCGGCGCGGCTCAACGCAGAGCTGAACGGCGTGCCGATGGTGGGCGACTCGCTGCGCGACCTGCAGGCGGCCGCGGCCGTGGGGGCGCGGCCGCTGCTCGTGCTCACCGGCAAGGGGCGCAGGACGCAGCAGGCCGGCGGCCTGCCGCCCGGCACCGAGGTGTTCGCCGACCTCGCAGCCGTCGCAGCGAAGCTGGCGCCCTGAGATCGTCGCCATGACGTGGCTGCGCTCGGGCCTGTTCTGGCTCGCGCTCGTCGTCGTCACGCCGCCCTACGCGCTCGTGGCGATCGCGAGCGCGCCGCTGCCGCGCCTGACTCGCTACCGCATCATCTCCGGCTGGTCGGCCATCGTGCTGTGGCTGCTCGATGTGCTCTGCGGCATGCGCTTCAAGGTCGAGGGGCGCGAGCACCTGCCGAAGGCGCCCGCGGTGATCCTCGCCAAGCACCAGTCGGCGTGGGAGACGATCGCGTTCCAGCAGATCTTTCCGCCGCAGGTGCACGTGCTCAAGCACGAGTTGCTCCGCATCCCGTTCTTCGGCTGGGGGCTCGCGCTCATGAGCCCGATCGCGATCGACCGCGGCAGGGGCTTGAGCGCGCTGCGCCAGATCGCACGCAAGGGGCGGGAGCGCCTCGCCCAGGGGTTCTGGGTGATCGTCTTCCCCGAGGGCACGCGCGTCGCGCCGGGTGAGCGGCGCAAGTACCAGCTCGGCGGCGCCTGGCTCGCGGCGCATGCCGGGGCGCAGGTGGTCCCGGTGGCGCACAACGCCGGGCGCTGCTGGCCGCGGAATTCCTTCGTCAAGCGCCCGGGAAGGGTGACGGTGCGCATCGGCCCGCCGATCGAGAGCGCGGGCCGCACGCCGGAGGCGCTCAACGCGCTCGCCGAAGAATGGATCGAGGCCCAGCAGCGCCTGCTCGACGCGCAGAAGATTCGATGAAACCGCCTTTGCCTTTGGTATCCTGCCTCCCTACATCTCTCCAGGACAAAGCGATGAGGATGCTGCACACCATGATCCGCGTCGGCGACCTCGAGCGCTCGGTGAAGTTCTACACCCAGGTGCTGGGCATGAAGCTGCTGCGCACCACCGACCGCCCGGAGCAGAAATACTCGCTCGCCTTCGTCGGCTACGGCGACGAGGCGGCCAGCACCGTGCTCGAGCTGACCTACAACTACGGCGTGGACAAGTACGACCTCGGCGCGGGCTTCGGCCACATCGCGATCGAGGTGCCCGATGCCGCGAAGGCCTGCGACAGGGTGCGCGCCAGGGGCGGCACCGTGACGCGCGAGGCCGGGCCGGTGAAGGGCGGCACCACCGTGATCGCCTTCGTGGCCGATCCCGACGGCTACAAGATCGAGTTCATCGAGCGCAAGGGCGGGTAGCAGGCGGCCGGGGAGCGCCCGAGTGTAAAGTCACGCTTTACACTTGGCCCGCGTGGCCCGGGTTCAGGCGCTGCGGGCCGGGCCGGCGATGCGGGCAAAGTCCTTTGCCGAGAGGTTCTCCGGCCTCAGACCCGCATCGATCCCGAGCGCCGCGAAATCCACCTCGGGCAGCGCGTTCCTCAGCGTCTTGCGCCGCGCGGAGAACGCTCGCCGCACCACGTCGGCAAAGCGCGCCGCGTCGCAGGAGGGCGGCGCGGCGAGCGGCACCATGCGGACCAGCGCCGACTCGACCTTGGGCGGGGGCCGGAACGCGCCCGGCGGCACGCGCAGCAGCACCGTCATCGCGAAGCGCGCCTGCAGCATCACCGACAGGCGCCCGTACTCGGGGGTCGAGGGCCGCGCCACCATGCGCTCGGCGACCTCCCTTTGCAGCATGAAGTGGGCGTCGCGCAGCCGCCCGGCGCTGGCCGCGACGCGAAACAGCAGCGGCGTCGAGATGTTGTAGGGCAAATTGCCCACCAGGCGCGCGCCCTCGGGCAGCGCCGCGAAGTCGTACTCCAGCGCATCGGCGCGCTCAAGGCGAAGGCGCTCGGGGGGAAACTCCGCCGCGAGGCGCGCCGCGAGGTCGCGGTCGACCTCGATCGCGCGCAGGGCGGGCAGCTTTTCCAGCAGCCGCCGCGTGAGCGCGCCCTCCCCCGGGCCGATCTCCACGATGCAGTCGCCGGGCTGCGGCGCGATCTCGGCGACGATGCGCTCCAGCACCCCGCGCTCGTGCAGGAAGTGCTGGCCGAAGCGCTTGCGCGGCCGGTGCGCGCGCCTCGGCGGCAGGCCCATCAACGGTCGTCGAGCCGGATCTCTACGTAGGTGCGGTCGCGCAGCTGGCGCAGCCACTCCTCGAAGGCCTCGTCGGCCCGGCGCTCGCGCAGCGCCTGGCGCGCCTGCATGCGCTGGCGCTCCGCCGCCACCCCCGCCTGGCGGCGCTCCTGCACCTGGATCAGGTGCCAGCCGAACGGCGACTTCACCGGCTGGCTGACCTCGCCCACCTTGAGCTCGTCCATCGCCCGCTGGAACTCGGGCACCGTGTCTCCGGGCAGCAGCCAGCCCAGGTCGCCGCCGCGCGCCGCGCTGCCGTCCTGCGAGTGCAGGCGCGCGAGCTCGGCGAAGTCCTGGCCGCCGGTGACGATGCGCTCGCGCAGGTCGGCGAGCCGCCGCCGCGCCTCGGCCTCGGACACCACCTCGTTGGTGCGCACCAGGATGTGGCGCGCGCGCGTCTGCGCCACCACCGGCCCGGAGGCCGCGCCGCGCCGCTCGAGGAGCTTGACGACGTGAAAGCCCCCCGGGCTGCGCAGGACCTCGCTCACGTCCCCGGGGCGCATCGCGCGCACCGCGCTTGCGAACAGCTCCGGCAGCCGGTCCTCCGGGCGCCAGCCCAGGTTGCCGCCCTGCATCGCGTCGGGCGCGTCGGAGTAGGTCGCGGCGACGCGCGCGAAGTCCGCGCCGCCGAGTGCCTCGGCGCGCGCCTTCTCGGCGCGGGCGCGCGCCGCCTCGATCCGCTCGGGGCTCGCCTGCTCGGGCAGCCGGATCAGCACGTGGGCCAGGCTGTACTCGTTGCGCGCGCCGCCGCCCGCCTTGCTCTCCTCCAGGTACAGGTCGATCTCGCTCTCGCTCACCTCGATGCGGTCGTCCACCTCGCGCTCCCGCAGCCGCGTGAGCATGATCTGCGAGCGCACGTCGTCGCGGAACTTGTCGAACGGCACCCCGTCCTTCTGCAGCGCGGCGCGGAATGCGGCGAGCGTCATGCGGTTGTTCTCGGCGATGCGCTCGACCGCGCGGTCGAGCTGCGCGTCGTCGATGCGGATGCCGCTCTCGCGCGCGAGCTGCAGCTGCGCCTTCTCCAGCACCATGCGCTCGAGCACGCGGCGCTCGAGCAGCGCGCGCTCCGGCAGCGGCGTGTTCTGGCGGCGCAGCTGGCGCGTCGCCTCGTCGACGCGCTCGTTGAGCTCCGAGGCGGTGATGACCTCGCGGTTGACCACGGCGACGATGCGGTCGACCAGCGCCACGCGCTGCGCCATGGCCCCGCCCGCGAGCGCAACGGCGGCCGCCGCGAGGACGATGCGCGCGAAACGCCCCATCAGAAGACCTGCTCGAAAGGCAGCGCCCGCCGCAGGCTCGGCGGCACGAGCGCCGGATCGGACGGGTTGGTGGGCGCGTAGCCCGGCAGGTTGCGCCGCAGGAAGTCCGCGGCGTCGCCGGTGCCGATCTCGCCCAGGCCGTTGAACACGATCTGCAGGTGGAACGCGTTCTGCGCGACCTGGGTCGCGGCCTGCACGCGCTGCGCGACGGCGCGGAACAGCCAGCAGCCGGCGTGGTACTCGACCCCGCCCAGTCCCTCCAGCACCAGCTTGTCCTGGATCGAATAGTTGTAGCGCCCGACCGCGTACCAGCCGGTGGCGAACGGCCATTGGCCGGAGAGGTCCACCGCGCGTTGCTCGCCGCGCAGGTAGCGGTAGCCGACGTTGAGCACCTTGGCGATCTCGGGCGCGTAGCGCAGCGCCACGCCGTAGCGCTGCCAGCGGTCCTCGTGCGCATCCCACTGCACCGTGGCGTCGAAATTCCAGTCGCGGTGGAAGCGCCCGCCGATCGAGGCGAGCACGTCGGAGGAGTCGCTGGTGCGCAGCGTCGAGGCCGGCGTCAGGCCCACGCGCTCGTTCTGGCGGTAGAAGCGCTGGCCGAGCATGGCGCGCAGCGCCTCGCGGCCGTCGGCGCCGAGCACGCGCGAGGTGAGCGCGAGCGTGTACTGGTTGGCGTCGCCGAAGCGGTCGCCGCCGGCGAAGCGGTTCTCGGTGAAGATCTGCGAGAAGTTGAAGTCCGCGTTCGCGGTGTCGAACACCGGCAGCTGGTCCTGGTGGCGGTACGGCACGTAGACGTAGTAGAAGCGCGGCTCGAGCGTGTGCGTCACCGCCTCGCCGAACAGCCGCGCGGGGCGGTCGAACAACAGGCCCGCATCGAGGCTGCCCCACGGGATGGTGACGTTCGGCCGGTCGGGCTGCCCGGGCGCCACGTTCTGCAGGTTGTAGCTCACGGCGCGCAGGCCCGCCCTGGGCACGACGAAATAGCCGGGCGCAAGCAGCGGCGCGCTGAGCACCGGGCTGATCGTGGTGCGCCCGCCCTCGATCAGGGTCGGGTGCCGGAAGCTCACGTATTCGCCGGGAATCGAGACGTCCAGCAGCTGCCCGATGTCGTTGCGCGCCACGCCGAACAGCACCTGCGGCACGCGCTCATAGGGTGGCGTCGTGGGAGACAGCGGGTCTTCCAGCGTCTGGAATTTCTGCACCTTGCCCTGCAGGTAGTAGCTGCCGCCGAGCGCGCCGCCGCCGTAATTGAGCGAGCCTTCCTGCGGCAGGTTGCGCAGCGAGATCACGCGCACCTGGCTCGCGAAGTCCACCAGGTAGCGGTTGTCCGAGACGCGGTTGTAGTTCACGTTGCCGGTGAAAGCGGGCGACCAGCGGTGGTCGTGCTGGAGCGAGACCCCGTAGCGCGAGCGGTCGGCCTTGCGGTCGTCGGGCATGTACTCCAGGCGCAGCTCGCCGAGATATTTCGGGTCGAGATAGCGGTAATGCCCCTTGAGCTGCGCGCCGCGCTCGGTCATCAGCACCGGCGTGAGCGTCAGGTCGCGCTCGGGCGCGATGTTCCAGTAGTACGGCACGTCGAGCTGGAAGCCGCGGCTCGAGCTCTGCGTGAAGGCCGGGGCGAGGAAGCCGCTCTTGCGCCGGTTCTCGAGCGGGAAGCTGCCGTAGGGCAGCGCGAGCACCGTGGTGTCGTAGAAGTAAAGGCGCATGTCGCGCCCGGTGCCCACCGCGGTCTCGTAGTCGAGCTCGAGCTCGCGCGCCTCGAAGCGCCAGTCCTCCCGGCCGGGCTCGCAGGTGGTGTAGTTCGCCTCCTGCATGCGCAGCCGGTCGCGGCTCAGGAACTCGAGGCTGGAGGCGCTGCCGCGCGCGGTCTGCCTGCGCCGCAGCAGGTAGCGCGGCTGCTCGAACTCGCCGGTCTCGTTCACGGTGTCGTAGCGCAGGCGCGGGCCGAAGAAGCGGTCGCCGCCGCGCTCCATGCGCACGCCGCCGTCGGCCTCGATGCGCCCGAACTCGCGGTTGTAGCGCAGCAGGTCGCTGAACACGTTGAGGTCGTCGCGCCGCAGCTCGACGGCGCCGCGCGCCGTCACTTCCAGCTCGGCGGCGCTCTCGATGCGCTCGGCGTCGATCACGATGGCGCCCTTCGCCGGCGCGCCCGCCTGCGCTACGGCGAGCGCCGGCGCGAGCAGCAGCACGGGCATTGCGAAGCGGACCACGGAAACCGCCTGCCGCCGCGTCAGGCGGAGTTGCATCGGATCGGAGCCGGGACGGGATGGCGAGTGGCAAAAATGGCACAATTCGCCGCAATTCGCAATGGATTCGCGGCTCCTCGCGCTCGAGCGCTGGCTCACGGCGCAGCTCCCGGGAGCGGGCTTCGCGCTCGCGCCGGCCTCCGCCGACGCGAGCTTCCGGCGCTACTTCCGCGCGCAGCTCGCCGACGGGCGCAGCTTCATCGCCATGGACGCGCCGCCCGGCCAGGAGGACTGCGCGCCGTTCGTGCGCGTCGCCGCGCTGCTGCGCGCCGCGGGCGTCAACGCGCCGCAAGTGCTGGCGCAGGACTTGGCGCAGGGCTTCCTGCTGCTCACCGACCTCGGGCGCAAGACCTATCTCGAGGTGCTCGGCGCGGACAATGCCGCGGCGCTGTTCGCCGACGCGACCGACGCGCTCATCCGCTGGCAGCTGGCGACGCGCGCGGGCGAGCTGCCGCCCTACGACGAGGCGCTGCTCAGGCGCGAGATGGCGCTGTTTCCCGAGTGGTACGTAGGCCGGCACCTGGGCGCGCAGCTTTCGCCCGCGCAGGGCGCGGCGCTCGAAGGCGTGGTCGGGCTGCTCGCGCGCTCGGCGCTCGCGCAGCCGCGCGTCTACGTGCACCGCGACTACATGCCGCGCAACCTCATGGTGTGCGAGCCCAACCCGGGCGTGCTCGACTTCCAGGACGCGGTCGAGGGGCCGGTCAGCTACGACATGGTTTCGCTGCTGCGCGACGCGTTCATCAGCTGGGACGAGGAGCAGGTGCTCGACTGGACGGTGCGCTACTGGGAAAAAGCGCGCAAGGCGCGGCTGCCGGTGGCGGCCGATTTCGCCGATTTCTGGCGCGACTTCGAGTGGATGGGGCTGCAGCGCCATCTCAAGGTGCTCGGCATCTTCGCGCGCCTCACCCACCGCGACGGCAAGCCGAAATACGCAGAGGATGCGCCGCGCTTCGTCGCCTACGCGCGCGCGGTCGCCGAGCGCTACGCGGCGCTCAACCCGCTCGCGCGCCTGCTCGACGAGCTCGAAGGCCGCCCGCGGCGCGCGGCGTACACCTCCCGATGAAGGCGATGATCCTCGCCGCGGGCCGCGGCGAGCGCCTGCGGCCGCTCAGCGACGCGCTGCCCAAGCCGCTCGCCGAAGTCGGCGGCAAGCCGCTGCTCGCGTGGCACCTCGAGCGCCTGGCGCGCGCAGGCTTCCGGCAGGTGGTGGTCAACGTCTCGCATCTCGCCGACCTGATCGTCGCGCGCTTCGGCGACGGCCGCGCCTTCGGCGTGGAGATCGCCTGGTCGCGCGAGGCCGAGGCGCTGGAGACCGCCGGCGGCATCGCGCACGCGCGCGCGCTGCTCGGTCGCGAGGCCTTCCTGCTCGTCAACGCGGACATCCATACCGATTACGATTTCGCGCGGCTGCGCGGCCGCGCGCTCGGCGGCGACCTCGCGCACCTGGTACTGGTGCCCAGGCCCGCGCACCGCGCCGACGGCGATTTCTCGCTCGAGCAAGGGATCGAAACTGCGCGCGTCGGCAACGCGGCCGCGCCGCGCTACACTTACGCCGGCATCGCGCTCATCGCGCCGGCGCTGGTCGCGGCGGTCGGCGCGAACGAAAAATCGCCGCTCGCGCCGTTGCTGCGCGAGGCCGCGGGGCGCGGCGCCGTGAGCGGCGAGCTCTACGAGGGGCACTGGCGCGACATCGGCACGCTCGAGCGGCTGGAGGAACTGGACCGGACCCTGAAGTCATGAAGCCTGACGATCTGGACGTGTCGGTGTACGCGGCGCGGCGCGCGCGGCTGGCGGCGGCGATGCAGCGCGGCGTCGCGGTGGTGCCGACCGCGCCCGAGCGCCTGCGCAACCGCGACACGCACTTCCCGTTCCGCTTCGACAGCCACTTCCATTACCTCACGGGCTTCCCCGAGCCCGAGGCGGCGCTGGTGCTGCTGGCCGGTGACACGCCCAAGAGCCTGCTCTTTTGCCGCGAGCGCAGCGACGAGCGCGAGATCTGGGACGGCGCGCGCTTCGGTCCCGAGCGGGCGCGCGAGCGCTTCGGCGTGGACGCGGCGCACCCGATCGCCGAGCTCGACGCAAGGCTCGCCGAGCTGCTCGCTGACCAGCCGGCGCTGTATTACCCGGTCGGCGCCGACGCCGCGTGGGACGCGCGCGCCATGGGCTGGCTCAACGCGGTGCGCGCCAAGGCGCGCGCCGGGGTCGCCGCGCCCGACCGCGTGCACGACGTGCGCGCGCTGGTGGACGAGATGCGGCTGGTGAAGGACGCGCACGAGCTCGCCATCATGCGGCGCGCGGCGGGCATCTCGGCCGCCGCGCACCGCCGCGCCATGCAGGCCGCGCGCCCCGGGCGCTTCGAGTACGAGATCGAGGCCGAGCTCCTGCACGAGTTCCGCCGCCGCGGCGCGCAGTTCCCCGCCTATTCGCCGATCGTCGCCGCCGGCGGCAACTCGTGCGTGCTGCATTACGTCGCGAACGACGCCGAGATGCGCGCCGGCGACCTGCTGCTGATCGATGCCGGCTGCGAGCTCTCGGGGTACGCCTCCGACATCACGCGCACGCACCCGGTGTCGGGGCGTTTCAGCGCGCCGCAGCGCGAGGTCTACGAGCTGGTGCTCGCGGCACAGCGCGCGGCGATGGCCAGGGTGCGCGCCGGCGCCGCGTGGAACGAGCCGCACGACGCCGCGGTGCAGGTGCTGGCTCAAGGCATGCTCGATCTGAAGCTCCTTTCCGGCAGCCTCGACGAGGCGATCGAGAAGGAGACCTACAAGCGCTTCTACATGCACCGCACGGGCCATTGGCTCGGCATGGACGTGCACGACGCCGGCGATTACAAGCGCGAAGGCGCGTGGCGCAAGCTCGTTCCCGGCATGACGCTCACCGTGGAGCCGGGCCTCTACATCCGTGCCGCGGACGACGTGCCGGAGCCCTTGCGCGGCATCGGCGTGCGCATCGAGGACGACGTCGTGGTGACCGAGAGCGGCTGCGAGGTGCTGACCGCGGAGGCGCCCAAGGCGATCGACGAGATCGAGGCGCTGAAGCGCGATGCCCGCTGAGATCGCGATCCTCGGCGCGGGGCCGGTCGGCTGCGCGCTCGCGCTGGCGCTGAAGCAAGCCGGGCGCAGCGCGTGCCTGTGCGCGCGTGCAGCGCAGGCTCCGGCGAGGCCGGCGTTCCGCCCGCTCGCGCTTTCGCACGCAAGCCGCTTGATCCTCGAGCGGCTCGGCGCCTGGGGCGGGATCGCGGCGACGCCGATCCGGACCATCCATGTGTCGCAGGCCGGCGCGCTCGGGCGCACGGTCATCACCGCCGCCGACGCGGGGGTGCCTGCGCTCGGCTACGTCGCGGACTACGGCGCGCTCGGCGCCGAACTTCGCGCGCGCGCCGAGGCCGCTGGCGTGAGCTTCGCGCAGCAACCGGGCGACGCCGCGCTCACGGTACACGCCGAGGGGATTTCCGGGGACGCCGAGGAAAAGCGCTACCGGCAGGCCGCCGTCACGGCGCGCGTGGCGTCGCGGCCGCAGGCGCTCGCGACGGCCTACGAGCGCTTCACGCAGGAAGGTCCGCTCGCGCTCCTGCCGATCGCCGGCAGCTACGGCGTCGTCTGGGGCATGCGTCCCGAGCGCGCCGAGGCGCTGGCGGACGCGCCGGACGCGGAATTTCTCGACGCGCTCGCCGTGGCCTTTGGCCGCCGTGCCGGAGAATTCGTTTCGGTGGGCGAGCGCTGCCGCGTGCCCCTCGCGCTGCGCGTGCGCGGCTCGGTCGTGGGCGAGCGCTCGGTCTACGTCGGCAACGCCGCGCAGACCCTGCACCCGGTCGCGGGCCAGGGCCTGAACCTCGGCTTGCGCGACGCGTCGGAACTGGCGCGCGTGTTGCAGGACGCCGAGGACCCGGGCGCGCCGCAAGTGCTCGCGCGCTACGCCGCGCGCCGCCGCCTCGACGCCGGGGCCACGATCCGCGTCACCGACCTGCTTGCGCGCGCCTTCACCGGCCCGGGCGCGCTCGCCGCCGTAACGCGGGGTGTCGGCATGATCGCGCTGGATGCCTGCACGCCGGCGCGGCGCTTTTTTGCGCGGCGCATGATCTACGGGCCGAGCGCGATTCCGTAAGGATTCGAACAAACCTCAAGGGCGCGATTTTTTTCCGCGCCGAAAGCGGCTAGAATCCGCTTCCCTCGCACAGCATTCCAACCGATCCAGCGATGCAGCTCGGCGCACACAGCCTGCGCGGCGGCCTTTTTCTCGCTCCGATGGCGGGCGTGACCGACCGGCCGTTCCGCATCCTGTGCCGCCGCTTCGGCGCGGCGCTCGCAGCGAGCGAGATGGTCTCCTGCGCCCCGCGGCTGCGCGCGACGCGCAAGTCGCTGTTGCGCCGCAGCCACGCCGGCGAGCCCGGCCCGGTCGCGGTGCAGATCGCGGGCGCCGATCCCTCGCAGATGGCCGATGCGGCGCGCGCCAACGTGGACGAGGGCGCGCAGATCATCGACATCAACATGGGCTGCCCGGCAAAGAAGGTCTGTAACGTCGCCGCAGGCTCGGCCTTGCTGGAAGACGAGCCGCTGGTAGCGCGCATCCTCGAGGCGGTGGTCGGCGCGGTGGCGCCGCGCGGCGTGCCGGTGACGCTCAAGTTTCGCACCGGCCCGGCGCCCGGGCGCCGCAACGCGCTGCGCATCGCGCGCATTGCCGAGCAGGCAGGCGTGCAGCTGCTCGCGATCCACGGCCGCACGCGCGCCTGCGCCTTCCGCGGCATGGCCGAGTACGACACCATCGCCGAGGTGAAGTCGGCGGTGCGCATTCCGGTGATCGCCAATGGCGACATCTCGACCCCCGCGCAGGCGAAACGGGTGCTCGCGCATACCGCGGCCGACGGCGTGATGATCGGCCGGGCGGCGCACGGCCGGCCGTGGATCTTCGCCGAGATCGCGCACTACCTCGCCACGGGCCGCGAGCTGCCGCGACCTGACGCGCAGGCGATGCGTGCAGTGGTGCTCGAGCACCTGGACGGGCTCTACGCGCTCTATGGCGAAGCCGCGGGCGCGCGGGTGGCGCGCAAGCACATCGGCTGGTACGTGAGGCGGCTGCCGGGGGGCGAGGCGTTCCGTCGCGCGGTGAACCTGATCGAGTCGGCCACGGCACAGCGTGCCGCGGTGGACGGTTACCTCACGCAGCCGGCGGCGGGCGCGCCGTCGGCGAACGACGACAGGGAGAAGCGCGCGGCATGAGCAAGAAAAACGAGCTGGGCGACGCCGTCCGCAGGTCGCTGGAGCGCTACTACCGCGACATGGACGGCGAGACGCCGACCGGGATCTACGACATGGTGCTCAAGAACATCGAGCGGCCGATGATCGAGACCGTGCTCGGCAAGGCAGAGGGCAACCTCTCCGCCGCCGCGGCGATGCTCGGCATCGACCGCAATACCCTGCGCAAGAAAATCCAGCAGCTGCGGATCAAGGCGTGAAGGTCGCGCGGGCGCTGATCAGCGTCTCGGACAAGGCGGGCGTGGTCGAGTTCGCGCGCGGGCTCGCCGCGCTCGGCGTGCAGCTCCTGTCCACCGGCGGCACCGCGGGCCTGCTGGAGAAGGAGGGCGTGCGGGTGACGGAAGTCTCGGCGCACACCGGCTTTCCCGAGATGCTGGGCGGCCGGGTGAAGACGCTGCACCCGGCGATCCACGGCGGCATCCTCGCGCGGCGCGACTCGCCCGAGCACATGGCAGCGATCGCCGGGGCCGGCATTGCGCCGATCGACCTGATCGCGGTGAACCTGTACCCCTTCCAGGCCACGGTCGCCGACCCGCATTGCAGGCTCGAGGAAGCGATCGAGAACATCGACATCGGCGGCCCGACCATGCTGCGCTCGGCCGCGAAGAACCATTCCGGCGTCGCGGTGGTCGTGGATCCGGCC
>CAZVHU010000094.1:5020-13346 GCA_964627075.1 uncultured Enterobacteriaceae bacterium | reverse complement strand
AGGGCACGCCGTTGGAGCCCATCACCACGTCCACCTTGTCCTCGGTGATGAGCTTGCGCGCGTTCTTGCCGGCGTTGGTCGCGTCCGAGCCGTCCTCCAGGATGATGTACTTCACCGGCTGGCCGCCGAGCGTCGCGGGCAGCAGCTGGAAGGCGTTCTTGTAATGGATGCCGAGCGAGGCGCCGGGGCCGGTCGCGCCCAGCGTGACGCCGATGGTGACCTGCGCCTGCGCCGCGCCCGCAGCGAGCGCGCCCGCAGCGAGCAGCGCGGCCAAACGGCTGGGTTTCATGATCTCTCCTCCTTGACGGATGTGCGCTGTTTCTATAATCGGTCGGACCTGTGACTGTCAACCCGCCCCGTCAAGAAACCAGGCGATACCGGGTCGGCATCGATGTCGGCGGCACGTTCACCGACTTCCTGCTGATGGGCGGGCGGCGATGCGCCGCCGTCCACAAGGAGCTTTCGACCCCGGCCGATCCCTCCGAGGCGGTGATGCGCGGCCTTGCGGCGCTGGCGCAGGGCGAGGGGCTGGAACTCGAGCGCTTCCTCGCCCGCGTGGCAGGAATTGTGCATGGCACCACGGTCACCACGAACGCCGTCCTCACCGGGAGGACAGCGCGCACCGGGCTCGTGGCGACGCGTGGCTTTCGCGATGCGCTGCAGATGCGCCGCGGCATCCGCGAGGTGATGTACGACAACCGCTGGCACCCGCCCGAGCCGGTGGTGCCGCGCCGCTTGCGGCTGCCTGCGACCGAGCGCGTGGCCGCAGACGGAACGTTGCTCGCGGATCTCGAGGCACCGGACGTGGAGCAGGCCGCCGAGCGCTTTCTCGCCGAGGGGATCGAAGCGGTGGCGGTGTGCTTTCTGCACGCGCACGCCAATCCCGGCAACGAGCGCAAGGCCGGGGCGATCCTCCGGCGCCGCATGCCGCACGCCTACGTCTCGCTTTCGTCGGACGTGCTGCCGCAGGTGCGCTTCTACGAGCGCACCAGCACCACGGTGCTGAACGCCGCGGTCGGGCCGATCCTCGCGCGCTACCTCGGCAGCCTGGTGGCGAAGCTCGAGGCCGCGCGCTATCGCGGCGCGCTGCTCGTCATGCAGTCGAACGGCGGCGTCGCCTCGCCCGCGGCGGTGTCGCGCCTTGCGGCGAGCACCCTGCTCTCGGGGCCTGCGGCCGCGCCCGCGGCGGGGCTCGCCTGCATGGCGCCGCGGCGCGAAAGGAGCTTCATCACCATGGACATGGGCGGCACGAGCTTCGACACGGCGCTCGTGCGCGAGGGCGAGGCCGGAGTCATCACCTCGGGGACCGTCAACCGCTACGCGATGGCGCTTCCCGCCATGGAGATCAACACCGTGGGGGCGGGCGGCGGCTCGATCGCGTGGATCGACCGGGGAGGCCTGTTGCGCATAGGGCCTGCGAGCGCCGGCGCCGAGCCCGGCCCGGCGTGCTACGGGCGCGGCGGCGCCGAGCCCACCTGCACCGACGCCAACCTCGTGCTCGGCCACCTCGCCGCGGAATTCTTCGCCGGCGGGCGCATCAGGCTCGATCTCGCGGCCGCGCGCCGAGCGATCCTCGAGCGCATCGCCCGGCCTCTCAGGCTCCCGCTCGAGCAGGCTGCGCACGGCATGCTCAAGGTGATCAACGTCAACATGGCCTCCGCGATCCGCGAGATCTCGGTGCAGAAGGGCCACGATCCCCGCGAGTTTCCGCTGGTGTGCGCGGGCGGGGCGGGGGCGCTGCACGCCGCGGGGATCGCCGAGGAGCTGGGCATCGCGCGGATCGTGGTGCCGCGCGACGCCTCGATCTTCTGCGCGGGCGGCATGCTGCGCACCGACCTGCGCCACGACTACGTGCGAAGCTGCGCGCAGCTCCTCGGCGAGGCAAGAGCGGGGAACCGGCGGGTGCGGGCGCTTGCGCGCGAGATGCGCGCCGAGGCGCGGCGCACCCTCGCCGCCGAAGGCATTCCGGGCCCGCGCCAGCGCATGCGCTTCGCGCTCGACCTGCGCTACCTCGGCCAGTACCACGAGGTGACCGTCGAGGTGCCGGAAAAGGCGCTCGCGGCGGCTGACTGGAACGCGGTGCGCGAGCGCTTCCATGCGATGCACGACCGGCTCTACGGCTACGCGCTGCGCGCCGAGCGCACGGCGGTGGAGCTGCTCAACGTGCGCCTTGCGGCGAGTGGCGTGACCGAGAAGCCGCCGCTCGCGCGCGAGCCGCGCCGTGCGCCGAGCCCCGCCGCGGCGCTGAAAGGAAGGCGGCCCGTGTGGCTCGCTGCGCGCGCGCGCTTCGGCCGGGTGCCGGTGTACGACGGCGAGCGGCTCGGGCACGGCAACCGCCTCGCCGGCCCCGCGGTCGTGGAGACCGCCAACACCAGCATCGTGGTTCCGCCGCGCTGGCGCGCAGAGTACGATGCGGTCGGCAACTGCGTGCTGACGAGATGAGACGCAAGATCGATCCCGTGGAAGTCGCGGTGCTGCAACGGCGGCTCAAGTCCATCACCGAGGAGATGGGGCTCACGCTGCTGCGCACCACGCGCTCGCCGATCCTGAACGAGGCGCGCGACTTCGTCACGGGTCTCTACGACGCGCGCGGGCGGATGCTGGAGCAGACCGAGTACATCCCGGTGCTCGCGTTCGCGCTGCAGCCCGCGTGCCAGAACGTGATCCGCTTCTTCGGCGAGGACCTGCATCCGGGCGACGTCATCCTGCACAACGACGTCTTCAGCGGCGGCAACCAGAATAACGACGTCGCCGTGTTCAAGCCGGTCTTCGACGGCGCGAAGCTCGTCGCCTGGGCCGCATGCAAGGGCCACCAGGCCGACATCGGCGGCGCGGTGCAGGGCGGCTACAACCCGGAGGCGCGCGAGGTGTGGCAGGAGGCGCTGCGCATCCCGGCGGTCAAGGTGATCGAGCGCGGCAAGCTTCGCAAGGACGTCTGGAACCTGATCTTTTCCAACATCCGCCTCGGCATCGTGGAAGAAGACATCAAGGCGCAGATCGGCGGGGCGACCGTCGGCGAGCGCGGCTTCCAGGCGCTGCTCGCGCGCTTCGGGCGCGCGCGGCTCGAGCGGCTGCTCGAGGCGCTGTTCGATTCGACCGAGCGGCAGGTGCGGCGCGAGATCGCCGCCATCCCCGACGGCACCTACCGCGGCGAGTCCTGGGCGTTCTACGACGGCGTCACCGACGGCACGCGCATGAAGATCAACCTCGCGGTGAACGTGAAGGGCGAGGAGATCACCTTCGACTTCACGGGCTCGGACCCGCAGACGCCGGGCTTCGTCAACGCGCCGCATTCGGCCACCGCCTCGGCGCTGCTGCTTACGTTCCTGATGCTCATCGACCCGGACATCCCGCACAACGACGGCATCGTGCGGCCGATCCGCATCGTCAATCCCGAGGGCTCGTTCCTCAACGCGCGCTTTCCCGCGGCGACCACCTTCGGCAACTCGATCACCGGGCCGACTTCGGACGCGATCTTCCGCGCCTTCGCCAAGGCGCTGCCGAAGATGGTCACCGCGGGCTGGAACCGGTTCCTCGGCTTCGCCATTTCCGGGCACGACCCGCGCCGGCGTCGGTCCTACGTGGACATCCTCTTTCTTTCGCTCAAGGGCGGCTCGGGCGGCACCTGGAAGGCCGACGGCTACGACCACATCGGACTGATCAACTGCGCCGGCGGGATCCTCGCGCAGGACTACGAGATGTTCGAGATTCACGACCCGCACCGGCTGGTGAAGCACGAATACCTGGCGGACTCCGCGGGCGCCGGCCGCTGGCGCGGGGGCGTCGGCGTCCAGACCGAGTTCGAGATCCAGGGCGAGGACGTGACGGGCGTGGCGTTCGGCGACGGCGTGGAGGAAGAGGCGCGGGCCTTCGGCCTGTTCGGCGGCAGGCCCGGCTCGAGGAACGAGATCCGGCTCACCTACCCGGACGGCAGCGTGCGCATCCCCAAGACCAAGGAGATCGTGCGCGGCATTCCGCGCGGCACGCTCTACAGCCAGAAGGCGGGCGGGGGCGGGGGCTACGGCGACCCGTTCGAGCGCCCCGCGGAAGCGGTGCTCGAAGACGTGAGGAACGAGCTGGTGAGCGTCGAGGCGGCGCGCGCGGACTACGGCGTGTGGATCGACGCGCGCACGCTCGAGCTCGATGCGGCGAAGACCGCGGCGCTGCGCGGGGCACGGCGGTGAGCGCCACGCACATCGACCACATCGGCATCCTGGTCGCCGATCTGGACGCGGCGGTCGGGAAGCTCGGGCCGCTCTTCGGCGTCGCGCCGGCGATCAAGGAGCTGCCGGAGGTCGGCCTGCGCGTCGCCGAGTTCGCCGCGGCGAACGTCACCGTGGAGCTCCTGCAGTACACCGGAAAGAACGACGCCTTCGCGCGCCGGGTGATGGGCGAGCGGCTGGGCCTCAACCACGTCTCGGCGCGCGTGGCGGACGTCGAGCGCTCGCTCGCTGCGCTGCGCGCGCAGGGGCTCGAGCCGATGGACGGCTTTCCGCGCCAGGGGGCGCACGGGCGCGTCGCGTTCTTCGAGCCCGACGCGGTGACCGGGCTGCTGTTCGAGATCTGCCAGCCCGACTCGCACCCGAAAGGCGAATGAGATGGAACTGGGATTGAACGGGCGCGTCGCGCTCGTCACCGGCGGCTCGAAGGGCATCGGCCTCGCGATCGCGCGGCGCCTGGCCGCCGAGGGCTGCGCGCTGCACCTCGTGTCGCGCACCCAGGCCGACCTCGAGGCCGCCCGCGCCGAGCTGCAGGCGCGCCACGGCGTGGAAGTCACGATCCACGTGCAGGACATGGCGGCGCGCGGCGCGGCGGAATCGCTCGCGTCTAAGTGCGGCGAGCTCGACATCCTCGTCAACAACGCGGGCGCCACCCCGCGCGGCGCCCTGGACGAGGTGGACGAGGCGCGCTGGCGCGCGGCGTTCGACCTGAAGGTGTTCGGCTACATCAACCTGTGCCGCGCGTTCTATCCGCGCATGAAGGCGCGCGGCAGGGGCGTCATCGTCAACATCATCGGCAACGGAGGCGAGCGCGTGGACTACGGCTACATCGCGGGCGCGGCCGGGAACGCCGCGTTGATGGCCTTCACGCGCGCGCTCGGGGCGGGCAGCGTGGACTTCGGCGTGCGAGCCGTCGGCGTGAATCCCGGGCCGGTCGCCACCGAGCGCCTGGTTGGGCTGATGCAGAAGGAGGCGCAGGGGCGCTTCGGCGATGCGGCGCGCTGGCGCGAGTTCGAGAAGAGCTTCCCTCTCGGGCGTTCGGCGACGCCCGACGAGGTCGCGGCGACGGTGGCGCTGCTCGCATCCGACTTGTCCGCCTACACGAGCGGCACCATCGTCACCATTGACGGCGGCATGGCGTACCGTGGCTCGCTGATATGAGCGGCATGCTCGACCAGGACACGCAGGAATTCCGCCGCCACGTCGCGCGCTGGGTGGACGAGCGGCTCGCGCCTCAAGCGGAAGCACTTGACCGTAAAGGGGAATTTCCGCACGAGCTGTTCCGCGAGCTGGGCGGGCTCGGCTACCTCGGCGCGCTGTATCCGGAAGCGGTGGGCGGGAGCGGCCTTCCCAACCCCTACACCTGCTTCGCGGTGCTTTGCGAGGAGCTGTCGCGCGGCTCGATGGGCTTCGCCGCGGGCGTCTGCATGCAGGGCTCTACCGCGACCTACACCTTGTACAAATGGGGCGGGAAGGCGCTGCACGAGCGCTACCTCAAGCCCGCGCTGCGCGGCGAGAAGATCGGCGCCTTCGCCATCACCGAGCCCAACTCCGGGTCGGATGCGGCCTCGCTGCGCACGCGCGCGACCAGGGCCGATGGCGGCTGGCGGCTCGACGGCGGCAAGATCTTCACCACCCACGGCACGGTGGCCGATTTCATCACGGTCGTCGCGACCACCGATCCGGCGAAGGGGCTGAAAGGGCTCGAGCTCTTTGTCGTGGACACGAAGTCGAAGGGCTTGTCGGTCGGCAGGAAGCTCGAGAAGTTCACCATCCACTGCTCCGACACCGCCGAGCTCTCGTTCGACGGCGTGTTCGTGCCGGACGAGTGCAGGTTGGGCGAGGGCGGGGGGTTCCTGAACGCCTACCAATCGCTCACCGTGGACCGCGTGTTCACCGCCGCGCTCGCCGTGGGCAACGCGCAGGCCGCGTACGACGCCGCGCTGCGCTACGCCAGGGAGCGCGTGCAGTTCGGCCAGCCGATCGGCAAGTTCCAGGCGGTGCAGTTCAAGCTCGTGGACATGCTCGCGACGCTGGAGCAGGCGCGGCTCTACACCTACTACGCGGCCGGGCGCGCCGACCGCGGCGAGCCGATCACCACCGAGGCGGCGCTGGCGAAGCTCGCCGCCGCCGATGGCTGCAACGAGGTCTGCCAGAAGGCGCTCAACATCTTCGGCGGCTACGGGCTGATGAACGAGTTCCCGGTGCAGCGCTTCCTGCGCGACTCCTACTTCCCGATCATCGGCGGCGGCACGAGCGACATCATGCGCCTGATCGTGGCGCGTCAGCTCGGGCTTTGAAGGAGGCTTAGGCGTCGCCCATTGCGGCTGCACGGCGGAGGCCTGCGCCGGCAGGACCAAGCCGCCTGTCAACCCTGTCGCGGCCGGCTGCGTTGCTTCCGGAAGACGTAATCGAGTGGAAGCGCCACTTGAAACTGCCGAACGCCGATGCGGCGACGATTCCGAAGGAAAAAGTAACGGCCTATCTGCTGTCGGACACACATCGAATAGGCAAGACCAAGGCGGCATTTTTCGGGAAGCACGGCTTTACGGCCGACAACTGGCAGGTGCTCGAGCGCGCCTTGCGCGAGCACGCGAAGAAGCACGTCGTGACGCGAGCCGAGGAAACCGCATATGGAACCAGGTATGTCGTGGATGGGGATGTGACAGCCCCGGACGGAACTTCCTTGAACGTGCGAAGCGTATGGTTTATAAACCGTGGAACGACGACCCCTCGATTCGCGACCGCCCACCCTTTGAAGAGGAAGGCCAAGTGATCAACGAACTGGACGATGTGATTCTCGAGTGCGATCTGCCCGAGAAAGGGCTCGCGCGCGGCGATGTCGGCACCGTCGTGCTCGTGCATGATGGCGGCAAGGGATACGAGGTCGAGTTCGCCACTTTGAACGGCGAGACGGTCGCCGTCGTATCGCTCGCCGCCTCCAAAGTTCGCGCGGTGCGTGGGAGCGAGATCGCGCATGCGCGGGACCTGGCGCGCGCCGCGTGAGGTGATCAGGACTTGGTTGTCCCGGCAGGACCGGGTCTGAGCGCCGCGCCCGGCGCGGGCGCGAGTCCCAGGTGCTTGAGCAGCGCGAGCTGGCGCGCGAGCACATCCTTGCGATAGGCCGCGGCATCCTGCGACCGCCAGTCGAAGAACCCCTTGCCGTCGCGCAGGCCCCGGCGGCCCTCGTGCATGTAGCGGTCGATGATCTCCGGCGGCGCGAAGCGCGGCTCGCCGAGCGCCTTGGCGAGGTAGTGGCTGGCGTAGTACAGGATGTCGAGTCCGCCGTAGTCGATGAACTCGACCACGCCCATGCTCGCGTAGCGGGGCCCGAAGCCGTAGCGCACCGCCCGGTCCACGTCCTCGGCGGTGGCGACGCCCTGCTCGACCATGCGCGCCGCCTCGTTCATGACGAGCGCCTGCAGCCGCGGCACGATGAAGCCGGGCGCGGCCTTGCACACCACCGGCTTCTTGCCGATCGCCTCGAGGATCGCTCTTAGGCGCGCGGTCGCCGCCGGGTCGGTGCCAGGATGCGGCGAGAGCTCAACCAATGGAATCAGGTAGGCGGGGTTGAGCCAGTGGCAGTTGAGGAAGCGCTCGGGCTTCGACACGAAGCCAGCCAGTTCGGTGGAAAGCATGGTCGAGGTGGTCGAGGCGACGATCGCGTCTGGTCGCAGGTGCTTGCAAGCGAACTCGAACGCCGCGCGCTTTGCATCCACCACTTCGGGCACGCCCTCGAACAGCACGTCGATCGTGGCGAGCGCGGCGGGCGCCGCCTCGCGCGGCACGAACTGCACGCGCGCGAGCATCGGCTCGATCTCGCGCGCGTCGAACCCGCCCGCGTCGGCTAGCGCCGAGAGGCTCGAGCGGATCTCGGAGAGCGCCTGCATGCGAAGAGCTTCCGCCTCGGCCGCGCCGCGCGCCTTGGCGTCGATCAGCAAGACCTCGTGGCCGGCGTAGGCGAAGGCGTGCGCGATGCCGCGCCCCATGCGGCCCGCGCCGAGCGAGCCGATCAGCGGCAGCTTGCTCAAGCCGGCAGCCCCTCGCGCAGCAGGCGGCTCATCTCGTCGCGGCCGAGTTTCGCGAGGCCGAGCGCCTCGAGAGTG
>CAZVHU010000094.1:0-5010 GCA_964627075.1 uncultured Enterobacteriaceae bacterium | reverse complement strand
CGGGGCGAGCTCGCGTAGAGGTCCTCGCCGAGCGCCGCCGAGGCGATCGCGAGCAGTCCGCTCGCCACCGGCGCGGCGACCCCCGCCCAGCGCGCGACCGAAACGAGGAACGCGAGGCCACAGGCAACGTCCTCGCGCATGTAGCGGTGGGTGCGCAAGTCGATCCGCTCGCGCCAGTCGCCCGATTCCGTCAGCCGGTCGTGGGCGTCGCCGTACATCCACTTGTCGGTCTTGTAGTGGTCGCGCAAGGGGTAGTGGTAGGGCGCGTAGCCGAGCGCCTCGCGCGCGGCGATGCGCACGCCGTCGAGCGCATCGGTGACGCTGCGGATCGCGGGCTGCGTGCCTTCGTTATGGATGTCCCAGCGCTCGAAGTGCTCGAGCGGCCCCGCGTTCATGAGGATCAAGGGCGGGTGGATGACCGGCCCCGCGTTCATGAGCGCCGCCGAGAGCGCGTCCTCGATCGGATGTACCACGGGATAGGCTTCCGCGATTACGGCGAGCGCCTCGGGCGTGCGCCGCGCGGGAAAGACGCCCAGCGGCAGGCGCTTGGCGCGGATCGTGATCGCGATCTCGTCCGCGCCGTGCTTGCGCGCGAGGTAGGGGAGCGTCCCGGTCTCGGCGTAGAGGACGTCGCGCTCGCCGCCCGCCTCCTGCACGATGCGCGCCATCGCGTAGCTGCCGAAGGTGCCGGGCGGGCAGAACACCACCTGCCCGCGCTCGAGGTGCGGCGCCATCGCGCGCGCGAGATCCGCTTGCGCCGTCGCGGGCACGGGCGCAAGCACCAACTGCGCGCTGCGCAGCGCCTCGGCGATCTCGGGGGTGGCGAGCGCAAGCCGCACGTTGCGCGCGCCCTTCACGTCCTTGAGACGGATCGCGCCCGACTTCAGCACCGGCGCGAAGGCCGCGGCGTCGCGCCGCCACAGGCGCACCTCGTGGCCCTGCTCGGAGAGGTCGGCGGCGGCCGCGTAGCTGCCGTGCCCGCCGCCTAGCACCGCGATGCGCATCAGGCGAGGTGCTCCAGCGGCAGCGCCGTCGTTTCCTTGACGCGCTCGAGCACGAAGTTGGTGCGGATGTCGATCACGCCCGGCTGCTTGAGCAGCTTGTCCATGACGAAGCGCGAGTAGTGGTCCAGGTCCTCTACCTGGACCCGCATCAGGTAGTCCATGTCGCCGGTCATCGAGTAGCTGGCGATGACCTCGGGCCAGCTCTGCACCGCGCGCGTGAACTGGTCCACCGGCATCTTGCCGCGCTTTTCGAGCTTGACGCTCACGTAGGCGAGCAGCCCCAGGCCCACGCGCGAGGGGTCCACCAGCGCCGCGTAGCCGCGGATCACCCCCGCGCGCTCCAGCGCCCGCACGCGGCGCAGGCAGGGCGAGGGCGAGAGCGCCACGCGCTCGGCGAGCACCTGGTTGCTCATGCGGCCGTCGGCCTGGAGCTGCTCCAGGATGCGGCGGTCGGTGCGGTCGAGCGCTTTCGCGGTCTGTTTTGGCATTTTATTGCGCGAGAGTGCCATTCAAAGGGTCAAAAAGCAAGCAAATTGCGCGATTGGAGGCATAGACTCGCGCGAAAAAGGAGGGAGCTGCATGAGCGCTGTCCCCCAGGCCGTCGCCATCCCCGGCGCAGGCCGCGAATTCCTCTCCGGCAACGAGGCCGCCGCGCGCGGCGCCTGGGAGGCGGGCGTCGAGATCGCCGCCGCCTATCCCGGCACCCCGTCCACCGAGATCCTCGAGACGCTCTCGCAGTTTCCGGGCGTCTACGCCGAGTGGTCGAGCAACGAAAAAGTCGCCCTCGAAGTGGTGCTCGGCGCCTCGATGACCGGGCGGCGCGCGCTCACCGCGATGAAGCACGTGGGGCTGAACGTCGCCTCCGACTCGCTGATGACGATGGGGCTGGTGGGCGTCAAGGGCGGGCTCGTGATCGCCGTGTCGGACGACATCGGCTACTCGTCCTCGCAGAACGAGCAGGACTCGCGCTTCTGGGGGCGCTTCGTGCACCTGCCGGTGCTCGAGCCCGCGGACGCGGCCGAGGCGCGCGCCATGGCGCGCGAGGCCTTCGAGCTCTCGGAGCGCTACCAGGTGCCGGTGCTGCTGCGGCTCACGACGCGCGTCTCGCACGTCAGGCGCCCCGTGGCGGTCGGCGAGCGCGAGGCGCTCGATCCGAGGCGCCACGAATACCGGCGCGACGCCGAGCGCTGGATCATCACCCCCAACCACGTGGGCATGCGGCTGGAGGTGCGCACGGCGCGCGACGTCGCGCTCGCCAAGGAAGCCGGCCAGTCGAAGTGGAACATGCTCGAGCCGGGGCGCGACACGCGCGTCGGCTTCGTCGTCTCGGGCGCCGCGTACCACGCCGTGCGCGAGGCGTTTCCGGATGCGCCCGTGCTCAAGCTCGGCTTCTCGCACCCGCTGCCGCTCGCGCTCGCCTGGGACCTCGCCGCGCTCGCCGAGCAGGTGCTGGTGGTGGAGGAGAGCGAGCCGATCGTCGAGCAGGAGCTGAAGGCCGCCGGCCTCGCGGTGCACGGCAAGGACGTGCTGCCGGCGACCGGCGAGATGACTGTCGCGGCGATCGAGAGCGCGGTGGGGCGACTACTCGGGACGGAGTCGGACGCAGCACCCGCCAAACCCGCGCGCGTCTTCCCGCGGCCCCCTACGCTGTGCGCCGGCTGCCCCTACATGGGCGTCTACTTCTGGCTCGGCCAGCTCAAGGACACCGTCATTTGCGGCGACATCGGCTGCTACACGCTCGGCTGCGGCGAGCCGTGGAACGCGATGGACAACATCATCTCGATGGGCGCGTCGCTGGGCGTCGCGCACGGCATGGCGAAGTCCTTCGAAAGCGAGGCCAGGGCGAAGCCCGTGCTCGCCGTGATCGGCGACTCGACCTTCGTGCACGGCGGCATGTCTGCGCTCGCCAACATCACCTACCAGGGCGGCAACGTCACGGTGCTGCTGCTCGACAACCGCTCCACCGCCATGACCGGCGGGCAGAACAACCCGGGCAACGGCCGCAGGCTCGACGGCTCGCCCGCGCCGCGGCTCGATTTTGCGAAGCTGGTGGAGGCGCTCGGCGTGCGCCCCGAGCGCGTGCGGGTGGTGGACCCTTACGAGCTGCCGACCTTCTTCAAGGTGCTGCGCGAGGAGATGAAGCAGCCCGAGCCCTCGGTGCTCATCACCACGCGGCCGTGCGTGCTGACCGAGGACTTCGAGCGCCGCCCGCCGCTGCAGGTGAACGACAAGTGCAACGGCTGCGCGCGCTGTCTCGACGTGGGCTGCCCCGCGATCACCGTGACGCGCCGCGAGCGCCAGCAGCGCGCCTCGGGCAGCGTGGTGGACCTCGCCTGGGTGCGGATCGAGCGCGCGATGTGCACCGGCTGCAACCTGTGCACCCAGGCCTGCGGCCACGGCGCCATCGCCCCTGCATGAGAACTACGCTTACAACCGCGAGCGGGGGGTGCGGGGGGGCCGGGAAGGCTCCGAGCGCTGCTACCGGAAGGGGCCAGGCCCCCCTGCTCCGATGACCACCGATATCCTCATCGCCGGCATCGGCGGCCAGGGCGTGATGACCGCCGCCGAGGCGATCGCGCGCGCCGCGCTAGAAGCCGGTTTCGAAGTCACCAAGACCGAGGTCACAGGCATGTCGCAGCGCGGCGGCGTGGTGTGCTCGCAGGTGCGCATCGGCGCTCGCGTCGAGGCGAGCGAAGTCCGCCCCGGGACCGCGAAGCTTCTCATCGCCTTCGAGCCGGCCGAGGGCCTGCGCTGGGGCCATTACCTCGCGCCCGACGGCTGCGTGCTGCTCGACTCCTGGCGCGCCGTGCCGCCGATCGTCTCCTCCGGCGTGCACGAATATCCCGAGGACCCCGCAGGCGCGTTGCGCGCCGCGGGCCGCAAAGTGCTCGAGATCGACGCGCGCGCGGCAGCCGAGAAGCTCGGCGACGCGCGGCTCGCCAACAGCGTGATGCTGGGCGCCGCGGCCGCGAGCCTGCCGTTTCCCGGGGGCGCGCTCAAGGAGCAGGTGCTGCGCCGCTTCGGCGCGAGCGCCGGGCTCGCGGCGAAGAACGCGGCGGCGTTCGACGCCGGCCGCGCGCTCGCCGCGCGAAACGCCACCCGGCCCGCGACGGCGGAAGTGTAAAGTCAGGCTTTACAGTCGGGCCGCCGGCGCCCTGCCGGGGATCGTTCGCCGTGCGGCGCAATCTTGCGAGGCTTTGCCTTTGCCACTTCACACCTCCGAGCTGTTAGCCCGAAGTGTCAACTAATTCGGGGGAAGCTTGGCGTCGCTCTGCGCCGCAGTGTCAGGTGTCGCCTTTGTTTCGCCATCTACCCACCAATGCTTCGGCTTCCGCGCGGGCAAACGACTTGGCAATCCGTCGAGCGCCCTGGCGATCTCGGCGACAAGCCTCGACAGCCAGGAGATGTGGAAGTGAATGTGACGGTCGGGATCGTTGACCCAGTTGACGTAGCTTACTTGTACGTCGTCTCGCCGGGTCATCGACCAAGAGTTAGCCTTTTCGCCTGGGCGATACTCGTGAACGTAAGCGGAGCGTAGTTCACCATAGAGGAGGGCCGCGTAGCTGCAATCCCTGATCTCGCGCCTTCCTAGGCGCGGACATACCGAGATGATCTCCTTTTCGGTCTTGTCTACGTCGTCGCCGGTGACTACGCGTGAACGCCCGAAATTCAAATACGCTTGATGCAGACGACGAAGCGAACCCCTTTTTCGCTTCTGCCGTAGGTGGGCCGCCAGAATGGGCACGCTGATTCGAGTGCACGACAGTCCGGGCGGGCTAAAACGCTTCAACAGCTGCACGAAGCGTTTTCGATCGATGCCGGTGCCAGGCCACACCTCGGCAGCGAAAGCGCTCAAGGCCGCGCAGAGAATAAGCACGGCCTCACCGTAGGAGCCACCGCTATCGCCACGACTAACAGTTTGTTGAAATTCGCCCCGGTTTCATGGAATTCATCGCGTGATGCGTGGTCGAAGGGTCGTCGAGAAGAATAAAGGGGAGCCGACGAT
>CAZVHU010000093.1:0-13522 GCA_964627075.1 uncultured Enterobacteriaceae bacterium | reverse complement strand
CGACCGGGCACTCGGGCACGCACAGCGTGCAGTCGATGCACTCGTCGGGGTCGATGACGAGCATGTTCGGCCCCTCGCGAAAGCAGTCCACCGGGCAGACGTCCACGCAGTCGGTGTACTTGCACTTGATGCAGGACTCGGTGACGACGTATGGCATGGCGACCTACAAGGTGATTCAGATCAACAGCTTAGCACGGCCCGGGCGGCTGGCCTCATAATACGGGTTCCTGCAACACCCCCTCCCCAAAGGAACCATGAGCAGTCAAGGCATCCAGCACGTCACCGACGACACTTTCGAGCCCGAGGTCCTCAAGTCCGAGATCCCGGTGCTCCTCGATTACTGGGCCGAGTGGTGCGGCCCCTGCAAGTCCATCGCCCCGATCCTGGAGGACGTCGCCAGGGAGTACGGCGGGCGCCTCAAGGTGGCCAAGATCAACGTCGACGAGAACCAGTCGGTGCCGGCGAAGTTCGGCATCCGCGGCATCCCCACGCTGATGCTGTTCAAGAACGGCAACGTCGAGGCGACGCGCGTGGGCGCGCTCACCAAGTCCCAGCTGACGGCCTTTCTTGACAGCAATATCTAATCGCACTAGTCTTTGACGCACCTGCGCGCCGGACGGACGACCGGCGCGGCGGGCCACCCCCGGCGCCGGTTTCTGGCGCTTCCCAGATCGCAGCAGCACCCGCGCCGGGCAACCGATCCGACTTGCTTTCTTGATCCACCGGGTATCACCGATCCATGCACTTATCCGAACTGAAAATGCTCCACGTCTCGGAGCTGCTCGACAAGGCCACCACCAACGGCGTCGACGGCGCCAACCGCATGCGCAAGCAGGACCTGATCTTCGCGCTGCTCAAGACCCAGGCGAAGAAGGGCGAGTCCATCTACGGCGACGGCACGCTGGAGGTGCTGCCCGACGGCTTCGGCTTCCTGCGCTCGCCCGACACTTCGTACCTCGCGAGCACCGACGACATCTACGTCAGCCCGTCGCAGATCCGGCGCTTCAACCTGCACACCGGCGACTCGATCGAAGGCGAGATCCGCACCCCGAAGGACGGCGAGCGCTACTTCGCGCTCGTCAAGGTGGACAAGGTCAACGGCGAGACCCCCGAGGCCGCCAAGCACAAGATCCTGTTCGAGAACCTCACGCCGCTCCATCCGGACAAGATGTTCAAGCTGGAGCGGGAAATCAAGGCCGAGGAAAACATCACCGGGCGCATCATCGACATCATCGCGCCCATCGGCAAGGGCCAGCGCGGCCTCATCGTCTCCCCGCCCAAGGCCGGCAAGACCGTGATGCTGCAGCACGTCGCGCACGCCATCGTCGCCAACCATCCCGAAGTCGTGCTCATCGTGCTGCTGATCGACGAGCGGCCCGAGGAAGTGACCGAGATGTCGCGCTCGGTGCGCGGCGAGGTGGTCGCCTCCACGTTCGACGAGCCGGCCTCGCGCCACGTGCAGGTCGCCGAGATGGTGATCGAGAAGGCGAAGCGCCTGGTCGAGCACAAGAAGGACGTGGTGATCCTGCTCGACTCCATCACGCGCCTGGCGCGCGCCTACAACACCGTGCAGCCGGCCTCCGGCAAGGTGCTCACCGGCGGCGTGGACGCGAACGCCCTGCAGAAACCCAAGCGCTTCTTCGGCGCCGCGAGGAACGTCGAGGAAGGCGGCTCGCTCACCATCATCGCCACCGCGCTCATCGACACCGGCAGCCGGATGGACGACGTGATCTACGAGGAATTCAAGGGCACCGGCAACCTCGAGATCCACCTCGACCGCCGCATGCACGAAAAGCGCATCTTCCCGTCGATCAACGTCAACCGCTCGGGCACGCGCCGCGAGGAGCTGCTGATCGAGAAGGCGACGCTGCAGAAGATCTGGGTGCTGCGCAAGCTCCTTTACCCGATGGACGAGCTCGAGGCGGCCGAATTCCTCATCGACAAGGTCCGCGCCACCAAGACCAACGCCGAGTTCTTCGACTCGATGCGCCGCGGCTGACAACCGGGGACAGACCCCGATTCTTCACTGCAAGTAGCGGTTTCTTAAGAGGAAAGACCGGGGTCTGTCCCCGGCGAGCCGCTCGAGAGCTCCATCGCGCGCACCACGGCGGCGGTGCGCGTCTCCACCCCCAGCTTCACGTAGATGTGCTGCAGGTGCTTCTGCACCGTGCGCGGGCTCATGCCGAGGATTTCCGAGATGTCCCGGTCGGTCTTGCCGGCGGCGAGCCAGGCGAGCACCTCGCGCTCGCGCCGCGTCACCGGCAGCGCGTCGAAGCCACGCGCCTTCCGCCCGCGCGCGAGCAGGTTGCGGTACAGGGCCGCAAGCGGCTCGCGCACGAGATCGAGCAGCGCGCGCTCCCGGTCGCTGAAATCGCGCCCGTTGCGGTTGAGCACGAAGCTCACCAGCAGGCCGCGGTCCACGAACAGCGGCACCGCGACCACATGGTCGATGCCGATGTGCCGGTAGTACTCGTTGTAAAGTGCCGTCTCGCGGAACTGCGCCTGCGGTAGCGAATCGCTGATGCGGTGCGCGCCGCCGCCGAGGTGGCTCGCGTGGTAGCGCACCAGCGGATGAACCTCGAAGAAACGGTCGAAGCAGGCGCGAGCAGCCGCTGAGATCGCCTCGCCGGGATTGCTGACGACGCTGCGCCGGTTGCGCACCAGGTCGCAGACCGAGAGCGTGGTGATCTCGGAGGCCACCAGGCACGGCAGCTCGCGCGTGCCCTGGCGGCCGAACGCCGCGGAGTCGGTCGACGCCTCGGTCATGCCGCACACGAGGCGCCAACCCTCGCGATAGTCCCGGGCGGTCAGCTCATGCATACGCAATCCTGCGCATTTTCTCCTGCGCGTCGCGGCGGTATAAGTCTACTCCATGCTGAGCGGCAACCAGATCACCGTTATGCTGCCGGTGAAGGATCTCGAGCGGGCGCGGCGTTTCTACGAGCGCCAGCTCGGCTTGGCGCGCGGGCAGCCCAAGCCCGACGGCAAATACGTGTATCGCTGCGGCGGCACCGAGATCGCACTCTTTCCGCGGCCCGGCGGCACGAGGGCCGAGCACACGGCGATGAGCTTCAGGGTCGCGGACATCGCCGCCACCATCCGCGCGCTCGAATCGCGCGGCGTGACGTTCGCCGACTACGACCTGCCGGGTCTGAAGACGGTGGAGCACGTCTGCGTGCTCGGCGCGGAGAAAGCGGCCTGGTTCCAGGACACCGAAGGCAACATCCTGTGCCTTCACGAAGACCTCGCATGACGCACCGATGGAGGACACCATGATGGAACGAGCGATTGCAGCGACCATGGCGGGGCTCGGCATGTGCCTGGCTTCGCCGGTGCACGCCGCCGGGGGTGCGGTCTTCGTCCCCGCCGCAGACGTGAAATGGACCGATGTCCCCGGCTCGCCCGGCGTTCGGATCGCCGCCCTCGGCGGCGACCCGGGCAAGGGTGCGAGCCATTTCTTCCTCAAGTTCGCCGGCGGTTTCTCGGCGCCGGTGCATCACCACAGCTCGAACCACTACGTGACGGTGGTCTCGGGCACGCTCGTGCTCGCCGTGGACGGCAAGGAGCACAAGCTCCCCGCCGGCTCGTATTTCTCATTCACCGGCAAGAAGCCGCACGCCACGCGCTGCGAGGCGGGCGCCGATTGCGTGCTGGCGATGGACGTGCGCGGCAAGTGGGACGTGGTGGCGCCCAAGCCGGCGGCGAAGAAGTAGCCGCGCGCGGCGCGGCCCCGCGAAGATGCGGGACAGACCTCTGCGATTCAGTCAGCGATTCAGCCGCTTAGCGCGCGCGATCGGGGTCTGTCCCCGATTTCGCCGCGTTGCAATAAGCCCCTGATTTCTGTATAGTTCGCGCCTTTTCCGAAGCCGAAAAAGCCCCATGAAATCAGGCATCCACCCGCAATACCGGCCGGTGATCTTCCTCGACACCGCGTCCAACCACTCCTTCCTCACGCGCTCGGCGATCGACACCAAGGGGCGCGAGACCATGAAGTGGGCGGACGGCAAGGAATACCCCGTGATCAAGGTCGAGGTGTCCTCGGAGTCGCACTCGTACTACACCGGCAAGCAGAAGATCATGGACACCGCCGGCCGCGTAGAGAAGTTCAAGCGCCGCTACTCCAAGAAGAAGACCACCGCCTGAGCGCTCGCGCGCGTATCGCCAGAGGGCAGCTGCGGCTGCCCTTTTTTGTTCCACAATAGCCCATGCTGCCGCGGCTCCCGCTCCCGCCCTCGCGCGCGGCGCTGCTCCTGATCGCGGCGGCCTTCGCCCTTCCCGGCCTCGCCGGGCACGACCCGTGGAAGGCGTTCGACGCGATCGCGCTCGAGATCGCGCACCAGATGCACGTCTCGGGCAACTGGCTGGTGCCGCGGCTCGCGGGCGAGCCCTGGCCGGTGGATCCGCCCTTCTATCACTGGATCGCGCTCGCCTTCGGCAAGGCGCTCGGCTGGCTGGTGCCGTTTCACGACGCCGCGCGCCTCGCGAGCGGCCTGCTCGTGCTCGCCGCGCTCTGGGCGCTCTACCTCGCCGCGCGGCACGCCGCGCCGCTCGAGGACCGGCGCCCGGCTGCCGCGCTCGCGGGGATGCTGCTGCTCGGCTCGCTCGGGCTGTTCGTGCACGCGCACACCGCGCTGCCAGATCTCGCGGCGCTCGCCGCCGAGTGCGCCGCGTTCGTGTGCCTCGCGCGCGCCGCCAAGCGCCCGCTCAAGGCCGGCATCGCCTTCGGCGCCGCGCTCGGCATCGCCTTTCTCTCGACCGGACCGCTCGTGCCTGCGGCGCTCGCGGCCGCGGCGCTGCTTGCGCACCTCGCCTGCGACGAGCTGCGCGGCCGCCGCGCGCCGCGGTTCCTCGTTCCCGCCGCGCTCGCGGCAATCGCCATCGGCGGCAGCTGGCCGCTCGCGCTGTGGCTGCGCGCGCCCGATTTCGGCGCCGCGTGGTGGGCGACGGCGACGCAGCCGCAAGGCACGCTCGGCGCCAACCTGCGCTACTTTGCCGTGACGCTCAGCTGGTTCGCCTGGCCAGCATGGCTGCTCGCGGGCTGGTCGCTCTGGATGCTGCGCCGCGAGTGGCGCTCGACGCGGGTCTTCGTGCCGGTCGCCGCCGCCGCGCTGCTCTTCCTCGGCGTGTCGCGCATGGGCCCGCCGCAGGACGTGAACGCGCTCGCGCTGCTGCCGCCGCTCGCGCTGCTCGGCGCGCAGGGCGTGGCGAGCCTGCGCCGGGGAGCGGCCAACGCGCTCGACTGGTTCGGAGTCATGACCTTCACCGTGTTCGCGGCGCTGGTGTGGCTGGGCTACGCGGCCCTGGCGACCGGCTGGCCGGCGCAGCTCGAGAAGAACATGCTCAGGACCGCGCCCGGATTCGCCGCGCGGATCGACCCGCTCGCGCTCGCGCTCGCCGCGGCGCTCGGCCTCGCCTGGCTCTACGTCGCGTTCTTCACCGCGCCCTCGCCGACGCGGGGCGTGACGCGCTGGGCGGCGGGCGTGGCGCTGCTCTGGGCCACCGTCGCCTGCCTGTGGATGCCCTGGATCGACTACCAGAAGAGCTACCGGCCGGTGGCGCTGCAGCTGAAGTCGCGCATCCCGGCGAACGCGGCGTGCGTCGCGGGCTCGAACCTCGGCGCGGTGCAGCGCGCCGCGCTCTCGTACCACGCCGCGGTCAAGACGCGCGCCTGGGACCGCCGCAAGCCCGCGCCCTGCCCGCTCGTCATCGTGCAGGGCTCGCCGCGGGACGAGGCGGGGGCGCCGGGCCCGGGCTGGGCGAAGCTCGCCGACGTCGGCCGCCCGGGCGACAAGGCGGAGCGCTATCGCCTCTACCGCAGGGTGCCATGAAGTCCGCGCCGCCGACCGGCTGCCAGGCCTGGGCGAAGCTCGCGGCGCACGCTTCGAGCCTGCGCGGCACAACGATCGCCGAGCTTTTCGCGCGCGATGCGAAGCGCGCGGCGGCGTGCAGGCTCGACGCGCCGGGCCTCGCGCTCGATTACTCGCGCCAGCGCGTCACCGGCGAGACGCTTGCGCTGCTCGGCGCGCTCGCGGCCGAGCGCGGCTTCGACGGCTGGCGGCGCGCGCTCTTCGCCGGCGAGCCGCTCAATACGAGCGAAGGGCGCGCCGCGCGCCACTGGGCGCTGCGCGCGGGCGATGCCGCGCCGACGGAGGTGAAGCGGGCGCTCGGGCGCATGCGCGAGCTTGCCGCGCGCGCGAACAAGCGCTTTCGCCGCATCGTGCACCTGGGCACCGGAGGCTCGCTGCACGGCCCGCAGCTGGTCGCGGATGCCCTGACTGTAAAGCGTGACTTTACACTTGCCGTCTCCTGGGTGGCCAGCCACGACCCGCTCGCACTCGAGGGCGCGCTCGAGGGCGCGGATCCGGACACCACGCTCTTCGTCGTGGTGTCGAAGTCCTTCGCCACCGAGGAGACGCTCGCCAACGCCGCGGCGGCGAAGCGCTGGCTCGGCACGCGGCGCGATGCCGCGGCGCATTTCGTCGCCGTCACCGCGAACGAGCGAGCGGCGCGCGAATTCGGTGCCGGCGAAGTGCTGCCGACGTGGGACTGGGTCGGCGGCCGCTATTCCGCGTGCTCGGCGGCGAGCTTCGCCGCGCTCGTCGCCGCGGGCGAGCAGGCGTTCGACGAGTTCCTTTCAGGCGCGCGCGCGATGGACGAGCATTTCGCCACGGCGCCGCTGGAGAAGAACCTGCCGGCGCTGATGGCCCTGCTCGGCGTCTGGAACGTGAACTTTCTCGGCGCGCAGGCGCAGGCGGTGCTGCCCTACGCGCACGCGCTGCGGCGGCTGCCGGCGTGGGTACAGCAGCTCGAGATGGAATCGAACGGCAAGAGCGTCGACCGCGACGGTCGCGCGGTGGCGTATGCGACCGCGCCGGTGGTGTTCGGCGAGGAAGGCACGCCGGCGCAGCACACCTTCCACCAGCTGCTTCACCAGGGGACGCAGCCGGTGCCGGCCGACTTCGTCGTGGCCGGCGCGAGCCGCGAGCTCGACGCCCACGCCGAGGCGCAGGCTCACGCGCTCGCTTTCGGCGACGCCGCCGCCGGCGAAGGCGGCGTCGCCCCCGCAGCCTCTGTCGCCCTCGCGAAAGCGGGGGCCCATCGTCGCTGCCCCGGCAACCGCCCCTCCTCCACCCTGCGCCTCGAGCGCCTCGACGCGCGCGCGCTCGGCGCGCTGCTCGCGTGCTGGGAGCACAAGGTGTTCGCGCAAGGCGCGATCTGGAACCTGAACAGCTTCGACCAGTGGGGCGTGGAGCTGGGAAAATCGCTCGCGCGCAAGTTTCTTTCGGGAAAGGGCTAGGCATGGACCAGGAGACTTTCAACCTCAGCATCCGCAAGTTCCTCAAGATGGTTGGCGTCAACTCGCAGCGCGAGATCGAGCAGGCGGTGCAGAAGGCGCTCGAGCGCAAGCTGCTGCACGGCGACGAAGCGCTGCCCGCCAAGGTGACGCTCGAGATCCCCGCGCTCGGCGTGAAGGTGCCGTTCGACGGCGAGATCAAGCTAAAATGAAGGCGCGCGCTGGAACGGACACGGAGTGCCGTGCAACGCGCCGGAGGAGCGGATGAACAAGGCCCGGGATTTCGACCAGACCGTCCTCGCCGACCTGCGCGCGCTGCTCGGCGACCGGGTCAGCACCTCGGCCGCGGTGCGCGAGCACCACGGCAAGGACGAATCCTACTTCCCCTACGCGCCGCCCGACGTGGTGGTGTTCCCGCGCTCCACCGAAGAGGTGCGCGACATCGTCAGCATCTGCCGCCGCCACCGCGTGCCGATGATCCCGTTCGGCGTCGGCACCTCGCTCGAGGGCCACATCCTCGCGGTTAAGGGCGGCGTCTCGATCGACTGCTCGCAGATGAACAAGGTGCTCGCGGTGCACGAGGCCGACCTCGACGCCGTGGTGCAGGCGGGCGTGACGCGAAAGCAACTCAACGAATTCATCAAGCACACGGGCCTTTTCTTCCCGGTGGATCCGGGCGCGGACGCCACCATCGGCGGCATGGCGGCGACGCGCGCCTCGGGCACCAGCTCGGTGCGCTACGGCACGATGCGCGAGAACGTGGTGTCGCTGAAGGTCGTGCTCGCCGACGGCCGCGTCATCCAGACGCAGCGCCGGCCGAAGAAATCCGCCGCGGGCTACGACCTGACGCGCCTGTTCGTGGGATCGGAGGGCACGCTCGGCATCATCACCGAGATCACCGTGCGCCTCTATCCGGTGCAGGAGGCGATCTCGGCCGCGGTGTGCGCGTTCGAGTCGGTGGACGGCTGCACCAACGCGGTCATCCAGACGATCCAGTCGGGCGTGCCGGTGGCGCGCTGCGACATCGTGTGCGCCACCACCATCGACGCGATCAACCGCTACAAGAAAACCAGCTACCGCGTCGCGCCCACCGTGTTCTTCGAGTTCCACGGCACCAGCGCCTCGGTCGTCGAGCAGGCCGAGACCGTGCAGGCGATCGCGAAAGAACACGGCGGCATGGATTTCCACTGGGCGACGCGCCCCGAGGAGCGCAGCCAGCTCTGGGACGCGCGCCACAACGCCTACTTCGCCTGCCTGCAGCTGCGGCCCGGCGCGCGCGCGGTCTCGACCGACGTCTGCGTGCCGATCTCGCGCCTGGCCGAGTGCGTGCGCGAGACCATGGCCGACGTGAAGAACTACATCGCGCCGGTGCCGCTGCTCGGGCACATCGGCGAGGGCAACTTCCACCTCATGTTCCTCATCGACCCGGCAAAGCCCGAGGAAACCGAGCTCGCCAAGCAGTTCAACCGGCGGCTGGTCGAGCGCGCGCTCAGGATGGAAGGCACCTGCACCGGCGAGCACGGCGTCGGCTACGGCAAGATGGAGTCGCTGCGCTCGGAGCTTGGCGAGGAGACGATCTCCGTGATGCGCGACATCAAGCGCACGCTCGACCCCGAGAACCTGATGAACCCCGGAAAGGTGGTGCCGCCGCAATGAGCGCCGAGAAAAAGCTGAAGGAGCTGGGCATCGAGCTCGCGCCCGTGACGCCGCCGGTGGCGAACTACGTCAACGCGGTGCGCGCCGGGAACCTGCTGTTCCTCGCCGGCAAGGGCCCGTCCACCGTGGACGGCATGAAGCCGCAGGGCAAGGTCGGGCGCGAGTTCACCGTCGAGCAGGGCTACAAGTTCGCGCGCTCGACGGGGCTTGCACTGCTCGCGGTGATGCGCGCCGAACTGGGCAGCCTCGACAAGGTGAAGCGCGTGGTCAAGGTGCTCGGCATGGTGAACGGCGTGCCCGAGTTCGACAAGCAGCCGCAGGTGATCAACGGCTGCTCGGACCTCTTCGTGGAGGTGTTCGGCGACAAGGGCCGGCACGCGCGCTCGGCGGTCGGCATGGGGTCGCTGCCGAACGGGATTCCCGTCGAGATCGAAGCGATCGTAGAGGTCGAGTGAAGCCCGCCGGCGCCCCGGTTGCCGGCGTTCGCCTGCTTGGCGCGCTGCTCCTTGGCGCCGCCTGCGCCCTGCTCCCCGGGCCGGCGGCCGCCGCCGACAAGCCCGCAAAGAAGGAAGCGCCGGTCGAGCTGCCGGAGAAGTTCACGCCGGAAGAGGCCGACGCGATCCTCTCCAAGTTGACGGATGCGCAGGCGCGGCAGCTGCTCGCGCGCCAGCTGCACCAGCAGGCGGAGAAGCGGGCGGCCGCGGAAAAGAAGGAGGAAAGCAGCAGCACCATGCTCCTCGTGCGCCTGCGCCAGAGCCTCGAGGGCTCGGGCGAGCAGTCCGAGCGGCGCAAGAAGGTGATCTCCGAAGGCTGGGCGCAGCTGCCCGAGGCGATCGCTTCCGCGATCGACAAGGTTTCCGGCGGCAAGGGCGCGGCCAGCCTGTTCGTGCAGTTGCTCGTCTTCGCGCTGATCGCAGCCGCGGGCCTGCTCGCGAGCCGCGAGCTGCGTCGCCGCGTGGTCGAGCCCCAGCTGAAGGCACCGCCGCCGGCCGACGCCGGCTTCCTGAAGCGCCTGGGCGCGGCGCTGCATCGGTTCACGCTCGACCTGCTGCCGCTTGCGGCGTTCGCAGCGCTGACCCTTGTCGCCGCGCACCTCGTCTACGGCGCGGGCAGCGCCGAGCGCACCTTCCAGGTCGCCTTCGCGACCGGCGCGATTCTTCTGTACGCGGCGCTCATCGTTTCGCGCTTGGTCCTGTCCCCGGATGCGGCGGGGAGGCGTCTGGTCCCCATCGGCGAGGAAAGCGCGGCGTTCGTGCACCGCTGGACAGCGCGCGTCGCCGCGGTCTGGATCTTCGCGCTGCTCATCTCGGGACTGCTGTTCGTCGCCGGCGTGCCCTTCGAGGTCGAGATCCTCATCCGGCTGGGAAGCGGCGCGCTGGTCGGCCTGATCTTGATGGGCATGATCCTCGACGCGCGCAAGCCGGTTGCGGCGGAGATCCAGAAGGGTGGCGCGGCCAGCGGCTGGCGCGCCACGGTCGCCGGCACCTGGCACCTGTTCGCGATCGCTTATGTCGGGCTGGTGTGGGTGCTGTGGGCGCTGGGCACCATCGACCACGGGCGCGCCAACGTCACCGCGGCGCTCGCCTCGCTCGGCGCCGTGCTCATCTTCCCGCTGCTCGACCGCTGGATCGGGCGCGGCATCGACGATCTCTTCAGCAGCGGCACCGGCGAGGCGCTGGTGCAGCGCCCGGAATACGCGGTCGTGCTGCACAAGGTGATGCGCGTGCTGCTCGCGCTGATGCTGCTCGCGGGCGTGGCCGAGCTGTGGGGCTTCACGCTGCTCGGCGAGTTCGGCGTGAAGGTCCGCCAGGCGGTGCTCGAAGCGAGCTTCGACCTGCTCGCGGCAGTGGCGCTCGCGGCGCTCGGCTGGCATTTCGTCAAGGTGGGGATCGACCGGCGGCTGCAGCCCAAGACCGTCAACGGCGTGGTGGTGCAGCCGCCGCCGCGCCTGCAGACGCTGCTGCCGCTTGCGCGCAAGTTCATCCTGGTGGTGCTCGCGGTGATGACCGTGATGCTGGTGCTCTCGGGCCTGGGCGTGAACATCGGCCCGCTGCTCGCCGGCGCGGGCGTGCTGGGGCTTGCCATCGGCTTCGGCGCGCAGACGCTGGTGCGCGACATCCTCACGGGCGTGTTCTTCCTGATGGACGACGCCTTCCGCATCGGCGAGTACATCCAGTCCGGGAACTACAAGGGCACGGTGGAGGCCTTCGGCATGCGCTCGGTGAAGCTGCGGCACCACCGCGGCCCGGTGTACACGGTGCCCTTCGGCGAGCTGCGCGCGATCCAGAACATGAGCCGCGACTGGGTGATCGACAAGTTCAACATCGGCATCACCTACGACAGCGACATCGACAAGGCGAAGAAGCTCATCAAGCAGATCGGCAAGGACCTCGCGGCGGATCCCGAGCTCGGGCCCAAGTTCATCGAGCCGCTCAAGATGCAGGGCGTGGAAAAGCTCGGCGACTTCTCGGTGGACATCCGCGTCAAGATGAAGACCCTGCCGAGCGAGCAGTTCGTCATCCGCCGCAAGGCCTTCGCCATGATCAAGCGCGCCTTCGACGCCAACGGCATCAAGTTCGCCTTCCCGACGGTGCAGGTGGCCGGCGGCGCGGCCGGCGGCGATACCGCCGCGATCGCGCGCCAGGGGCTCGAGCTCACCAAGCCCGAGCCGCCGGCGGGCTGATCCGCTGCCGTCGTCCCCGCGAAAGCGGGAACGACAAACAGGAAGGCGTCAGGCCGACTTGGAAAGCAGCGTGTAGTGCTCGACCGCCGGCGGCGCGGCGAAGAAGGGGCCGACGATCGCGCGCCATTGCTGGAACGCGGGCGACTGGCGGAAGTCCACGGTGTGGTTCTCGACCGTGTCCCAGAAGATCATCAGGATGTAGCGCTCGGGGGACTCGATCCCCTTGTTCACCTTGTAGCCGCGGAAGCCCTTCGCCTTCGAGATCACGGTCTCGACGCCCTTGACGATGGCGGCGTCGAATTCGGCCTGCTTGCCGGGGTGGATGCGGAGGTCGGCAATTTCCAGGATCATTGTTGATTTCCTTTCCTAATTCGGGGACAGACCCCGAGATCAAAGTCGGGGGCAGACCCCGAAAGGCAAGACCAGAAAGAATCGGGGTCTGTCCCCCGGGGTCTGTCCCCTAGATGTTCATCACGGTCTTGCGGTAGTGCTTCATCTCCTCGACCGATTCGAGGATATCGGCGAGCGCCTCGTGGCGCCCTTCCTTGGCGACGCCCTTCATCGCCTCGGGCTTCCAGCGCCTGACCAGCTCCTTGAGCGTCGAGACGTCCAGGTTCCGGTAGTGGAAGTGCGCTTCCAGCCGCGGCATCCAGCGCGCGAGGAACCTCCGGTCCTGGCACACCGAGTTGCCGCACATGGGCGAAACGCCCGCCGGCACGCGCGCGGCGAGGAATTCGAGCGCCTGCGCCTCGGCCGCGGCCTCGTCGAGCCTGGAGGCGCGCACCTTGTCGATCAGGCCCGACTTGCCGTGCACGCCCTTGTTCCAGGAGTCCATCGCCTCGAGCACCTCGCCGGGCTGGTGGAGGACGAGCACCAGCCCCTCGCCCACCTGCGCGAGCTGCGAATCGGTGACGAGCAGCGCGATCTCGAGGATGCGGTCGGAGTCCGGCTGCAGCCCGGTCATCTCCATGTCGATCCACACCAAGTGGCTCGGATCCGCCGCCATTCTTTATCCCGTTGAAAAGTTTGGGTATTCTCTCACACGATGGGCGGACTCAACGCTTTCGGCTGGGCGTTTCTCGCCGCGCTCGCGCTCGCCACCGCCACGCGCCTGTGGCTCGCGGGGCGCCAAGTGCGGCACGTGCGCGCGCACCGCGGCGCGGTGCCCGACTCGTTCGCCGCGACGATTCCGCTGGAAGCGCACCAGAAGGCGGCCGACTACAGCGTCGCGAAGACGCGCCTCGGCGTCGTGGACCTGCTCGTGGGCGTGGCGCTGCTGCTTCTCCTCACCCTCGGCGGGCTGCTGCAGTGGCTCCTGGAAGCCTGGGCGGGCGTCCTCGAGCCGGGCGGCATCGCGCACGGCGTGGCGGTGATCGTCTCGGTGACGGTGCTGCTCTCGGCGGTCGAGCTGCCGGTGTCGGTCTACCGCGTGTTCGTGATCGAGGAGCGCTTCGGCTTCAACCGCATGACGCCCAGGCTCTTCATCGCCGACCTCGCGCGCCAGGCGGCGATCGGCGCGGCGCTCGGCATCCCGCTGCTCGTGCTGGTGCTGTGGCTGATGGCGCGGATGGGCGAGCGCTGGTGGATCGGGGTGTGGCTCGCGTGGGCGGGTTTCAACCTGCTGATGCTGCTCATCTACCCGACGGTGATCGCGCCGCTGTTCAACAAGTTCAGCCCGCTCCAGGACCAGGCGCTTGCCGAGCGCATCAAGCTGCTGCTCGCGCGCTGCGGCTTCCGCTCGAGCGGCCTGTTCGTCATGGACGGCTCGAAGCGCTCCTCGCACGGCAACGCCTACTTCACCGGCTTCGGCGCTGCGAAGCGGATCGTGTTCTTCGACACGCTGCTCGCGCGGCTCGCGCCCCCGGAGATCGAGGCGGTGCTCGCGCACG
>CAZVHU010000092.1:0-13539 GCA_964627075.1 uncultured Enterobacteriaceae bacterium | reverse complement strand
GACCAGAGCGAGCAGGTGCCCGCGATGGTCGAGCGCTACAAGGGCGTCATCGCGGCGCGCAACGGCAAGGTGCACCGGCTCGAGGACTGGGGCCGCAGGCAGCTCGCGTTCCCGCTTGCCAAGGTGCACAAGGCGCACTACGTGCTGATGAACATCGAGTGCGACGGCGAGACGCTCAACGAGCTGGAGCACTCGTTCCGCTTCAACGACGCGGTGTTGCGCCACCTCACGGTGAAGATGGACAAGGCCGAGACCGCGCCTTCCCCGATGATGAAGGAGGAGAAGTCGAAGTCGATGATGGAACGTCCCGGCGAGGCGAAGCCGGCCGAGGCCCCGGCCGCTGCACCGGCCGCCGCGGCTTGACGCGGCGCGCAGCTGCCAACCACATCGCGCTCGACGGCGTGGTCGCGCAACTGGGCGCCCTGCGCCACACCCCTGCCGGCGTGCCGGTGGCCGAGTTCCGGCTCAGGCACGAGTCGGAGCGCGCCGAGGCCGGCGGCACGCGCAAGGTCGGCGTCGAGCTCGACGCGGTGGCCTTCCATGCGCAGGCGCGGCTGGTGGCGGCGAGCGCGCTCGGCATGCCGCTGAGGATTGAAGGATTCCTGTGCGCGCGGAGCCGGCGCTCGAACAAGCCGGTGCTCCACGTGACCAAGATCGAATTCATCGAAGGAGATTGAGATGGCTGGACCCCGCAGAGGCAAGGGCAAGTTCAAGGGCAAAGGCAAGGACAAGAAGGACCGCGGCCAGCGGGCGCTGTTCCGGCGCCGCAAGTTCTGCCGCTTCACCGCCGAGAAGGTCGAGTGGATCGACTACAAGGCGCTCGACGTGCTGAAGGACTTCATCGGCGAGAACGGCAAGATCATCCCGGCGCGCATCACCGGCACCTCGTCCGGCTACCAGCGCCAGCTCTCGACCGCGATCAAGCGCGCGCGGTTCCTCGCGCTGCTGCCGTACACCGACCTGCACTGAGGCGCGCGCCATGCAAGTGATCCTGATGGAGAAAGTCGCCAACCTGGGCAACCTGGGCGACGTGGTCAAGGTGAAGGACGGCTTCGCGCGCAATTTCCTGATTCCGCAGGGCAAGGCGAAGCGCGCCACCGACGCCAACCTGAAGGCGTTCGAGGCGCGGCGGGCGGAGCTGGAAAAAGCGCAGGCCGACGCGCTCGCGAAGGCGCAGGAGCGCGGCGCAAAGCTCGACGGCCTCACGGTCCAGATCACGCAGAAGGCGGGCGTGGACGGGCGGCTGTTCGGCTCGGTCACCAACTACGACATCGTGGAGGCGCTCAAGGCTCAAGGGCACGAGGTCGAGCGCTCGCAGATCCGCATGCCCGCCGGCCCGATCAAGCAGGTCGGCGACACGCAGCTTCAGGTGCAGCTGCACACCGACGTCGTGGTGACGATCACCGTGTCGGTCCTGGGCGAGACGTGAGAAGCGAAGAAAAGCGGCGCAGAATCCGCTGCTTGAAAAGGCGCTGGCAACGGCGCCTTTTTTGTTGGTAGCATTCGCTCCATCCCATGGCACGTCCGCAAGGCAGCGCCGCGATCTCTCCGGCGCGCGCAGAAGCCGCCGATTCCCAGCTGCAGGCGCTGCGCGTGCCGCCGCACTCGGTCGAGGCGGAGCAGTCGCTGCTCGGCGGGCTGCTGCTCGACAACGAGGCCTTCGACCGCGTCGCCGACGTGGTGGTCGCGGAAGACTTCTACCGCGACGATCACCGGCGCATCTTCCGCCACATCGCGCGCCTGATCGAGGCCGGCAAGCCCGCCGACCTGGTGACCGTGTCCGAGGCGATCGAGGCGAGCGAGGACAGGGACAGGACCGGCGGCGCCGCCTACCTCGCGGCGCTGGCGCAGAACACGCCGAGCGCGCTCAACGCGCGCCGTTACGCGGAGCTGGTGCGCGAGCGCGCGCTGCAGCGGCGCCTCGCGCAGGTCGCCACCGAGATCGCCGAAAGCGCGCTCGGCCCCTCGGGCAAGGAGGTGCGGCAGCTCCTGGACGAGGCCGAGTCGCGCATCCTGGAGGTGGGCGAGGCGGGCGGCCGCGGCACGCGCGGCTTCGAGGAGATCCAGCCGGTGCTGGCGCGCGTGTTCGAGCGCATCGACCACCTGTACCACCAGGAGAACAAGTCCGACGTCACCGGCATCCCGACCGGGTTCCTCGACCTCGACGAGAAGACCGCGGGCCTGCAGCCGCAGGACCTGATCATCGTCGCCGGACGCCCCTCAATGGGGAAGACGGCCCTGGCATTGAACATCGCCGAGCACGTCGCGGTGGACAACGGCTTGCCGGTCGCGATCTTCAGCATGGAGATGAGCGGCACGCAGCTCGCGATGCGGATGCTGGGCTCGATCGCCAAGGTGGACCAGCACAAGATGCGCACGGGGCGGCTGGCGGACGAGGAGTGGGGGCGGCTGTCGGCAGCGATGGGGCGCCTTCACGAGGCGCCGATCTACATCGACGAGACCGGCGCGCTCAACGTGCTCGAGCTGCGCGCGCGTGCGCGCCGCATGCGCCGCCAGTCGGGGCGCCTGGGCCTGATCGTGGTGGACTACCTGCAACTGATGCGGGCGTCGTCCAGCGGCGAGAACCGTGCCACCGAGATCTCCGAGATCTCGCGCTCGCTCAAGGCGCTGGCGAAGGAGCTGGAAGTGCCGGTGGTCGCGCTGTCGCAGCTGTCGCGAGCCGTCGAGGCGCGCAACGACCGCCGCCCGATGATGTCGGACCTGCGGGAAAGTGGCGCGATCGAACAGGACGCGGACGTGATCCTGTTCATCTACCGCGACGAGGTGTACTTCCCGGACAAGCCCGAGGCCAAGGGGCGCGCCGAGGTGATCATCGGCAAGCAGAGGAACGGCCCGATCGGCCGCATTGAGCTTGCGTTCCTAGGCCAGTACACCCGCTTCGAGAACCTCGCTCACCAGGGCACCTACTGACGCACCAGGGGGAAAGATGGCCGAGCCGATGATCGCGCAGAAAGGGCCCTACGCGGTGGAGCTGGCGGCGGGCGATTACTGGTGGTGCGCCTGCGGGCAGTCCAAGAAGCAGCCGTTCTGCGACGGCTCGCACAAGGTCACCGAGTTCCGGCCGGTGAAGTTCAGCGTTGCCGCGGCGCAGAAAGTGTGGCTGTGCGGCTGCAAGCGCTCCGGCGGCAAGCCGTTCTGCGACGGCACCCACAAGAAGCTAGGGTAAGCAGAAAAGGGGTCAGGACCCTTTTTCTTACTTCTTGGTGGCGGTCCAGCGGCCTTCGGTGTTGTTGTCCCCGCGGAAGGAGCCTTCCATGCGGTTGCCGGCGATGCGGCCGCTGAAATCGCGCCGCACGCCGTTGCTGTCCACGTAGGCGAACGAGATCACGAACCCGCGCAGCCGCGCCTCGCGCAGGCCGCCGCGCAGCTGCGGGCTGAGCGCCACCGTGCCCTCGATCTTCTGGAAGCGCTGATCGATCGTGATCTCGGTGCGCTCGCCGCCGGCCTCGAGCGTCCAGTTGCCGCCGATCGGCGCGGGAACCACCCACAGGTAGGCGTGGCGCCCGTCGAAGTTGGAGGTCTCGTCGGGCTCCCAGTCCTCCATGTTGAAGGAGTGCGACGCGACGCGCGTGCCCGGGCGCATGGCGAGGATTTGCGGCCGCAGCTTCATGTTGAGCGCAGGCAGCAGGTACATGGTGATCACGGTCGCCTGCGAGAAGTCGCTCTGGAAGATGTCTCCGTGCACGATGCGCGCCTTGCCCACGACGCCCGCCTTCTCGGCGTTGCGCATGGCGTGCTTCACCATGTCCGGGTTGTACTCGATGCCGAGCGCGCGCGCGCCGAACTTCTTCGCCGCCGCGATCGCGATCTTGCCGTCGCCCGCGCCGAGGTCGATGACGTAGTCGTTCGGCGTCACCTGCGCCATGCGCAGCATCCGGTCCACCACTTCGTCGGGCGTCGGCACCCAGATCACGTCCTTGCCGGCCTGCCCGACCTGCGGCTCGTAGGGGCTGTCCTTCTGCTGCGCGTGCGCCGGCGCGGCGGCGAGCAGTGCGGCGGCGACGAGCGCCGCCAGCAGTCTGGCGATGGAAATCATTGCGGCCCTCTGCGAAAAATGAGGCCGCAGACTAGCAGAATCTAGAGGCTTTCGGCAGCGTGGTCTGCGAGACGGGAGCGCTCGCCGCGGGCGAGGGTCACGTGGCCGGCGTGCGCCCAGCCCTTCATGCGGTCCACCACGTAGGTGAGGCCCGAGCTGCCCTCGGTGAGGTAGGGCGTGTCGATCTGGGCGATGTTGCCCAGGCACACCACCTTGGTGCCCGGGCCGGCGCGCGTCACCAGCGTCTTCATCTGCTTGGGCGTCAGGTTCTGCGCCTCGTCGATGATCAGCCACTTGTTGACGAAGGTGCGGCCGCGCATGAAGTTGAGCGACTTCACCTTGATGCGCGAGCGCACCAGGTCCCTGGTCGCCGCGCGTCCCCACTCGCCGCCCGACTCGTCGGAGGCATTGAGCACGTCGAGGTTGTCCTCGAGCGCGCCCATCCAGGGCTGCATCTTCTCCTCCTCGGTGCCGGGCAGGAAGCCGATGTCTTCGCCCAGCGGCACCGTGACGCGCGTCATGATGATCTCGCTGTAGCGCTTGTCGTCGAGCACCTGCGTCAAGCCCGCGGCGAGCGCGAGCAGGGTCTTGCCGGTGCCCGCCTGGCCGAGCAGCGTCACGAAGTCGATCTGCGGGTTCGTGAGCAGGTTCAGCGCGTAGTTCTGCTCGCGGTTGCGCGCCGTGATGCCCCACACCGAGTTCTTGGCGTGCGCGTAGTCGCGCACCGTCTCGAGGACCGCTGCGCGGCCCGCCTTCTCCTTCACCTGGGCGTGCAGTGGGCGCTCGCCGGACTCGTCGTAGACGAACTCGTTGAGCAGCAGCCTCGGCACCAGCGGCCCGCGCACGCGGTAATAGGTGTGGCCTTCCTTCTTCCACGATTCCATGTCGCGGCCGTGCGTGTCCCAGAAGTCGCGCGGCAGGGGGCGCACTCCGGTGTAGAGGAGGTCGGCGTCCTCCAGCACCTTGTCGTTGGAGTAGTCCTCGGCGGCGAGCCCGAGCGCGCGCGCCTTGATGCGCATGTTGATGTCCTTCGAAACCAGGATCACCTCGCGCGCGGGCTCCCTCTTCTGCAGGTGGCGCACCACCGACAGGATCTGGTTGTCGGTCTTGCCCGCGGCGAGCGTGGCCGGCAGCTCGCCGTTGATCGCCTCGGTCTGCAGGAACAGCCTGCCGCCCGAGGCGCGCCCCTCGCGCGGCTTGATCGCGAGCCCAGCCGAGATGTCGGCCACGCGGCCCGAGACGATCTCGTCCAGGAACCGGCTCGCCTGGCGCGCGTTGCGCGCCACGTCCGAGAGCCCGCGCTTGTGGTTGTCGAGCTCCTCCAGCGTGCCCATCGGCAGGTACAGGTCGTGCTCTTCGAACCTGAACAGGCTCGACGGGTCGTGCATGAGCACGTTGGTGTCGAGCACGAACAATTTCTTGACGCGCGGCTTGGCGCCGGGGCGGGAGCGTTTCGCCATGGGGGCTGGAGGGATGGTGGTGGCGGAAGGAGCCTGCTGATCGTCCAGCGCTGCTTCGAGATTGGCGGCGTGGGGACTATCCGAGGGTCTTAACAAAGTCGAGTACCTCCTGGGCGTGACCGGGAACCTTGACGCCGCGCCACTCGCGCGCAAGCACGCCCTTCGCGTCGATCGCGAAGGTGCTGCGCTCGATGCCGCGGACCTTCCTGCCGTACATGCTTTTCATCTTGATGACGCCGAACTGCCTGCAGGCCGACTCCTCGGCGTCCGACAGGAGCTCGAACGGGAACTTCATCTTCGCCTTGAAGCCCTCGTGCGACTTCAGCGAATCGCGCGACACGCCATAGACCTCCGCGCCAGCGCGCGCGAACGCCTTGTGCAGGTCGCGGAAATCCGCGCCCTCGGCGGTGCAGCCGGGGGTGTTGTCCTTGGGGTAGAAGTACAGGACCAGCGCCTTGCCGCGCTTTTCCGAGAGCCGGAACGTGCCGCCGCCGGTCGCGGGCAGGGCGAAGTCCTTGACCGGCTTACCCAGCATGCGCGGGGCGAGTTACCAATCCGTCGTGGCTTTGCGTTGCAACGCGTTCATTGAACACGTTTTCAACCGCTGCTGCAACTCTGCGACGCAGGATGCTGAATTCAAATGGCTTTTTCGTGCCTGGCGAGGAAGCGCCGGATTTCCGCCAAGGTCTCGCGCGGCTTCTCCTCGGGCAGGAAGTGGCCGCAATCGAGCGCCCGGCCGCGCACGTCGCGCGCCACCTCGCGCCAGTCGGCGAGGCAGTCGAACATCGTGCCCACGGGCGAGTGCCTGGCCCAGAGCGCAAGCACCGGCATGCGCAATTTCCTGCCCAGGTCCCGGCGGTCGTGCGCGAGGTCGATGCTCGCCGCGGCGCGGTAGTCCTCGCAGCTCGCGTGGATGCCGCGCCGGTCGAAGCAGCGCAGGTACTCGCGCTGCACCGCGCGCGGGAAATGCTTCAGGCCGCCGGCGCTGCGTCCGATCCGCCCGAGCAGGTACTCGGCCGCCATGCTGCCGATCATCTTCTCGGGCATCGGCGCCGGCTGGATGAGGAAGAACAAGTGGTAGAAGGCGCGCGCCAGCCGCATCGAAGTGTTCTGGAACACGCGCCACGTCGGCGAGATGTCGAGCACGGTGAGCGTTCGCACGCGGCTGCCGTGGTCGCGCGCGAGGCGATGCCCGACGCGCCCGCCGCGGTCGTGCCCGACGACATGGAAGGTCTCGTGCCCGAGCGCGCTCATCGCTTCGGCCATGTCCTGCGCCATCGCGCGCTTGGAGTAGTTCGAATGGTCGGCCAGCCCCGTCGGTTTCGAGGAGTCGCCGTAGCCGCGCAGGTCGGCGCACACCACCGCGTAGTCGCGCGCGAGCTCCGGCGCCACCTTGTGCCACATGACGTGCGTCTCGGGGTAGCCGTGCAGCATCAGCACCGGCGGCCCGTCGCCCGCGTGCACCAGGTTGATCGTCGCGCCGCTCGTGCGGATGCGCCTTTGCCTGAACCCCGGAAAAAGCCCCGCGCTCACCGCAGCAACAGCGCCGCGGCGACGCGGCGCTCTTCGGCCATCAGGATGTTGTAGGTGCGGCACGCGGCCTGCGTGTCCATCACTTCCAGGCCGATGCGCGCGATGGCGAGCGCGCGCGTCAGGCGCGGCGCCGGAAAGCGCAGCGCCACGCCGGTGCCGAGCAGCACGACCTCGGAGCCGAGCGCCGCGAGCATCTCGAAATCGCTCTCGGCGAGCGTCTCGAAGCCGCCCGCGCTCCACGGCATGACGCGCTCGGGCAGCACGACGAGGTTCGTCTCGTGGCGCTCGCCATTCACCATCACGTAGCCCGCGCCGTAGCCGGTGACGGCGTTGAGCGCGCCCGAGCCTTCGAGTTGCAGTTTCACTGCTAAAATTCTACCGCCATGAGGGAATTCGAGCGCATCAAGCGGCTGCCGCCGTACGTATTCAACATCACCGCCGAGCTGAAGATGGCGGCGCGGCGCCGGGGCGAGGACATCATCGACCTGTCGATGGGCAACCCCGACGGGCCGACGCCGCCGCACATCGTGCACAAGCTCGTCGAGGCGGCGCAGCGCCAGGATACGCACGGATACTCTGTGTCCAGGGGCATCCCGCGCCTGCGCAAGGCGATCTGCGACTGGTACCGGCGGCGCTTCGGCGTCGAGTTCGATCCCGAGACCGAGGCGATCGTCACCATCGGCTCCAAGGAAGGCCTCGCGCACCTGATGCTCGCGACGCTCGAGCGCGGCGACACGGTGCTGGTGCCCAACCCCTCGTACCCGATCCACATCTACGGCGCGATCATCGCCGGGGCCGACATCCGCTCGGTGCGCATGACCCCGGGCGTGGATTTCTTCGCCGAGCTCGAGCGCGCCATCAGCGAGCTCTTCCCGAAGCCCAAGATGCTGGTGATCGGCTTTCCCTCGAACCCGACGGCGCAATGCGTCGAGCTGGATTTCTTCGAGCGCGTGATCAGGATCGCGCGCCAGCACGACATCCTGGTGGTGCACGACCTCGCCTACGCCGACATCACGTTCGACGGCTGGAAGGCGCCCTCGATCATGCAGGTGCCGGGCGCGCGCGACGTTGCGGTCGAGTTCTTCACCATGTCCAAGAGCTACAACATGGCCGGCTGGCGCATCGGCTTCATGGCGGGCAACAGGGACCTGGTGCATGCCCTCGCGCGCATCAAGAGCTACCACGACTACGGCACCTTCGCGCCGATCCAGGTCGCCTCGATCATCGCGCTCGAGGGGCCGCAGGACTGCGTGGAGGAAATCCGCGCCACCTATCAGCGGCGGCGCGACGTCATGGTGCGTGGCCTGCACGACTGCGGCTGGATGGTCGAGAACCCCAAGGCCTCGATGTACGTCTGGGCGAAGATCCCGCCGTACTACGCGGCGCTCGGCTCGATCGGCTTCACCAGGCGGCTGCTCGAGGAGGCGAAGATCGCGGTCGCCCCGGGCATCGGTTTCGGCGACTACGGCGACGACCACGTGCGGATCGCCCTGATCGAGAACGAGCACCGCCTGCGCCAGGCGGTGCGCGGCGTGCGCGAGATGTTCCGCAAGGACGGGCTGCTGCGGGGAGCGGCATAGTGAGGGGTGCCCAGTAGTGCGGCCCATCCACGCAGGGCTGCTCGGCATCGGCACGGTCGGCAGCGGCACCTGGGACGTGCTCGCGCGCAACGCCGACGAGATCCAGCGCCGCGCCGGGCGCCAGATCCTGATCACGCGCGTCGCCGACAAGGCCACCGCGCACGCGCGCAAGATCGTCGACGGCAAGGCCAGGGTGACCGCGGACGCCTTCGAGGTGACGCGCGCGCGCGACATCGACATCGTCATCGAGCTGATCGGCGGCACCACCATCGCCAAGGACCTGGTGCTCGACGCGATCGCGCACGGCAAGCACGTGGTCACGGCCAACAAGGCGCTGCTCGCCACGCACGGCAACGCGATCTTCGCCGCCGCGCAGAAGAAGGACGTGATGGTCGCCTTCGAGGCGGCGGTCGCGGGCGGCATCCCGATCATCAAGGCGCTGCGCGAGGGGCTCTCGGCCAACCGCATCGAGTGGATCGCCGGCATCATCAACGGCACCTCCAATTTCATCCTCTCGGAGATGCGCGACAAGGGGCTGCCCTTCGCCACCGTGCTCAAGGAGGCGCAGAAGCGCGGCTACGCCGAGGCCGACCCCACCTTCGACATCGAGGGCGTGGACGCGGCGCACAAGCTGACCATCCTCTCGGCGCTCGCCTTCGGCGTGCCGATGCAGCTCGCCAAGGCCTACACCGAGGGCATCTCCAGGCTCACGCGCGAGGACATCGGCTATGCCGGGGAGCTGGGCTACCGCATCAAGCTGCTCGGCATCACGCGGCGCGCGAAAAAGGGCATCGAGCTCAGGGTGCACCCGACGCTGGTGCCCGAGCGCCGCCTGATCGCCAACGTCGAGGGCGTGATGAACGCGATCCTCGTCAAGGGCGACGCGGTCGGGCCGACGCTGTATTACGGCGCGGGCGCCGGCAGCCAGCCCACCGCGAGCGCGGTGGTGGCCGACCTCGTGGACGTGACGCGCCTCATCACCGCCGACCCCGAGCACCGCGTGCCGCACCTCGCGTTCCAGCCCGACAGCCTATCCAGGACGCCGATCCTGCCGATCGGCGAGGTCGAGACCTCGTATTACCTCAGGATGCGCGTGCTCGACCGCCCCGGGGTGCTCGCCGACATCGCGCGCATCCTCGCCGACTCGCGCATCTCGATCGACGCCATGGTGCAGAAGGAGCCGGGCGAGGGCGAGAAGCGCGTGGACATCGTCATGCTCACCCACCTCGCGGTGGAAAAGCGCGTCGACGCCGCCATCGCGCGCATCGAGAAGCTGCGCACCGTGGTCGGCAAGGTCACCCGCATCCGCCTCGAAGAGCTGCTGTAGTGCGCTACGTAAGCACCCGCGGCGAGGCGCAGGCGAGGCGCTTCGGCGAGATCGTGCTGGAGGGCCTGGCGCCCGGCGGCGGCCTCTACGTCCCGGAGCGCTGGCCCGAGGCGGACCTCGACGCCTGGCGCGGGCTTCCCTACCCCGCGCTCGCCTTCGAGGTGCTCGCGCGCTTCGCCGACGACATCCCGGCCGCCGACCTGCGTGCCATGCTCGGGCGCGCCTACACGAAGGAAGCCTTCCGCAGCGAGGACATCACGCCGCTGAAGACGCTCGAGCCGGGGCTGCACCTGCTCGGCCTCGCCAACGGCCCGACGCTCGCCTTCAAGGACCTTGCGATGCAGCTCCTCGGCGAGCTGTTCGAGCATGTGCTCGCGAAGCGGGGCCAGTCGCTCAACGTGCTCGGCGCCACCTCGGGCGATACCGGCTCGGCCGCCGAGCACGCGCTGCGCGGGCTGCGCGGCGTGAGCGTGTTCATGCTCTCGCCGCACGGCCGCATGAGCGCGTTCCAGCGCGCGCAGATGTTCACGCTGCTCGACTCCAACATCCACAACCTGGCGGTGCGCGGCAACTTCGACGACTGCCAGGAGATCGTGAAGCGCGTCAACGCCGACGCCGCCTTCAAGGCGCGGCACCGCATCGGCGCGGTGAATTCGATCAACTGGGCGCGCGTCGCCGCGCAAGTGGTCTACTACTTCAAGGGCTACTTCGCCGCCACGCGCTCGAACGCCGAGCAGGTGGCGTTCGCCGTGCCGACCGGCAACTTCGGCAACATCTACGCCGGCTACGCCGCGCGCGCGATGGGGCTGCCGGTGCGGCAGCTCATCCTCGCCACCAACGAGAACGACGTGCTCGACGAGTTCTTCCGCACCGGCCGCTACCGCGTCAGGCGCGCGGCGCAGGCGACCTCGAGCCCGTCCATGGACATCACCAAGGCGTCCAACTTCGAGCGCTACGTGTTCGACCTGGTGGACCGCGACGGCGCGCGCGTCGCCGCGCTGTGGCGCGAGCTCGAGGCGCGCGGCGAGTTCGACCTCTCCGCGATGCGCGGGCGCATCGCGGCCTCGGGATTCGCCTCGGGCCTGAGCACGCACGCCGACCGCATCGCCACCATCCGACGGCTCGAGCGGCAGTACGGCGTCGTCATCGACCCGCACACCGCCGACGGCGTAAAGGTGGGCCTCGAGCGCCGGGAGCCGGGGGTTCCCCTGGTCTGCCTCGAGACCGCGCTGCCGGTGAAGTTCGCCGACACCCTGCGCGAGGCGCTCGGCCGCGATCCGGGCCGGCCGCCGGAGCTCGAGGGCCTGGAGAGCCGCACGCAGCGCTTCGAGGTGATCGAGCCCGACGCCGAGGCGGTGAAGCGCATCATCGCCAGGGCTGGACAGACGGCGCGCCAAGCGGCAACATGAGCCGAAGGAGGGAGACCATGCTGACTCGCATTACGATCGGCGCGGCGCTTGCCGCGCTTTCGCTCGCCGCAGGCGCGCAGGACGTCAAGCTGCCCGCGACGCTCACCATGACCGCCTACGACACGGGATCGTCCGGATTCAACATCGTCGTGGCGGTCGGCAAGGCGATGAAGGACAAGCACAACACCGATGTGCGCGTGCTGCCGGCGGGCAACGACGTCGCGCGCCTCGCGCCGCTGAAAGGCGGCCGCGCGCAGGCTTCGGCCATGGGCATCGGCACCTATTTCGCGCAGGAGGGCGTGTTCGAGTTCGCGGTCAAGGACTGGGGCCCGCAGCCGATGCGGCTGCTGCTCGCTTCGTCGGACTGCAACGCGATCTCGCTCGGCGTCGCCAAGGACACGGGCGTCAAGCAGATCAAGGACCTCAAGGGCAAGCGCGTCGGCATCGTCGTGGGGTCCCCCGCGCTCAACCAGAACGCCTACGCGGTGCTCGCGTTCGCGGGATTGGGCAAGGGCGACGTGAAGCTGGTGGAGTTCTCCAGCTACGGCGCGATGTGGAAGGGCATGCTCAACAACGAGGTGGACGCGGCGATCGCCTCGACCATCTCCGGGCAGGCGAAGGAGGTCGAGGCCTCGCCGCGCGGGCTGCTGTACCCGCCGACGCCCGCCGCCGACAAGGCCGGCTGGCAGCGCATGCGCGAGATCGGTCCGTACTACGCGCCGCACAAGGCGACCTGCGGCGTCGGCGTCTCGGCCCAGAGCCCGGTCGAGCTGCCCAATTACCCGTACCCGATCTTCATGGCCTACGCCTCGCAGCCGGCCGACGTCGTCTACGGCATCACCAAGTCGATGATCGCCAACTATGGCGCCTACAAGGACGCCGCGCCGGGGGCCGCAGGGCTCGAGCTTGCGCGCCAGAACTTCGCCTGGGTCATCCCGTATCACGAAGGCGCCGTGAAGGCGATCAAGGAAGCCGGCGCCTGGAAGCCCGAGCACGAAGCGCACAACCAGAAGCTGCTCAAGCGCCAGCAGGTGCTCGCCGACGCCTGGAGCGCGTTTCTCAAGACCAGCCCGCCCTCGGAGGGCGAGGCTTTCCGCAAGGCGTGGATGACGGTGCGCAACACGACGCTGCAGAAAGCCGGCTTCGACACGATTTTCTGACCTGACTCGCCCCTGCGGCGGCGATGCAGGACGCTGATCCCCACGCCGCCGCGAGCGGCGGCGTTCCGTCCTCCGTTGCGGGCGGCACGCACGGGCCACAGGAAGCGGAGGTCATCCGCGTCCGGCGCCTCGCCGGCTTCTGGCGCTGGATGCTGATCGGCGCGGCCGCGGCCACGATCTTCCTCTGCGTCAACCAGCAGTTCGTCCTCAGGTTCTTCGCAGGGTTCACGCCGCTCAATACCGAGTACTACTACGGCCTGGTGCTGGTGATGCTGCCGTTCGTGTTCGTCATCTTCCCGGGCAGCGGGCGCGCGAGCCTCGACCGCGTCGCCTGGTACGACGTGCTGCTGTTCCTCGCCACCGCGGCGACCGCGTTCTACCTGATGCTGCACATCCGCAAGGCCGCGGAGCTGGGCTGGGAGTTCGGCGGCGCGCCGGCCGACGTCGTCTGGGCGGGCTACGCCATGTGGGCGCTGCTGATGGAGGCGCTGCGCCGCACCGGCGGCTGGGGCCTGGTGCTCTCGGTGCTGCCCTTCACGCTCTACCCGATCTTCGCCGGCGCGGAGTGGCTCGGGCCGCTCAAGGGCACGCAATCCACGCCCGCGCAGGCGAGCGCCTACCACATGCTGTCGGTCGAGAGCTTGCTCGGCATCCCGGTGCAGGCCTTCGCCGAGACGGTGATCGGCTTCCTCGTCTTCGGCACCGCGCTCATGATGACCGGCGCGGGCAAGTTCTTCATCGACCTGTCGTTCGCGCTGTGCGGCACGTTCCGCGGCGGCGCCGCCAAGGTGTGCATCTTCGCGAGCGGCCTGCTCGGCATGATGTCCGGCAGCGTCGTCTCCAACGTGCTCACCGCGGGCACCATGACCATCCCGGTGATGAAGAAGACCGGCTTTCGCGCCTCCTACGCGGGCGCAATCGAGGCCTGCGCCTCCACCGGCGCGGTCCTCGCGCCGCCGGTGATGGGGGCGACCGCGTTCGTGATGGCCCAGTTCCTCAACGTCAGCTACGCC
>CAZVHU010000091.1:0-13540 GCA_964627075.1 uncultured Enterobacteriaceae bacterium | reverse complement strand
AGGTGGTGGCACACCATCAGCATGTCGAGGTGTTCGGCGACGGTGTTCACCGTGTAGGGGCGCGTCGGGTTGGTGGACGACGGCAGCACGTTCGGCTCGCCGCAGACGCGGATGATGTCGGGCGCATGGCCGCCGCCCGCACCCTCGGTATGGAAGGTGGCTATCGAGCGGCCCTTCATCGCCTTGACGGAAGTCTCCACGAATCCGGATTCGTTCAGCGTGTCGGTGTGGATCGCCACCTGCGTGTCGGTTTCTTCCGCCACGCCGAGGCAGGTGTCGATCGCAGCGGGCGTCGTGCCCCAGTCCTCGTGCAGCTTCAGGCCGATCGCGCCCGCCGCGATCTGCTCGCGTAACGGCCCCGGCCGGCTCGCGTTGCCCTTGCCGAGGAAGCCGAGGTTCATCGGGAAGGCTTCCGCGGCTTCCAGCATGCGGTGGATGTGCCACGGCCCCGGCGTGCAGGTGGTGGCCGATGTTCCGGTCGCCGGCCCGGTGCCGCCCCCGATCATGGTGGTGACGCCCGACATCAGCGCCTCGTCCACCTGCTGCGGGCAGATGAAGTGGATGTGGCAGTCGATGCCGCCGGCGGTGACGATCATGCCCTCGCCGGCGATCACCTCGGTGCCGGCGCCGATCGGGATCGTGACTGCGGGCTGGATGTCCGGGTTGCCCGCCTTGCCGATCCTCCAGATCCTGCCGTCCTTGATGCCGATGTCGGCCTTGACGATGCCCCAGTGGTCGACGATGAGCGCGTTGGTGATCACCGTGTCGGCGACCTTGGCGGAGGCGAGCTGGCTCTGGCCCATGCCGTCGCGGATCACCTTGCCGCCGCCGAACTTCACCTCCTCGCCGTAGACGGTGAAATCCTTCTCCACCTCGATCCACAGCTCGGTGTCGGCGAGCCGCACCCGGTCGCCCGTCGTGGGCCCGAACATCTCCGCGTAGGCCTGGCGCGCGATTCGGCTCATCTACGCCCTTTCCGAACGTCTTGCGGTGCGGCGCGGCGCGAAGTGCCGCTCCGCAGCGCATCGTGGTTCTTCAACCTTCCCATCACCTTGCCCGCGAAGCCGTAGACCTTGCGCGCGCCGGCGAGCGCCACCAGCTGCACCGTGCGCGACTGCCCCGGCTCGAAGCGCACCGCGGTGCCCGCGGCGATGTCGAGCCGCATGCCGTAGGCGAGCTTGCGCTCGAACTTGAGCGCCTCGTTCGTTTCGTAGAAATGGTAGTGCGAGCCGACCTGCACCGGGCGATCGCCGCTGTTGGTGACCTTGAGCGTGACCGTCCTGCGGCCCTTGTTGAGCTCGACTTCGCCCGCTGCGGTCCTGATTTCGCCGGGGATCATACGATCGGGTTGTGCACCGTGACGAGCTTGGTGCCGTCGGGGAAAGTGGCCTCGACCTGGATCTCGGGGATCATCTCGGGCACTCCTTCCATCACCTCGTCGCGCTTGAGCAGCGTCGCGCCCCATCCCATCAGGTCCTGCACCGAGCGGCCGTCGCGAGCGCCCTCCATGATCGCGGCGCTGATGTAGGCGACCGCCTCGGGATAGTTGAGCTTGAGGCCGCGGCCCTTTCGCCGCTCCGCGAGCAGCGCGGCCGTGAAAATCAACAGCTTGTCCTTCTCCCTCGGGGTGAGTTCCATCGTCCTGTCCCGCCGCGCGCCGCCGTGTCCCGATTCTAGTGCACCGGAGCGCAGCGATGCAGTAGGATGAACGCCGTTCCATGAACGCGAGCACGGTCTGGGCGGACAGTCTTGGTGCGAGCGTGCCGCGCGCGCACCTCGCCGGCACGGTGCACAGCGTGTTCCCGCGCGCCTGCAACGTGCTGCTCGAGGATTCGCACGTGATCTCGCTGCTCGCACCCGAGGTGGGGCGCAGCGCGCACGGCATCCGCGTGAGCGCCGGCCGCGCGATGCGCTTCGACCATCTCCTCGGCGCGGGCGACCGCGTGGAGCTGCGCACGCGCACGGCGAGCTTTGGCGCGCGCGGCCTGGAAGTGAAGCTGGATACCGCGCTCACCTGGCGCGACGCGCTTTCCACCACCTCGATCGCGCCCACTACCGAAGCGCTCGGCCGGCTGGTTCCGGAAGCGCGCGGCGCTCTCGAGCGCGGCGCGGCCGGCCTGGGCTGCGTGTTCCTCCCCGCATCCGGCAGCGGCGCAAGGGGCGACGCCGTGGCGCGCGCGGCCGCCAAGGTCGCCGCGAAGCAGGTGCCGCGCCTTGCCCGCGCCACCAGGGCGCTCGACGCAGGAACGGCGGAAAGCGCCGCCTCGCGCCTGGTCGGCATGGGGACTGGCTTCACGCCTGCGGGGGACGATTTCCTCATCGGCTGGCTTGCGGCGCTCGCGCTCGCGCGCGGCCAGGACGCGGGCCGCAACGCGTTCCTGTTCGAATTCGCGGGCCGCGTCTCGGCCCTGCGCTCGCGCACGCACCCGGTCAGCGCGCAGCATCTGGAGGACGCCTGCCAGCTGCGCTTCTCGGAGCGCCTCGCGGATTTCGCGGCGGGCCTGGCGAGCGGCGAGCCGCTGTGGCGCGAGCCGCTGCGCCGCCTGCTCGCGGTCGGCCACAGCTCCGGCGCGGACGCCGCTACCGGGCTGCTCACCGCGCTGCCCTTGTGGGCGCATGACTAGCGGGCGGTGGCGCCCGCAGGCGCCTGCGGGATCGTCCACAGGTAGAGCGGGTGCCCCTGCGCGACGGTCTCGCGCTCGGGGCGCCAGTCGCCCATGTCGAAGCGGTGCGACACCACGCGCGCGCCCGGTCGCAGGCTGCCGAGCAGTTTGGGCTTCAAGCGCAGGATCGTCTCCTTGAACAGGAACAGCGTCACCACGGTGGCGTCGCTGAAGTCCGACTCGAACAGGTCCTGCTGGCGGAACTCGGCGAGGTGCGCCACGCCGAGCGCCTCCGCGCTGCGGCGCGACTGCTCGACCCGCCTCCCGTCGAGCTCGATGCCCACGGCGCGCACGCCGTAGCGCCGCGCGGCGGTGAGCACGATGCGGCCGTCGCCCGATCCCAGGTCGTAGAGCACGTCGCCGGGCGCGAGGCGCGCGAGCCGCAGCATCTCGTCCACCACGTGCTGCGGGGTGGGCAGGTATAGCACTTCCGCTTCGTGCATCTGCGCCGCGTCGGGCGCGCGCGTGCCGGGCTGCGCGGCAAGCGGGCAGACCGGAAGCACGGCTGCGGCGAGCAGCGCCGCGGCGCAGGACAGGCGCTTCATTCGATCCGCAGCTGCGCCTCGCCGACGCCCGGAAAGCGCGCCACCACCAGGTCGCCGCGCGCGACGAAATCGATTCCGGTCCAGGAGCCGGTGGTGACGACGTCGCCGGCGCGCAACCCGCCCCAGCGCTTCGCGCAGTGCGCCACCGTCCACGGCAGCAGCCGGAACGGGTTGCCGAACGGGTGCGCGCCGCTCGCGCGCTTCGCCTTGACGCCGAAGGAGAGCTCGACCTCCTGGCGCGCGAAGTCGATCGTGCGCCAATTGCGCGCGCCACTGCCGGTGACCAGCGCGCCGTTGGACTGGAAGTCGGCGAGCTTCCAAAGCGGCGGCGCGTTCTTCCAGTCCGCGAGCCGCGTGTCGCACAGCTCGATCGCCACCACCGCCTCTTCCACCGCGTCGGCGATCTCCTCATCCATGTAGGGTCGCTCGCGCGCGGGCAGCGCCCGGCCGAAGCGGTAGGCGATCTCTGCCTCGACGCCGATCATGCGCAGCTCCGCGCCGTTGACGCTCGCCGGGCTCTGGTGCACGAAGCGGATCGGCGCCGCCGACGGCTGCGTCTTGTCGTTGGGCGCGCCCACCTTCCATGCCGCCGGACGCTCGCCCGGCCAGAGCTCCTTGAACACTGCGTCCTGCACCGGATACGCGTCCTCGTCGGAAGCGAACGCGGCCTGCGCGGGAACGGTGATCACGGTCCTTGCGCGATGCGCCTGCGCGAAGAGCTTCGCGAGGCCTGTGGTGTCGGTCGCCATTTCTCAGGTGCTCCAGATGCGCGGCGGCTGCGCCTCGCGGCCGGCGAGCGCCGGGCGGAGCAGCCGCCACAGTTCGGCGAAATAGGCGCGCGCGGCCTCGGCCGAGGCACCGAGAAACCGCCCCAGCAGCACTCCGGGCAGCAGCGTCACCGCGCCCTCGCCCTCCGGCGGCCGCGCCGCGCGGCACGCGGCCAGATGCCGGGCGGCGAGCCGCGGCGCGGCGGCGCAGAAGGTGCCGAATACCGGGCAGCCTGCGAGTCCCGCGAATGAACGCATCAGCGCGCCACCCGCTTCGATATGTCCGCGCTCGCGCCACAGCAGCGCGCGGTCGCGCCGCAGCTCGGTGGCGAAGCGGCAATCGCCGCGCACGAAGCGCTCGCCCGAGCCGGTGCGCCCGAGGCACGTGATTTCCCAGCCGAAGAAGCACGCGTCGCCTTCGAGCGCGATCTCGGTGCGCAGGTCAGCCAGCGCGCCGTCGAAAACGATGCTTTCCTGCGGCAGCCATTCGAGCGCCGCGCCCGCCGCGGCAGAAATCGAAATCCTCTGGCTCGCGCGCGCGCCGGAGGAGCGATACCACTTGGCCGCGCCCGGCGTGGTGAGCTGCGCGCGCGCCTGCGGCCCCGCGCGCACGGCAATTTCGAGGGCGTCGCCGCCCGCGATCCCCGCCGGCGGATGCACCACGATCGCGTGGCACACCTCGCCGCCCTCGGGGTAGAGCGGCTTTTGCACCACCAGCGGCCCTTCGTGGCGGCGCGAAGCGAGCACGGTGCGCGGCCCGCGACGCTCGAAATCGAGCGCGAGCTCGGCGCGCCACGAGGCAAGCGGGATCGCTTCGGCCGGGTGCATGCCGGCATCATACTGCCAGCAGCCTGCGCACCCCGTCCTTGTCCATGTCGGCGCCCGAGCCGCGCGCGACGATCTCGCCGCGCTCCATCACCAGGTACTGGTCGGCCAGCGACCGGGCGAAGTCGTAGTACTGCTCCACGAGCAGGATCGCCATCTCGCCGCTCGCGGCGAGCGCGCGGATCGCGCGCTCGATGTCCTTGATGATCGAGGGCTGGATGCCCTCGGTAGGCTCGTCCAGGACCAGCAGCTTCGGCCCCATGGCGAGCGCGCGGCCGATGGCGAGCTGCTGCTGCTGGCCGCCGGAGAGGTCGCCGCCGCGCCTGCCGAGCATCTGCCCGAGAACCGGGAACATCTCGAAGATGCGCGCGGGGATCGAGGCGCCGCGCGGGCGCGTGGCGAGGCCCATCCGCAGGTTCTCCTCCACGGTCAGCCGCGGGAAGATCTCGCGCCCTTGAGGCACGTAGCCGATGCCGGCGCGCACGCGCTCGTAGGGCCTCGCGTGGGTGATGTCCTGCCCGCCGAACAGGATCGCGCCGGTGCGCGCGGGCACCAGGCCCATGAGCGTGCGCAGGAGCGTGGTCTTGCCGACGCCGTTGCGCCCGAGCAGCGCGGTCACCTTGCCCGCCGGCGCCTCGAACGCGAGCTGGCGCAGGATGTGGCTGCCGCCGTAGTACTGGTTGAGGTCAGTTACGTGCAACATTTGTCAAGGCGTGAACCACAGAGGCTTTTCTCTGTGCCCTCCGTGCCTCTGTGGTGGCCTCTCGCTTTATCTCCCTAAGTACACCTCGATCACCTTCGGATCCGCCTGGACTTTCTCCAGCGGACCCTCGGCGATGACGTTGCCTTCGTGCAGCACCGTGACCTTGCGCGCGATCTTGCCGATGAAGGCCATGTCGTGCTCGACGACCACCAGCGAATGCGTGCCGGCGAGCGACAGGAACAGCTCCGCGGTGCGCTCGGTCTCCTCGTCGCTCATGCCGGCGACCGGTTCGTCCAGCAGCAACAGCTTCGGCTCCTGCACGAGCAGCATGCCGATCTCGAGCCACTGCTTCTGGCCGTGCGACAAGAGGCCCGCCTCGCGGCCGGCCGCCCCCGGCAGGCCGATGAGCGCGAGCGTCTCGGCGATGCGGTCGCGGTCCTCGGAGCCCAGGCGCGCGACGAGCGTGCGGCGCACGCGCTTGTCGGCCTTCATCGCGAGCTCCAGGTTCTCGAACACGCTGTGGCTCTCGAAGATGGTCGGCTTCTGGAACTTGCGCCCGATGCCGGCGTGCGCGATCTCGGCCTCCGAGAGCCTGGCGAGGTCGATGGTCTGGCCGAAGAAGCAGCTGCCCGAGTCGGGCCGCGTGCGACCGGTGATCACGTCCATCATCGTGGTCTTGCCGGCGCCGTTGGGGCCGATGACGCAGCGCAGCTCGCCGACGTCGATGGTGAGGCTCAACTTGTCGAGCGCGCGAAAGCCGTCGAAGCTGACGCTGATGTCCTCGAGGTACAGGATCGCGCCGTGCGAGACGTCCACCTCGCCGGCGACCACCGGGTGGATGTAGCGCGACGCGAGCTCGTCCTCGGCAGCGTCGCCCGCGCCCTGCATGAGCATCGGCTCGCCCGGCTTCATGTCGCGCGCCATCTGCGCAGCATGCCGACGACGCCCTGCGGCATGAACAGGGTGACCAGGACGAACATCAGGCCGAGCACGTAGAGCCAGTACTCGGGGAACGCCTGCGTGAAGAAGCTCTTCGCGCCGTTGACCAGCCCCGCGCCGGCGATCGCGCCCACCAGCGTGCCGCGGCCGCCGACCGCGACCCAGATCGCGATCTCGATCGAGTTGGCGGGCGACATCTCGCCCGGGTTGATGATGCCGACCTGCGGCACGTACAAGGCGCCCGCGATGCCGCACAGCACCGCCGACAGCGTCCAGATGGCGAGCTTGTAGTGCACCGGGTTGTAGCCGCAGAACATGACGCGCTGCTCGGCGTCGCGCACCGCCATCAGCACGCGGCCGAACTTCGAGGTGACGAGCCAGCGCGCGAGCAGCAGCGTGCCGATGAGCGTCGCCGCGGTGATGGCGAAAAGGGCAACCCGCGTTTCGGGCGCGGTGATGGGAAAGCCGAGGATGCGCTTGAAGTCGGTGAAGCCGTTGTTGCCGCCGAAGCCCGTGTTGTTGCGGAAAAAGAGCAGCATCGCGGCGAACGTCAGCGCCTGCGTGATGATCGAGAAGTACACGCCCTTCACGCGCGAGCGGAACGCGAAGTAGCCGAAGACGTAGGCGAGCAGCCCCGGCACGGCGACGACGAGCAGCATCGCCCACCAGAACTGGTCGGTGTTCCACCAGTGCCAGGGCAGCGCCTTCCAGTCGAGGAACACCATGAAGTCGGGGAGATCCGACTGGTACTGGCCCTCGCGCCCGATCTGGCGCATCAGGTACATGCCCATCGCATAGCCGCCGAGCGCGAAAAAGAGGCCATGCCCCAGCGAGAGGATCCCCGCGTAGCCCCAGACGAGGTCCATCGCGAGCGCGACGATCGCGTAGCACATGATCTTGCCCAGGAGCGTCACCCAGTACTGCGAGAGGTGCAACGGGCTCGAGGGCGGCAGCGCGAGGCTCGCGACCGGGAAAACCACCAGCAGCACGAAGGCGGACGCGCCGAGCGCCGCCCAGCCGCGCGGCCCGTAGAGCCGCGTGATGCCCTGCGCGATCGCGCCCACGCTAGGCTTCCACGGCGCGCCCCTTGAGGGCGAACAGGCCCTGCGGGCGGCGCTGGATGAAGAACACGATGAACACGAGCACCACGATCTTGGCGATCACCGCGCCCTGCCACGCTTCCAGGAACTTGTTGGCGAAGCCGAGCGTGAGCGCGGCGTACACCGTGCCCGCGAGCTGGCCGACGCCGCCGAACACCACCACCATGAACGAATCCACGATGTAGCCCTGCCCGAGGTCCGGGCCGACGTTGCCGATCTGGGAGAGCGCGCAGCCGGCGAGCCCCGCGATGCCGGCGCCCAGGCCGAAGGCGAGGGTGTCGACGCGCGCGGTCGGCACGCCGACGCACGCCGCCATGTCGCGGTTCTGCGTCACGCCGCGCACGAAGAGCCCGAGGCGCGTGCGCGTGAGCAGCAGCCACATGCCGGCGAGCACGACGCCGGCGAAGGCGATGATCATGATGCGGTTCCACGGCAACACCACGTTGGCGAACGCCTCGATTCCGCCCGACATCCACGCCGGATTCTCGACCTGCACGTTCTGCGCGCCGAAAATCGTGCGCACGAGCTGGATCAGCGCGAGGCTGATGCCCCAGGTGGCGAGCAGCGTCTCGAGCGGCCTGCCGTACAGCCAGCGGATCACCAGGCGCTCGAGCACCATGCCTGCGAGCGCAGCGACGACGAACGCCGCCGGCAGCGCGACCGCGAGGTACCAGCCGAAGGCCTCGGGCGCGTAGGCGCGGAACAGGTTCTGCACCACGTAGGTGGTGTAGGCGCCGATCATGATCAGCTCGCCGTGCGCCATGTTGATCACGCCCATCAGCCCGTAGGTGATGGCAAGGCCCAGCGCCGCGAGCAGCAGGATCGAGCCCAGGCTCACGCCCGCGAAGACAAGGCCGCCCAGCTCGCCCCAGAGCATCTTGCCCTCGATCGCGCTCAGCGCAAGCTGCGCCGCCGCCTTGACCTCGGGATCCTCGTCGCCCGCCACGGATAGCAGCAGCTTTTTCGCGCTCGTGCCACCGGTGCGGCCGAGCGTGCGGATCGCCGCGAGGCGCTCGGCCTTGTTCTCGCTCCTCAGCTCCGCCCCGGCGATGCTGGCCTCGAGCAGCGCACGGATATCGGAGTCGGTCTCCTTCTCGCGCGCCTTCTTCACCAGCGCGAGGGCCGAGGGATCGGCGCCCTGGGCGAGCGCGCGCGCCGCGGCGAGCCGCGTTTCGCGCTCCGGCGCGAGCAACCTGAACGCGGCGAGCGCGCCCTCGATCTCGCGCCGCATGCGGTTGTTGGCGACCACGTCCTCGCGCTCGGCCGGCAGCGGCGAGAGCTTCTCGCCGGTCACGGCGTCGGTCGCGGCATCGCCCTTGACGATCAGCACGCGCTTGCCGGCGACTTGCACCTCGCCTTGCGCAAGCGCCTCCAGCAGTGGCACCGCGCGCGCATCGCCCTCGGCGACCAGCGCCGCGAGCGCGGCGCTCCTCTCGTCGGCGTCGCCGAAGGCGAGATGCTCGACCGCCGCCTTGTCCAGCGCCCAGGCATGGCCGGCGAGCGGCAGCAGGAGCGCGAAAATCAGTCTGCGCATAAGGCAGGAGGGCCGGTCGCCCGGCCCTCCCACTTCAGCACTTCACGCCGCGCCTACTTCTTCACCGCCATCAGGGCCGGCGCGTCGATCTTCTTCTCGTTGCCGGGGATGAACGGGCTCCACGGCTGGGCCTTGACCGGTCCCTTGGTCTTCCAGACCACGTTGAACTGGCCGTCGGCCTTCACTTCGCCGATGAACACCGCCTTGTGCAGGTGGTGGTTCTTCTCGTCCATCTTGGAGACGATGCCCGAGGGTGCCTTGAAGGTCTGGCCGGCCATCGCCACGCGCACCTTGTCGACATCGAAGCTCTTCGCCTTCTCGACCGCCTGCTTCCACATGTAGACGCCGATGTAGGCGGCTTCCATGGGGTCGTTGGTCAGGGGCTTGGCGGCGTAGGGCAGCTTCTTCGCCTTGGTGTAGTCGGCCCACTTCTTCTTCCAGGCGTCGTTCTCGGTGTTCTTGAGCGACATGAAGTAGTTCCACGCCGCGAGGTGGCCTACGAGAGGCTTCGTATCCACGCCGCGCAGCTCCTCCTCGCCGACCGAGAACGCCACCACCGGCACGTCGGTGGCCTTCAGGCCCTGGTTGCCCAGCTCCTTGTAGAACGGCACGTTGGAGTCGCCGTTGATGGTCGAGACCACCGCGGTCTTCTTGCCTTCCGAGGCGAACTTCTTGATCTTGGCGATGATCGTCTGGTAGTCGGAGTGCCCGAACGGGGTGTACTCCTCCATGATGTCGGCCTCGGCGACGCCCTTGGACTTGAGGAACGCGCGCAGGATCTTGTTGGTGGTGCGGGGGTAGACGTAGTCGGTGCCGAGCAGCACCCAGCGCTTGGCTTCGCCGCCGTCCTTCGACATCAGGTACTCGACCGCGGGAATCGCCTGCTGGTTGGGCGCGGCGCCGGTGTAGAACACGTTCTTCGAGATCTCCTCGCCTTCGTACTGCACCGGGTAGAAGAGCAGCCCGTTCAGCTCCTCGAACACGGGCAGCACCGACTTGCGGGATACCGAGGTCCAGCAGCCGAACACCACCGCGACCTTGTCCTGCGAGATGAGTTGCCGCGCTTTCTCGGCGAACAGCGGCCAGTTCGACGCCGGGTCCACCACCACGGGCTCGATCTTCGCGCCCATCACGCCGCCCGCGGCATTGATCTCCTCGACTGCCATCAGCACCACGTCCTTGAGCACGGTCTCGCTGATCGCCATCGTGCCCGAGAGCGAGTGCAGCACGCCGATCTTGACGGTCTTCGCCTGCGCGAGCGCCCCGGTCGAGCCGAACCCGATGGCCGCGACCGCGGCCGCCAGCGTCAACTGCTTGATGAAGCTACGACGTTTCATTGCGGTCCCCTCTATGGTTGAAGTTGGAGCGTTCTTGGCGCCTCTCGACGCCTTGCGAGGAGACCTAGGCAACGACCGTGCCATGCGGCCCGCAATGGCCGCATGCCGCTGAATCGGTTGGCTTTTAGGGGGTTTTGGACGCGCGCCGGCCTGGCGCCGCCCGCGCACGGTAATAGGGCGTAGAGGCTAGGCGCGCACCAAAGCGCGGCGCAGCCGCGCGATGCCGTCCGCGAGCCGCTCGAGCGACGAGGCGAAGCACCAGCGCACGTAGCCCTCGCCGTGCGGGCCGAAGGCAGAGCCCGGCGCGAGGCCGAGGCCGTGCTCGGCGACGAGCCGCTTGCAGAAGGCGAGGCTGTCGGCGACGCCGCGGATGCGAAGGAAGGCGTACATGGTGCCCGAGGGCAGCGCAACTTCCACGCCCGGGATTTTCTTCAGTTCGCCGACGAGGAAATCGCGCGCCGCGCGAAAGCGCGCGAGCGTGTGCGCGATCACCGGCTCGCCCTGCGTCACCGCCGCGAGCCCGGCGCGCTGCACGAACACCGGCGCGCAGGAGGTGTTGTACTCGATGAGCTTGCCGAGGTCGGCTTCGAGCGACGCCGGCACTACCGCCCAGCCCAGGCGCCAGCCGGTCATGAGCCAGCTCTTGGAGAAGGTGTTGGCGCTGACCACGCGCTCGCCCGCGTCGGCGAGGTCGAGGAAGGACGGCGCGACGCCGCTGCCTTCGTAATAGAGGCGCTCGTAGGCGTCGTCGGCCACGATCCAGATGCCGTGGCGCCGGCAGTGCTCGAGGATCGCGCGCTGCTCCTCGCGCGACACGGTCCAGCCGGTGGGGTTGTTGGGCGAGTTGAGGACGAGCGCCTTGGTCCCCGGCTCGAGCGCCTCGATCAGCCGCCCGAGGTCGAGGCGCCAGCCCTGCGGCGCGAATTCGAGCGCGACGGTCGTCACGCGCGCGCCGAGGATCTTCGGGATCTCCTGCACGTTTGGCCAAAGCGGCACCACCTCCACCACCCGGTCGCCCGGGTCGAGCAGCAGCTGCGACACCACCATCAGGGCGTTCACCCCCGCGCTCGTCACCGCGATCTCCTCGGGGGCGGTGGGCCGGTGCAGCCGCGTCACGTACTGCGCGAGCGCCTTGCGCAGCGAGTACAGGCCCAGGTTGTGCGAATAGAACACCTCGCCCGCCTCGATCGAGGCGATGCCGGCGCGGCGGATGAACTCGGGCGTGGGCTCGTCGGGCTCGCCCACCCAGAAGGGCAGGATGTCCTTGCGTCCGAAGCCGGCGTTGACCAGCTCCCGGATCTTCGATGCGCTCAGGTCGCGCACCGCGGCGCGGGCTTGAACCAGTGGCGGCGTTTCGGCTCTCATGGCGTGCCGCTATTGTAGATTGGCGACGTGTCCCCGCCGGTGCCCGACCGCAAGAATTCCGCGAAGAAATGGGCGCTCGCCGCGGCGCTGGCGATCATGGTCGTCTGGGGCGTCAATTTCAGCGTCACCAAGTACCTGCTCGACACGATCGGGGTGGGGCCGTTCCTGTTCATGCGCTTTCTCATCATGCCGGCGCTGGGCATTGCGCTCCTCGTAGCGGTGTACCGCCGCCAGATCGCCCGCTCCTGGCCGCGGCGCGCCGATTGGCCGCGGTTCATCGCCGCGGGGCTGATCGGCCACACCGCGCACGTGAGCATCGTCACATGGGGGATCAACTTCTCGACCGCGTTCTCCTCGTCCCTGGTGCTGACAAGCGGGCCCCTTTTCACGCTGCTGATCCTCGCCGCCCTCGGCGCCGAGCGGCTGCGTGCCCGGCAGGTCGCGGGCACGCTGGTCGCCTTCGCAGGGATCGTGCTGTTCCTTTCGGACAAGTTCGCGGCGGGCTTCGCGCGCGCGGGGCTGGGGGATCTCGTGCTGCTGTTCGCGGCGTCGCTCTTCTCGGTCTACACCGTGATCGTCAAGCCGCTCGTGACGCGCTACGGGCCGATCCAGGTGTCGTGCTACACGCTCTTCATCGGCGCGCCGCCGATCGTGCTCTTCGCCCTGCCCTCGTTCCTCGCCCAGCCGCTCGCCCAGGCGCCGCTCGCCATCTGGCCGGCGATGTTCTGGGCCGCCGCGGTGTCGGCGTTCCTCGGGTGGCTCGTATGGACCTGGGTGAACGCGGTGCGCGGCATCGCGAGGAGCGCCCCGCTTCAGTACCTCATGCCGCCGATCGCCGGGCTTGCGGCGTGGCTGACGCTGGGCGAGACCTTCACCTGGCTCAAGATCACCGGCGCGGCGGTGACGATGGCCGGCGTCGCCTGGGCGCAGTTCGGCGGCGGCCACGCCCCGCCGCGCGAGGCGGCGCAGCCCGACTCCGGCTAGCAACAAAAAGGGATCAGGACCCTTTTTGTCAGAAGAAGGAGCGGAAGGCGGCGACGGCGCGGTCGATGCCGGCGCGGTCCACGTCGAGGTGCGTGACCAGCCGCAGGCGCGCCCCGGGCAGGATGACGACCCCGTTCCGCTTCAGGTGCTCGGCGAGCGCCGCGGCGCGCTCCGGGGGCACCGTCGCGAACACCATGTTGGTCTGCGCCGGCGCCACGCTCACGCCCGCAAGCCCCTGAAGGCCCGCGGCGAGCCGCTCGGCATTGGCGTGGTCCTCGGCGAGGCGCGCGACGTTGTTCTCCAGCGCGTAGAGCCCGGCGGCGGCGAGGATCCCGGCCTGGCGCATCGCGCCGCCGAGGATCTTGCGCGCGCGCCGCGCGCGCGCGATCAGCCCGGCGCTGCCGAGCAGCAGCGTGCCCGCCGGCGCGCCCAGGCCCTTCGAGAGGCACAGCGACACCGTGCCGAAGCCCGCGCAAAGCTCGCGCGCGCTCACGCCGAATTTCACCGCGGCGTTGAACAGGCGCGCGCCGTCGAGGTGCGTGGCAAGTTTGCGGCGCGCAGCGAGCGCGAGCGCCTGCTCCATGTAGGCGCGCGGAATGGCGCGGCCGCTGATCGTATTTTCGAGCGCCAGCAATCGGCTGCGCGCGTAATGCGCGTCGTCGGGCTTGATCGCGGCTTCCACCTCGGCAAGGTCGAGCGTGCCGTCGGGCCGGTTGGGCACCGTCTGCGGCTGGATCGAGCCGAGCACCGCGCCGCCGCCCGCCTCGTAGCGGTAGCT
>CAZVHU010000090.1:5560-13648 GCA_964627075.1 uncultured Enterobacteriaceae bacterium | reverse complement strand
TCCTCGCTTCCGCGGGGACGAGGGAACTCAGTCCTCCGCCGGCTCGATGAGGCGCGGCGATTCGTTGCGCGCGTTGTTCACCGCGCGGCCCACGCGGTGCGCCCGCGTCATCGCGGGGTCGCACGGGCGCAGCAGGTCGGCGACGTCGGCCGCGGAGTCGCAATCGAGCCACCGCCCGTAATCGCCCCGCGCGAGGATCACCGGCATGCGATCGTGGATCGGCCGCATGATCTCGTTCGCGTCGGTGGTGACGAGGGCGCAGGTCTCGAGCGCCTCGCCCTCGCGCTCCCAGCGCTCCCACAGGGCGGCGAAGGCGAAAAGCCCGTCCGCCGCCGGGTGCACGTACCAGGGAATCTTGCGCCCGTCGCGCGCCTGCCATTCGTAGAATCCGCTCGCCGGGACGATGCAGCGCCGGCGGCGGTAGGCGTCGCGGAAAGAAGGCTTCTGCGCCACGGTCTCGGCGCGCGCGTTGTTCATGCGCGCGCCGATCGAAGGGTCCTTCGCCCAGCGCGGCACGAGGCCCCAGCGCAGCTGCGCCGCGCGCGCCGGGCCGCCGCGCTCGCGGCGCACCGCCAGCACCTGCGCGCTGGGCGCGATGTTGTAGCGTGCCTCGAACCGCGGCGGCTCGGCAAGCCCGAATTGCAGCGCCACCACGTCGGGATGCGCGTGCAGCGCGTAGCGTCCGCACATGGGGACATTATGGCAGCGAAGGTAGAATCGGCCGCATGATCATCGAGTCGCTGCTCGACACCGACCTGTACAAGTTCACCATGATGCAGGTGGTGCTGCACCACTTCCCGGGCGCGCAGGTCGAGTACCAGTTCAAGTGCCGCAGCGAGGGCGCGGACCTGACGCCGCACCTGGACGCGATCCGCGAAGGGGTGGCCGAGCTGCGGCAGCTGCGCTTCCGCGAGGACGAGCTCGCCTACCTGCGCAGCCTGCGCTTCATGAAGTCGGATTTCGTGGACTTCCTTGGGCTTTTCAAGTTCAACGAGAAGTACATCCGCATCGAGCGCGCGCCGGGCGAGGCGGGCGGCATCGCCATCACCATCCACGGCCCGTGGCTGCACACCATCCTCTACGAGATCCCGGTGCTCGCGATCGTGTCGGAGGTCTTTTTCCGCCGCACGCAGCCCAAGCCGGACCTCGAGGAAGGGCGGCGCAGGCTGCGCGCGAAGATCGACCTGGTGCGCGCGATCGAGCCCTCGCTCGACTTCAAGATCTCGGACTTCGGCGCGCGGCGACGCTTCTCGCGCGCCTGGCACGAGGAAATCATCGCCGCGCTCAAGCGCGAGATCCCCGAGCGCTTCGCCGGCACCTCCAACGTGTGGCTGGCGATGAACAACGGCGTCACGCCCCTTGGCACCATGGCGCACGAGTACATGCAGGCCTGCCAGGCGCTCGGGCCGCGGCTGCGCGACTCGCAGGTGTTCGCCTTCGACACCTGGGCGAAGGAGTACCGCGGCGACCTCGGCATCGCGCTCTCCGACACCTACGGGCTGGACGCGTTCCTGCGCGACTTCGACATGTACTTCTGCAAGCTGTTCGACGGCGCGCGCCACGACTCGGGCGATCCGTTCGAGTGGGGCGAGCGCCTCATCGCGCATTACCGGAAGAATCGCGTAGACCCGCGCACCAAGACGCTCATCTTCTCCGACCAGCTCTCGTTCCCGCTCGCGATCGAGATCGCGCGCCGCTTCAAGGAGCGGGCGATCACCTCGTTCGGCATCGGCACCAACCTCACCAACGACCTCGGCTACGAGCCGCTCAACATCGTCATCAAGATGACCGAGTGCAACGGCCAGCCGGTGGCGAAGGTGTCGGACTCGCCGGGCAAGGTCGTAAGCAAGGACGCGGGCTACCTCGCCTACCTGCGGCAGGTGTTCGGCCTCGAGCCGGCGAAGGGCTGACTGGCTGAGCCGCGCGACTTCCGCTAACCGAGCAATCCCTGCGCGCGCGCCTCGCGCTCGAGCGGCTCGCGCCAGTCCGGGTGCGCGATCGCGAGCATGCGCCGCGCGCGCTCGGCGAGCGTGCAGCCGCGCAGGTCGGCGGCGCCGTGCTCGGTGACGATCACGCCCGATTCGCTGCGCGGCGTGGCGACCGGCCCCGACAGGCGCGCGACGATGCGCGAGGCCTTCTTTCCCGCGCTCGATGGCAGCACCACGAGCGACACGCCGCCCTCGGACTGGTTCGCGGCGCGGATGAAATCGAGCGCGCCGCCCACCGCGCCGACGTAGCTGCCGCCCGCGACCTCGGCGTTCACCTGCCCGGTCAGGTCCACCTCGATTGCGGAATTGATCGCCGTGAAGCGCGCGAGGCGCGCCAGCACGCGCGCATCGTGCGTGTAGTCGCTCGAGGCAAGCCGCAGCGCCGGGTTGCGGTGCGAGAAATCGAAAAGCTTGCGGCTGCCGAGCAGCACGCCTCCGACCGTGCGCCCCGGGTCGATTCCCTTGCGCGCGTTGGTGATCGCGCCCTTGCGCACGAGGTCCACGATGCCGTCGCCGAGCGCCCCGGAGTGCACCCCGAGGTCGCGCCGGTCGCCCAGCTCGGCGAGAATCGCGTCGGGCAGCGCGCCCAGGCCGAACTCGAGCGTCGCCCCGTCGGGGATGCAGGCGGCCGCGTGGCGCGCGATGGCTCGCTCGGTCTCGCCCGGTGCGCCGTAGGGAAGCGCAGCGGGCTCGCGGTTGCTGCGCACGGCGAGCGCGAAGTCGCTCTCGCGCAGCAGCCGGTCGGTATGCGTCCAGGGCACGCGCTCGTTTACCTCGGCCACCACCGCGCGGCAGGCTTGGAGCGCCGGCAGCAGGTATTCGGCCGCGATCCCGAGGCTGTATTCGCCACGGTCGTTCGGCGGGCTCACCTGCACGAAAACGACGTCCACGCGCAGGCGGCGCGAGCGGATCAGGTTCCCGAGCTGCGAGTAGGGGTGCGGGTGGATGTCGAGCACGCCCGCGTCGGCGAGCGCGCGGTTATGCCCCGCGCCGCAGTAGGCGCAAAGCCGGAGGTGGTCGGCGTGCTCCGGTTTCACGATTCCGGAGTAGTTGATGCCGAGGAAGACCGAAATGCCGCCGAGCGAGGCGCGCTGCGCCACCAGCGCCTCCGCGAGCGTCTGCGGCTCCGCTCCCGCCTGGCCCCAGAGCAGCGCGTCGCCCGGCCGCAGCACCGCGCGCAGGTCGAGGTTCGCCGGATCGATCCACGCGGCCATGCGCCGATGCTAGCATTCGCGCCTTCATTCATCGACGCGGCCGGGCTCTCACCGGGCGCGCGCCTTTCTCGTCGAACTCGTAGTTGAGCACGAGCTGGTCCTTCACCGGGCCGGCGAGCCTGAGCTTCACCGCCCACTCGCCGGTCATCTCGAGATCGAGCCGCGCTTCGTAGCTGCCGGGCTCGCGGCCGGGCGTAGCCTTCACCGGCTTTACGTTGTGCGCCATCGGCATCGAGGGCATGTCGGCACCCACGGTGACCTGCGCGCCCGGGAGCGGCTGGCCGCCGCGCGTCAGCCGGATCACGCAGTCGTAGACGAAATCGGTGCCGGTGAAGCGGCATTCGAGCGCCGCCTGGGCGCGCTGCGCCAAGGCCGGGGTGGCGGCCAGGCAGGCGATGATGGCAAACAGGGCCCTCACGAGCGACTTAACGCACGACGCCTGAACCAGTGCACCACGCGCTCGTCGAGCAGGCCCCGTGGCCGCACGACGAGGAGCAGCGCCACCAGCCCGCCGAACACGATCATGCGGTAGCCCTGCAGGAAGCGGCTGCCTTCCAGCACGCCGATGTCGAGGCCGACGCCGGCGAGCGGCCCGAGCGCGGTGCCCAGCCCCCCGATCAGCGCGTAGGCGAGGCTGTGCACGCCGAGCATGATGTCGAAGTTGCGCGGCTCGATGTAGGTGTTGTGGTGCGCGAACAGCACCCCGCCAAGCGCCGCGAGCGCCCCGGCCACGGCGGCGACGCCGAGCTTGAGCCGCTCGACGTCCACGCCGACGCTCGCCGCGAGCTCGGGGTCCTGCCCGAGCGCGCGCAGCGTGGCGCCCAGCCGCGCCCGCTCGATGACGAGAAACAGCGCCAGCACTGCGACCAGCAGCGCGTAGACCAGTGCCAGGTAGTCGAGCGGCTCGAGGCCGCGCTCGAACACCCAGCGGATGCCGCGGAAGCCCTGCGCGCCGTCGGGGCCCACGGGCTCGCCCTCGATCTCGCGCTGGAAATGCAGCAGCTCGAACAGGATCCGTGCCATTTCCGCCGCTGCGAGCGTCGCCATGGCGAAATAAAGTCCTCGCAATCGCAGCGTCGGCAGGGCGACGAGCAGCGCGGCGAACGCGCCCAGCGCCATCGCCACGATCGCGGCGAGCGGCAGCGGCACGCCGTACATCGCGGTGAGCATGCCGCCCGAGTAGGCGCCGACGCCGAAGAACGCCTGCTGGCCGAACGACATCTCGCCGGCGACGAGCAGCAGGTAGGCCGAGAGCGCGAGGAACGCGAACAGCCCGATGTTGATCAGGACGCCGGTCGTGTGCTCGTCCATCGGCTCATCCATCCGGGGCGCGCGGCCAGCAGCACGAACAGCAGCAGGTAGGCGATCAGGTCGCGCGCCTGCGGCCCGAAGAACCACTGGCTGTGCGCCTCCACCAGGCCCAGCACGATGCCGCCGATCACCGCGCCGGGCAGCGACCCGAGCCCGCCCAGCATCATCGCGAGCAGCCCCTTGAGCGTCGACCACATGCCGAGCATCGGCGTCACCTGCTCGGCGCTCGCGGCGAGCAGGAACCCCGTGAGGCCGCCGATCGCCGAGGCGAGCGCGAACACGCGCACGAACACCCGCGGCACGTTGATGCCGGCGAGCTGCGCCGCGAGCGGCTGCTCGATCAGCGCGCGCACCGCGAGGCCGAAGCGCGAGCGGTAGAGGACGCGGTGCAGCAGCGCGCCGATCGCGGCCGCGGCTGCCAGCATGACGAGCGATTCGACGCGCACCGTGAAGGGCCCGAGCGCGAGCGGCCCGCCTTCGTAGAGGGCGGGGAACGCGTAGAGGTGCTTGGGCAGCGCAAGCGTCACCGCCTCTTCCAGCTGCATCCAGAGCGCAAAGCTCGCCACCATCGCCGCGATCGCCGAGCCGGCGCGGTGCGGCGCGAAGCACAGGCGCTCGACATAGGCGCCGGCAAGCACCGTGCCACCGATCGCCACCAGCGCAAGGATGAGCAGCCCGGCGTGGAAATTGAGGTGCAGCCAGGTCGCGCAGTAGGCGCCGAACATGATCGCCGGCCCGTAGGCGAGGTTCACGCGGCGCAGCACGCCGAAGATCAGCGTGAAGCCCACCGCGAGCAGGGCGTAGGCGGCGCCGGAGGCGAGGCCGTCGAGCGTATTCTGGATCAGGTCCGCGAGCACATCTGAAAACTAGCATAACGGGCGCGAACTATTGCGCGGCGGCTGGCGCCGGGGCGCCCATAATGCGGATATGACCCCCGAGCGGCCGGCGGGCGGAACGGCGGATCCGGCGGCGGTGGCGCGGCGCCTTCAGGAGCGGCTCGCGCAGGCGCAGGACCGGCTGGCGGCGCGCGCGCGCAAGGCGCAGCCCGACGGGCTCGCGCCGGCCGCGAATCTCTGGCAGTGGTGGGGCGAGTGGCAGGCGTACGCGACCGACGCCGCGCAGCGCTGGGTGCTCTTCTGGGACACCCTGCGCCGGCGCGGCAACGACTTCGTGGCGCACGAGCGAGCAGGCATGCCGCCGGTGCTGCATTTCGCTCACGAAACGGTGCTCGACGGCCGCACGTTCGGGCGGCCGGTCAACTACGCGCTGCTGCGCATCGTGCCGCCCGCGGGCGTCGTGGTCGACGCGAACAGCCGGCCCTACCTGATCATCGACCCGCGCGCCGGCCACGGCCCGGGGATCGGCGGCTTCAAGGACGACTCGCAGGTGGGCGTGGCGCTGCGTGCCGGGCACCCGGTCTATTTCGTCAGCTTCTACCCCGAGCCGGAGCCCGGCCAGACGCTGCTCGACGTGTGCGCGGCTGAAGCCGCGTTCGTGCGCAAGGTGCGCGAGCTGCACCCCGAGAGCGCGAAGCCCGTGATCGTAGGCAACTGCCAGGGCGGCTGGGCAGCGATGCTGCTCGCCGCCGCCGATCCCGAGTGCGCCGGGCCGATCGTGATCAACGGCGCGCCGATGTCGTACTGGGGTGGCGCCGGGGGCGACGGCCCGGGCGGCAATGCCATGCGCTACGCCGGCGGCCTCGCGGGCGGCGCGTGGCTCGCCTCGCTCGCCGCCGACCTCGGCAACGGCCGTTTCGACGGCGCGCACCTGGTGCAGAACTTCGAGTCGCTCGACCCGGCCGCGAGCCTGTGGGAAAAATACGCGCACCTCTGGCGCAACGCCGACAGCGAGGCCGAGCGCTTCCTCGAATTCGAGCGCTGGTGGGGCGGGTTCTACCTCTTCAACCGCGAAGAGATCGAGTGGATCACGCAGAACCTGTTCGTCGGCAACAAGCTCTCGGCCGGCGACCTGCCGGGCCGCGACGGCAGGCGCTTCGACCTGCGCGAGATCCGCTCGCCGGTGATCCTGTTCGCCTCGATGGGCGATGCGATCACGCCGCCGCAGCAGGCGTTCAACTGGGTGGCCGACGTCTACGGCTCGACCGAGGAGATCAAGGCGCGCGGCCAGGTGATCGTCGGCCTGCTGCACGAGAGCGTCGGGCACCTGGGCATCTTCGTCGCCGGCCACGTGGTGAAAAAGGAGCATTCGCAGATCGCCTCGGTGCTGGAGACGATCGAGGCGCTGCCGCCCGGCATCTACGGCATGGAGATCGGCGGCTGCGAGGCGGACGGCTACGACGTGCGCTTCGTAGAGTACAGCCTCGAGGAGGCGGTCGCGCTCCTCAACCGCGGGCAGCGCGCCGGCGAAGTGCCGTTCGAGGCGGTCGCCGCGGTGTCGGAGAGGAACCAGCGCGCCTACGAGCGTTTCGCCCGGCCGCTGGTGCAGGCTGTCTCCACCGAAACGTCGGCAAGGCTGCTGCGCCAATTCCACCCGCTGCGCGCGTCGCGCTGGGCCGTGTCCGACCTCAATCCATGGCTATGGTGGCTCGCGCCGGCGGCCGCTTCGGTGAAGGCCGTGCGCGCGCCGCTGTCCCCGGATTCGCCGGCGCGGCGCGCCGAAGCCGCCGCCTCGGACCTGGTGAGCGCGGCGTTCGACTACTGGCGCGAGGTGCGCGACGCGCTGAGCGAGGCGGCGTTTTACCGGCTCTACGGGCCGATGCTTGCGGCGAGCGCGCGGCCGGACGGCACGCCGGGCGAGGGCAGGCGCTGGCGCGACCGTCACAACGAGGAGCCGCAGCTGGTGCAGCGGATCCTGGAGCGCATGACCGACGGCGGCTATGCCGAAGCCGTCGGCCGCGCAGCGGCGATGCTGCGCACCGCGGGCGAGCCGCTGCCGCTCTCGAGCGTCGCCGCGCGCCACGCCTTCGCGGTGCAGAACCTCGGGCTGCTGCCCGACCTCGAGCTTCCCGACCTGCGGCGCGTGGAAGGCGAGCAGGAGATCATCGTGCGCTACGCGCCGGAGCGGGCGCTCGAGACGCTGCCCGCGCTCGTTGCCGAGCCGGCGGACCGCGCGCGCCTGACGACGCTGCTCGAGCGCGCGGCGGCGTTCGAGGACGCGAAGGGTGCGTGGCTCAACGCCGGGCAGCGCGCGCTCATCGGGCGCATGCTTGCTGCGCTCGCCTCCCCCGCCACCCGGCTGCGGGGCGCCAAAGTGTAAAGCCACGCTTTACACTTCGACGTTCCCCTCCTCCGGTACGACATGGGCACGCGGGCGGCGAGGCGCAAGAGTAAGAAACCGCCGCTGGCGTGCGAATCCGCACGCCGGGGCGCGCTAAGTCGCTGAATCCGTGATGCTTCTCACTGCATCGCCGGTGCGCGGGCAGTAGCATTTCGCGTCGTAGCCATTAGACAGAACGCGAGGCGCACCATGGATAAGGCGGAACTCAGGACGATCGCGGTAGCGGTGTTTGCAGCGCTTTCCTTCGGCGCGGCCGCTCAGGACCTGAAGACCGGCGTCGGCGCGGGTGTAGGCGGCGCGGCGGGCGGGGCGCTCGGCTCCGCGGTCGGCGGCAAGAC
>CAZVHU010000090.1:2908-5460 GCA_964627075.1 uncultured Enterobacteriaceae bacterium | reverse complement strand
GGCGGCGCGGGCGCAGCGGTGGGTCATTCGATGGGTGGCACCACGGGCGCGGCGATCGGCGGCGGCGTGGGCGGCGCCGCAGGCGCGGTCGTCGGCCGCAACATCAGCGAGAGCCAGAGCAAGCCCCAGTCGGCGAACGGCAACGTGCGGCCGCCGGCGCAGCCCGGCACCACGATTGCGGTCAACACCCCGGGCGTGACCACGGTGCACTACTCGGACGGTGGCTGCAGCTGGTCCAAGGGCAAGAACCCGAACCACCCCGGCAAGGGCTGGGCCAAAGGGCACAACAAGCACCGCTGCTAGCGCATTGCGCGGGCCGAGGCGCCCGCGCGGCGCCCAGGTGTAAAGCCTGGCTTTACAGTCGCCGCCTGCTCAGGCCTTTGCGGAGCCGAGGTAGGCGCGGCGAATCACCTCATCCTCCGCCAGCGACCCCGGGTCGCCGCTGAAGGTCACCTTGCCCTGCTCGATCAGGTAGAAGTGCTGCGCCACGGTGAGCGCCATGTGGGCGTTCTGCTCGACGAGGAATATCGTGGTGCCGTCCTTGTGCAGCTCGCCGATGATGCGGAAGATCTCCTCGACCACCAGCGGCGCGAGTCCCAGCGACGGCTCGTCCATGAGCAGCAGCTTCGGGCGGCTCATGAGCGCGCGCGCCACCGAAAGCATCTGCTGCTCGCCGCCCGAGAGCGTGCCGCCTTCCTGCCCCGAGCGCTCCCGCAGGCGCGGAAAGCGCGTCAGCATGCGCTCCAGGTCCTGCGCGATGCCGACCTTGTCGTTGCGCCCGTAGGCGCCGGCCAGCAGGTTCTCGAGCACCGTCATGCCCGGGAAAACGAGGCGGTTCTCGGGCACCAGCGCAACCCCCATCTCGACGATGCGGTGCGGCGCCGAGCCGGCGATCTCCTTGCCGGCGAAGCGGATCGAGCCCGAGCGCGGCCGCAGGATGCCCGCGGTGCTCATCATGAGGGTCGTCTTGCCGGCGCCGTTGGGGCCGAGCAGGCAGGTGATCGAGCCTTCCTCGACCGCGAGCGACACGCCGCGCAGCGCCTCGATCTTGCCGTAGGCGGTGACGACATCCTTCACTTCGAGCAACACGGTCACTTGGAACCGCCTCCGAGGTAGGCGCGGCGCACGTCGGCGTTCTGCTGGATCTCGGCGGGCGTGCCCTCGGCGATCTTCTGCCCGAAGTTGAGCACGGCGATCCTGTCGGTGACGCCCATCACCAGCTCCATCACGTGCTCGACGAGCAGGATCGTCACGCCGCGCTCGCGCAGCTTGAGGATCCGGTCGCGCAGCTGCCCGATCTCCTCGCTATTCATGCCCGCCGCGGGCTCGTCCAGCAGCAGCAGCTTCGGCCGCGTCGCCATCGCGCGCGCGAGCTCGAGGCGCCGCTGCTCGCCGAAGGCGAGGTTGGAGGCGAGCTCGTCCTGCCTGTGCGCAAGCCCCGAGAACTCGAGCAGCGCGACGATCTCGTCGCGCACGCCCGCCTGGCCGCCCAGCCAGCGCGCGAAGTACCCGCGCCGGGCGCGGTCCTCGGGCGAGTTCTGCGCCACCCACAGGTTCTGCCACACGGTGAGCTGTCCGAAGAGCCGGATGTTCTGGAAGGTGCGGGCGATGCCCGCCTGCAGGCGCTTGTGCGTGGGCAGCGGCGCGATGTCCTGACCGCGGAACACGATGCTGCCGCCGCTCGGCGGGAAGAGCCCGGTGACGAGGTTTACGGTGGTGCTCTTGCCCGAGCCGTTGGGGCCGATGAGGCCGACGATCTCGCCCTCGCGCACGGTGAGCTCCAGGCCGTCCACGGCGCGCACGCCGCCGAAGTAGCGCGAGAGCTTCTTCAGCTCAAGCATTGCGCCGCTCCAGCCCGAGCGCGCGGCGGATGCGCTGAAGCATGCGCGCATCGAGCAGCCCGTTCGGCCTGACCAGCATCGCCACGATGATGAGCGCGCCGAAGAGCAGGTTCCTCCAGTCGCCGAGGAACCTCAGCCCCTCGACCAGCACCCCCTGCACGAAGATCACCGCCGCCAGCGTGCCGAACACGCTCGCGAGGCCCCCGATCAGCGGGTAGGCGACCGCGAACACCGCCTGCAGCACGCCGAAGGCGAGGTGCTCGATGTGGGTGGTGTAGTGCGCGTAGAGGCCGCCGGCGAGGCCGGCGATCGCGCCGCCGATTGCCATCGCGCTCACCTTGGTTGCGGTCAGGTTGATGCCGACCGACTGCGCCGCCATCTCGTCGTCGCCCACCGCGCGCAGCACCGTGCCGTAGCGCGAGCGGTCGAACCACCACACCAGCGCCATGACGAGGATGACGAACAACCACACGAACAGCATCACGTCCACCGAGGTCCAGCCGTTCTCGGGGAAGTAGCGGATCTGGCGGAAGCCCTCGGGACCGAGCGGGCCGACGCGGATATTGCCTCTCTGGATCTGGTAGTCGAAGTTGAAGAAGAAGAGCCGCACGCCCTCGCCGAAGGTGAGCGTGGCGATGACCAGCATGAGGCCCTTCACGCGCAGCGCCGGGAAGCCGACCGCGGCGGCGACGACCGCGCCGAGGCTCGAGC
>CAZVHU010000090.1:0-2898 GCA_964627075.1 uncultured Enterobacteriaceae bacterium | reverse complement strand
CCACACGAGCACGGCGGTATGCGCGATCGAAACCGGGATGATGTGCCAGCCCCAGAGCACCGTGAGCATTCCGGAGAGGTAGGCGCCGATGGCGTAGAACGCGGCCTGCGCCATGCTCATCTGCCCGGTGAGCAGGATCACGTAGGCCGACAGCCCCAGCAGCGTGTGGATGCCGATCGTCTGCGCGAGGCCGAAATAGAATTCCACGCGGCCTCCTAGTCGCGGCCCTGGCCCCTGGCGAAGATGCCGCCCGGACGGAAGACGAGGAAGGCGAACAAGAGCAACATCACGTACAGGTCGCGCTCGGCGACGCCACGGAAGTACTGGAACACGTTCTCCAGACCGCCCACCATCAGGCCCGCGACGATCGCGCCGGGCACGCTGCCCAGACCCCCGATCACGGTGACGATCAGGCCCTTGACCGTGAGCGGCCCGGTGATGAGGATGGAAAGCGTGCCCACCGCCGAGCACACCAGCGCCCCCGCGAGACCCCCGAGCAGCCCCGTGATCACGAAGGTGAGGGCGTTGACGCGCACCACGCGGATGCCGCAGAGCTGCGCCGCCACCGGCTGCTGCGCGACGGCGCGCGTGGCGAGGCCGAGGCGCGTGCGGTACAGCAGCGCGAGCAGCGCCGCGGTGGCGACCACGCTCACGCCGAACACGAACAGCAGGTCGCCGCGGAAGGAAAGCCCTCCGACCTGCAGCATCACGTCGTCGAAGGTGGCGGGGTAGGCCTGCGGCGCGCCGGTGGTCGCGTGCGAGATGAGTTCGTCCACCAGCAGCAACATGCCCACCGTGGACATGAGCGTCGCGTTCTCGTTGCGGATCGGGATAAGGTGGAAGCAAATGAGGTACACCAGCCACCCGAACAGCCCGCCGAAGGCGAACGAGAGGCCGAACACCGCCCAGGCCGAGCCCTTGGCGGCGAACGCCCCGGCCGCCACCAGCCCGACGTAGGCGGCGCCGATCGAGGCCGCCGCATACGCCATGTTGATCTTGTGCATCACGCCGAAGACGAGCGTGAAGCCGATGCCGATCAGGGCGTAGGTGGTGCCGAAGAAAATCCCGTCGAGGACCGTCTGCAGGAAGTCGAACATGGAAAAAAAACCGCCCCGCGGTGCGGGGCGGTCTGCTTGCCTTGCCTGGCGCGCGCTACAGCGGGTTGTGCAGCACCTGCCAGTTGCCGCCCTTGGCGTGCACGAACAGGTAGGGCTTGTCGGCCTCGCGGTCCTCGGTGCGCTTGGACACGCCCAGCAGCCCCTTGGTGGTCTTGATCGAGGCGAGCGCGTCGCGGATCTTGCGCCGGTCTGCCTGCACCGAGGCCGGATCCTTCTTGCCGGAGATCTTCGCCATCTCCATCGCTTCCTTGATGATGAAGACGTTCTCCCACGCCGCCATGCTGTGCAGGTCGGCCGCGCCGCCCTTCTTCGCGGTGAGCTGCGCAGCGGCGGTGGCTTCCTTGTTCACCGGCGCGAAGCTCGTCGGGATGATCATGCCTTCGGCCTGCTTCGGGCAGCCCTGCATGGTCTCGAGGCTCGAGGTGCTGGTCAGCCCGACGATGAGCTTGGGCTTCACGTTCTGGCGCTGCATCTCCTTGAGAATCCCGCAGGTGGTGAACGGGTGCGCGGCGATCGCCAGGATGTCGGGGTTCACCTTCTTGATCTCGCGCACCTGGGTCGAGAAGTTGGTGTCGTTGAGCAGCCACTTCGACTCGCCCAGCACGCTGTAGCCGTTGGCGGCCGAGCGGTCCTTCATCACCGCGTGCCACGAGGCACGCGAGTGCGCGAAATCGTCCTCGACCCCGCCGTACACCGTCTTCAGGTCGGGGTGCTTGGTCTTCAGGTAGTAGAACAGCGACGAGTACATCGTGAACTCGCTCGGCACGTTGCGGAACGACCACTCCGAGATGCGCGCAAGGCCTCCCTTGATGGCGACGTCGGTCAGGATCGGGAACTGAAGGCCCGTGTCCTTGGCGTCGTCCACCTTCTTCTGCAGGATGCCGTAGAGCGGCTCGGCGACGTTGGAGCAGGTCGGGCCGATCGCGATCAGGGTGTCGGTGCCCACGAGGCGCCGCACCACCGCGATGCCTTCCTCGGCGTTGCAGCGGTCGTCGAGGAAGTCGCCGTAGGCCATCTTCGCCTTGGAGCCGTCGGCGAGCTTCACGCCGCCCGCCTTGTTCACTTCCTCGACCGCCGCCTTGATGGCGGCGTCGCTGTTGATGCCGAAAAGGCGCAGCACGCCCGACTTGGCGCCGAAGCCCGAGATGGTGACCGTCTTTTCCTGCGCCAGCGCGCCAGCTGAATACAGGGACGTTGCGAACGCTGCCGCGACTGCAAACGCGATCCGTTTCATGTTCCCCCTCCGGTAGATGGAACCAGCCGATGCAGAATAGGTGGCGCACTTGCCCGTGTCAATGAACGGCGCGGATGCTGCTCTGCACAACGCGCCCCGGGCCGGCACCTTGTGTTCCAATATCGCGAGGGAGGATCGACCATGATCACCGCCATCGTCCGCTACAAGCTGCCCGCTTCCATCGACCACGACGCCTGCCTCGCGCACTTCGCGAAGATCGCGCCGGGGTTCCGCGAGGCGAGAGGGCTGATCAGCAAGCATTTCGTCTGGAGCGAGAGCGGGACTGCGGGCGGCGTCTACCAGTGGCAGACGCTGGCCGACGCGAAGGCGTTCTACTCGGGACCGTGGCTGAGAGGGATCGTGGAGCGCTACGGCATGCAGCCCGAGATCGAGTACTTCACGGTGTTCGCGGTCACCGACAACGCCGAGGGCAGCGTGCGCGTGCTCGGCACGCCCAGGGCGCAGGCGAAGGCGGCCTAGCCATGGCGAAGGCGAAGAAAGCGGCGAAGAAGGCTGCGAGGCGCGCCCCCGCGCGCGCGACGGTCA
>CAZVHU010000089.1:0-13652 GCA_964627075.1 uncultured Enterobacteriaceae bacterium | reverse complement strand
CGGCATCGCGCAATGACGCGCCCGGGCGCCGGATTCGTGCCAACGACGGCCTAGCCGCGCAACGCCTTTTCGAGCAGCTCCGCGAAAGCGGCGCCGTAGCGCGCCACGCTTGCCGCGTCCACCGCGACCTCCGGCAGGTCGCGCGGGCTGTGAAAGTAGGCGTGCCCGCCGGCGAGCGCGACGAAAGGGTGGTCGAAAACTTCCCGCGACTCTCCGCCAGGGCGCACATCGGCGTCGGCGAGCGCGAACGGCCCCGCGCCGTGGCGCGCAAGCACCCGGGGAAACCAGTCGCGCCACGTCGGCTCGCGCGAGAACAGCCTCGTGCCGGCCGGGAACCTGGCGCCGATGGAGGCGCCGAGTTGGATCCAGAGCCGGGCTCGCCTGCGCAGATCCGGGTTCGCCCCCAGGTAGTGCAGCAGGCCGCGGTGGCCCAGCTCGTGGCCCGAGGTGAAGAGCACCTTGAGATCGCGCCGCCGCCCGGCCGATTTCGCGGCGGCGGCGGCGAGCGCCATCGCGATGGCGATGCCCCCGCCGCGCTCGGCGGCGCAACGGAACCAGCCTGATTTCGGCGTCATCAGCACGACCAGGCCATCGCCGGCCGGCGCCGGAATGTCCGCCACCACGTTGCTCGCCAGCGCCTCGCGCACCTGGAAATCGATCACCACGCGGACGCGCTCGCCCGACACCGCGGCGCGCCCGAGCGGCGCGGCGTCGCGCCTTGCCACCTGCAGCACCGGAAGCGCCGTGGGCGATGCCATGCGCTCCGCATTGCGCAGCAGGACGTTGCCCTCAGGGTCACCCGTGACCGCGATCGCCGCAAGCGGCCGCATCGCGCCATCGCCGAGCGATGGAAAAGAGTGCAGGTCCGGCTTGCCGGTGTCCTCGGCGAGCGCGATCGCTCCGGGCGCAGCGTCGCGGCGCAGCGGGCCCTCGACGCCTTGCGGCCCGGTCGAGCCGCCGTCGTAGAGCGGCGTGCCTTCGATGCACGTGCCGCCCGCTTCCGCGTATGCCGCGGCGCATTCCAGCCGCGCAAAGGGGAAATCCGATGCCCGCGCGCGCACTCCCCGACGCGCCAGCCATTCGCGCAGCCACGCGCTCGTCGCTTCGTCTCCCCGCGACCCGGTTCGGTGCAGGCCCAGCGCGGCGAACTCGCCGACGAGCTGCGCCATCGACTCCGGATTAACCATCCGGTGAATTATAATTTCGCGCATGGCCGCGCCGCGCATCAAGACCACCGTCGTAGGCTCGTACCCGGTTCCCGACTGGCTGGCGAAGGCCCCCTCGGAGCAGGCGCTGCTCGACGCCACGCGCGTGGTGATCGCGACGCAGGAGCGTGCCGGCATCGACCTGGTGTGCGACGGCGAGCTCTACCGCTTCGACCTCGACCATCCCGAGACCAACGGCATGATCGAGTACTTCGTGCGGCCGATGTCCGGGGTGCGCGCCGAGATCGGCTTCACGGAGTGGCTCGACTACTCGAAGGCCTCGGGAATGCGCTTCCGCTCCCGGCCTCCGGGCGTGGTCGAGGGCCCGCTCGGCGCCGGCTCGCTCAACCTGCCGATTCCGTGCGCGCGCGCCAGGGCGCTCGCCACGCGGCCTTTCAAGTTCACGCTCACCGGGCCGCACATGCTGGCGAAGACGCTGCACGACCGTCACTACCGCAGCGCCGAGAAGCTCGCGCGCGCCATCGCCGGCGTGCTCGCCGAGCAGGTCAGGCGCCTCGACGCGGACGTGGTGCAGGTGGACGAGGCAAACCTTCCCGGCCACCCGGACGAATGGCGCTGGGCGGCGGCCTCGATCAACAAGGTGCTGCGCGCGGTGCCGAAGAAGGCGAAGGCCGCGGTGCACCTGTGCTTCGGCAATTACGGCGGCCAGTCCGTCCAGAAAGGCACCTGGGCGAAGCTCATCGACTACCTCAACGCGCTCGAGGCCGACCACATCGTGATGGAATGCGCGCACCGCCCGCCCGCGGAGCTCGCGGTGTTCAAGGACCTGCGCCGCGGGCTGGGCTTCGGCCTGGGCGTGGTGGACATCAAGCGCACCGAGATCGAGAGCGCCGACGAGATCGCGCGCGCGATCGAGCGCGCCGAGAAGCTGCTCGGCAGCGGGCGAATCAGGTACGTGCATCCCGACTGCGGCTTCTGGATGCTCAAGCGCAACGTCGCCGACGGCAAGATCGCGGCGCTCGTGAAGGGGCGCGACCTCTACGAAGGACGCTAGAAAAGAGCCTTGGACCAGGCGGCGTTCCAGTCCTGGCCCGCGACGTCGAGCTCGCGGCCGTCGGGCTCGAAGAACTTGTTCGGGATCTGGAAGATGGCGAGCACGGTGCAGCCCTTCGGACCGCCCCAGGCCTCGTGGCGGCTGCCCGCGGGGCGCCAGACGAAGTCGCCCGCCTTGCACTCGCCCTCGCCGCACGCCAGGCTTCCTTCGACCACGTAGGTCTGCTCGAGCAACACGTGCTCGTGGTCGGGAAGCTTCGCGCCCGGCGCCATGCGCATGAGCGAGGTCACCACGCCGGTGGCCCGGTCCATCACCAGCGTCTTGAGCTCGACCCCCGCAAAGCGGGTCTTCTCCCAGGGCAGCGCCGCGACCTCCACGAAGCGGCTCGCGAGCGGCGCGAGATTGGCGTGGTTCCCTGCATTCGGAGTCATTGCACTCATGGCTTCTTGTGCTCCCCTACTTTCACGATTTTCATCGTATTCGTGCCGCCGGCCTTGCCGATGGGCTCGCCGATCGTGATCACGATCAGGTCGCCGACCTTGACCACGCCATGCTCGAGCAGCACCTTCTCGGCCTCAGCGAGCAGCTCGTCGCGGTCGCGGCCGACGTACTTCACCATCAGCGGATAGACATCGCGCATCAGCGCGCAGCGGTAGCGCGTCGCGGTCTGCGAGGTGAGCGCGTAGATCGGCACGCCGCAGTTGAGGCGGCTCATCCACAGCGCGGTCGACCCCGACTCGGTGAGCGTGGCGATCGCCTTCACCTTGAGGTGGAACGCCGTGAACAGGCCCGCCATGGCGATCGACTGGTCGATGCGCGTGAACACGCGGTTGAGGAACTCCTGGTCGAGCGACACGGTCTGCGTCTGCTCGGCCTCGACGCAGATGCGGTCCATCGCCTCGATGGTCTCGACCGGGTAGCGGCCGGCGGCGGATTCCGCCGACAGCATCACCGCATCGGTGCCGTCGAGCACCGCGTTGGCGACGTCGGACACCTCGGCGCGCGTCGGCACCGGGCTCGCGATCATCGACTCCATCATCTGCGTCGCGGTGATGGTGAGCTTGTTCGCCTCGCGCGCGAGCCGGATCATGCGCTTTTGCAGCGCCGGCACCGCTGCGTCGCCCACCTCCACCGCGAGGTCGCCGCGGGCCACCATGATGCCGTCGCACGCCGCCATGATGTCGCGCAGCGTCTCGGGCACCACCGCCTCGGCGCGCTCGACCTTGGCGACGAGGAACGCCTTGCCGCCCGCGGCGCGCAGCAGCTCGCGCGCCATGTACATGTCGGCCCCCGACTTCGGAAACGACACCGCGAGGTAGTCGGCCTGCATCTTCGCCGAGGTGCGGATGTCCTCGATGTCCTTGGGCGTGAGCGCCGCGGCCGAGAGCCCCCCGCCCAGCCGGTTGATGCCCTTGTTGTCGGAGAGCACGCCGCCGTGGCGCACCACGGTGTGCACTTCCTCGCCGCGCACGTCGGTGACGTCGAGCACGATCTTGCCGTCATCGAGCAGCAGCACCGACCCGGCGGCGACGTCGCGGGGCAGCTCCTTGTAGTCCAGCCCCGCCCGCGATTCGTCGCCCAAGTCGCAGGCGGCGTCGAGTATGAAAAGGTGCCCTTTCTTCAGCGTGATCCGGCCGTCCTTGAACTTGCCGACGCGGATCTTCGGGCCCTGCAGGTCGCACATGATGGCCACCGTGCGCCCGGTCTTGCGCGCGATGTCCTTCACCAGCTGCGCGCGCGCCAGGTGATCCTCGGCCGTGCCGTGCGAGAAGTTGAGACGCACCACGTCCACGCCCGCGCGTACCATGCGCTCGAGCACCGCCGGGTCGGATGAAGCGGGGCCGAGGGTGGCGACGATCTTGGTGCTGCGAAGCATGCGCCAAAGTGTAGCATCGCGTCATGAACCGACTTTCGCGCCGGGCGGCGATCGGCACTGCGGCGGCGCTGCTTGCAGCGGTATCGACTACGGCGCGCGCGCAACGCCGTGGCGGAGCGCGCGAGGCCGGGCCGCTCGCCGGCTCGCCGGCCGAGGGGCGTGCGCTCGAAGTGCTCGCCGACGTCTACCGCAACCACCGCTACCTGAGCGTGCCTGAGGACGACGGGCGCCTCCTGCGCGTGCTCGCCGAGTCGCTCGGAGCGCAGCACGTCGTGGAGATCGGCACCTTTACGGGGTATTCGGGAATCTGGCTGCTGCTCGCGCTGTCGCGAACCGGTGGCCGGCTCACCACCTACGAGATCGACCGCGGCCGCCATGCCCTGGCGCGAGAGAATTTCGCGCGCGCCGGCCTCGCCGATCGCGCGACGCTGGTGCTCGGCGACGCGCACGCCGAGGTGACCAAGCTCGCGGCACCGGTCGACCTCGCGTTCCTCGACGCCGACAAGGAAGGCTACGTCGATTACCTCGCGAAGCTGCGGCCGCTGGTGCGCCCCGGGGGCCTGATCGTCGCGCACAACATGGCCTCGCCGCCGCCCGACCCGGCCTACGTGCGCGCGGTGACCACCGATCCGGCGCTCGAGACCGTGTTCCTCAACATGCACGACGCCGGCGTCGGCGTCACGCTCAGGAAACGCTAGGCGCGCGCTTCGAGCGCGGCCACCGCCGGCAGGGTCTTGCCTTCGAGGAATTCGAGGAACGCGCCGCCGGCGGTCGAGATGTAGCCGATCCGGCTGGCGATGCCGAACTTGTTGATCGCGGCGATGGTGTCGCCGCCGCCGGCGATCGAGAACGCCTTCGAGCCGGCGATCGCGCGCGCAACCGCCTCCGTGCCCCTGGCGAACTGGTCGATCTCGAACACCCCCACCGGGCCGTTCCACACGATGGTGCCGGCGCTGCCGAGGATCTGCGCCAGCGCCGCCGCGCTCTTAGGCCCGATGTCGAGGATCATCTCGTCCGCCTGCACTTGTTCCACTTTCTTGGTGGCGGCGCGCACCCGTGCCGAGACCTCGGTCGCAACCACGACGTCCTCGGGCAGCGGCACCCTGGTCGCCTGCATGATGCGCCGCGCCTCGTCGGCGAGCGCGGGCTCGGCGAGCGACTTGCCGATGCTGCGCCCCGAGGCGAGCAGGAAGGTGTTGGCAATGCCACCGCCGACGATCAGCTGGTCCACCTTCTTCGCCAGTGCCGCGAGAATCGTCAACTTGGTCGACACCTTCGACCCGGCGACGATCGCGACCAGCGGGCGCTTCGGGCTGGCGAGCGCTCGCCCGAGCGCGTCGAGCTCGGCCGCCATCAGCGGCCCGGCGCACGCGACCTTGGCGAAGCGCGCCGCGCCGTGCGTGGTCGCTTCCGCGCGGTGCGCCGTGCCGAAGGCGTCGTTCACGTAGACGTCGCACAGCGCCGCGATCTTTTTCGCCAGCGCCTCGTCGTCCGCCTTCTCCCCCGGGTTGACGCGGCAGTTCTCGAGCAGCACCACCTGCCCCGGCGCGACGGTGACGCCGCCCGTCCAGTTCGCAACCAGCGGCACCTCGCGCCCCAGGAGCTCGCCCAAACGCCGCCCGATCGGCGCCAGCGAATCCCCGGGCCCGAGCTCGCCTTCCTTCGGCCGGCCGAGATGCGAGGTGACCATCACCGCGGCACCCTTTTCGAGCGCCAGCCGGATGCCAGGCACCGAGGCGCGGATGCGGGTGTCGTCGGTGACCGCGCCTCGATCGTCCTGCGGCACGTTGAGGTCGGCGCGGATGAAGACGCGCTTGCCGCGGAGCTCGAGCTCCGCCATGCGCTTGAAGCGCATCACTTCGCGTTCATGAGCGCAACCGTCGCATCGAGCATTCGGTTGCTGAAGCCCCACTCGTTGTCGTACCACGCCGTCACCTTGACGAGCGTCCCGCCCGAGACCTTGGTGAGCGTGGCGTCGAACACCGAGCTCGCCGGGTTGTGGTTGAAGTCCGACGACACCAGCGGATCCTGGTTGTACTCGAGCACGCCCTTCAGATCCCCCGCCGAGGCCTGCTTCACGGCGCCGTTCACCTCTTCCACCGTGGTGGGCTTTTTCGCCACGAACGACAGGTCCACGATCGAGACGTTGATCGTAGGCACGCGGATCGCGTAGCCGTCGAGCTTGCCGTCCAGGTGCGGCAGCACGAGGCCGACCGCCGCGGCGGCGCCGGTCTTGGTCGGGATCATGTTCTGCGATGCCGAGCGCGCGCGCCGCAGGTCAGTGTGGTAGACGTCGGTCAGAACCTGGTCGTTGGTGTAGGCATGCACCGTCGTCATCAGGCCGCTCGCCACGCCGATCCGGTCATCCAGCGCCTTGACGAGCGGCGCAAGGCAATTGGTGGTGCACGAGGCGTTCGAGATCACGGTGTCGCTCGCCTTGAGCGTCGCGTGGTTGACGCCGTAGACGATGGTGCGGTCCACGTCCTTGTCGCCCGGGGCCGAGATGATCACCTTCTTCGCGCCGGCGGCGAGGTGCGCGCCCGCCTTCGCCTTGCTGGTGAAGAGCCCCGTGCACTCCAGCACCACGTCCACGCCGAGCGCCTTCCACGGCAGCTTCGCCGGGTCGCGCTCCGCTACCACCTTGATGCGGTCGCCGTTCACCACCAACGCGTCGCCCTCGACCGCAACCGTGCCCTTGAAGCGGCCGTGCGCGGTGTCGTACTTGAGCAGGTGGGCGTTGGTCTTGGCGTCGCCCAGGTCGTTGATCGCGACGAACGCCAGGTCCTGCTTCTTGCCGCCCTCGTAGAAGGCGCGCAGGATGTTCCTGCCGATGCGCCCGAATCCGTTGATCGCCACCTTGATGGTCATTCATTCGCTCCGTTACAGGATGCCCCTGACAGCCTCCGCCACGCGCTCGGGCGTGAAGCCGAAATGCTTGAACAGCGCCGGCGCGGGCGCCGACTCGCCGAAGCGGTCGAGTCCCACCACCGCGCCTTCCATTCCCACGTACTTCCTCCAGTAGTCGGTGACGCCCGCCTCCACCGCCACGCGCGGCAGGCCGCGGGGCAGCACCTGCTCCTTGTAAGCGGCGTCCTGACGGTCGAACACGCTCGTGGAGGGCATCGACACCACGCGCACCGCGACGCCGCCTTGCGCGAGCAGCTTGTGTGCCTCGAGCGCAAGCGCTACCTCCGAGCCCGTGGCGATGATCACCGCGCGCGGCGCGGGCGCGTCGGCGAGCACGTAGCCGCCGCGCTCGATCGCGGACTGCTCGCGCTTGACGAACGGCAGGTTCTGGCGCGAGAGCAGCAGCGCGGTCGGACCACTCGCCCGCTTCAACGCTGCTGCCCACGCCACCGCGCTCTCCACCGTGTCGCACGGGCGCCAGACGTCGAGATTCGGGACCAAGCGCAGGCTCGAGGCGTGCTCCACCGGCTGGTGCGTGGGCCCGTCCTCCCCGAGTCCGATCGAGTCGTGGGTGAAGACGTAGATCACGCGCAGCTTCATCAGCGCCGCCATGCGCAGCGCATTGCGCGCGTAGTCCGAGAACACGAGGAACGTGCCGCCGTAGGGGATGAAGCCGCCGTGCAGCGCGATGCCGTTCATCATCGCGCACATGCCGAACTCGCGCACGCCGTAGAAGAGGTAATTGCCGCCATCGCCCGGGCCGATGACGCGCGAGGCCTTCACCATGGTGAGGTTGGAGCCGGTGAGGTCCGCCGACCCTCCGAGCAGCTCGGGCAGCGCGGGCTTCAGGAACTCGAGCGCGTTTTGCGAGGCCTTGCGCGTCGCCACCGTTTCGCCCTTGGCGGCGGCCTCGCGCACCATCTCGTGCGCACGCGCCTCGAAATCCTGCGGCAGCTCGCCCGCCATGCGGCGCCTGAAATCCGCCGCCAGCTCCGGGTGCGCCTGCTCGTAGGCGGCGAACAGTTTCTTCCAGCGCCGCTCGGCGCGCTTGCCGGCGCCGCGCGCGTCCCAGCCCTCGTAGACCGCCCCGGGGATCTCGAACGCGGGATGCGGCCAGCCGATCGCCTCGCGCGTCGCCTTCACCTCCGCCTCGCCGAGCGGCGCGCCGTGCGCGGCGCCGGTGTTGGCCTTGCTGGGCGCGCCCTTCGCGATCACCGTCTTGCAGCAGATGAGCGTCGGCTTCGCCTTCTCGCGCTTCGCCTTGCGGATCGCGCGATCCACGGCTTCGACGTCGTGGCCGTCGACGCCCGCGATCACCTGCCAGCCGTAGCCGGCGAAGCGCTTGGGCACGTCGTCGGTGTACCAGTGCTCGATGTGGCCCTTTTCCGAGTCGATCGAGATGCCGTTGTCGTCGTAGAGCGCGACGAGCTTCCCGAGCCCCAGCGTGCCCGCGAGCGAACAGGACTCGTGCGACAGCCCTTCCATCATGCAGCCGTCGCCGAGGAACACGTAGGTGTGGTGATCGACGATGTCGAAGCCGGGGCGGTTGAAGTGCCGCGCGAGCAGCTTCTCGGCGAGCGCCATGCCCACCGCGTTGGAGATCCCCTGGCCGAGCGGCCCGGTGGTGGTCTCGACGCCGGGCGCGCAGCCGTACTCCGGGTGCCCGGGCGTTTTCGAATGGAGTTGCCGGAAGCGCTTCAGCTCGGCCATCGGCAGGTCGTAGCCGGTGAGGTGCAGCAGCGCGTACAGCAGCATCGAGCCGTGCCCGTTGGAGAGCACGAAGCGGTCGCGGTCGGCCCACGCGGGATTCGCCGGGTTGTGCCGCAGGTGCCGGTTCCACAGGGCCACCGCGATCTCCGCCATGCCCATCGGCATGCCGGGATGGCCCGACTTGGCGGCCTCGACCGCGTCCATCGCCAGCGCGCGCAGCGCGTTGGCCAGATCGGAGTCGCTTGCGGCGGGAGCGTTCATGGGCCGAAAAGGCCGCAATTATCTAGGAAAGGTCCCGCGCGCGGAAGGCGCGCGAGCGAACCTCAGGCGTAGCGCGCGGCCATTTTCTCCAGCGGCAGCGGCTTGATGCGCGGCGCCTTGCCGGCGCTGCCGAAGGCTTCGAAGCGCTGCTTGCACAGCGCGCGCGCCGCGGCCATCGCTTCTTTCAGGAACTTGCGCGGATCGAACTCGGCGGGATCCTTCGCCATCGCGCGGCGCATCGCGCCGGTCATCGCCAGGCGTATGTCGGTGTCGATGTTGACCTTGCGCACGCCGTGGCGGATGCCCTCTGCGATCGCCTCGACCGGCACGCCCCAGGTCTGCTTGATCGCGCCGCCGTTCTCGCGGATCACCGCCAGCCACTCCTGCGGCACGCTGGAGGAGCCGTGCATCACGAGGTGCGTGTCGGGCAGGCGCGCATGGATCTCCTTGATGCGGTCGATCGCCAGCACCTCGCCCGTGGGCTGCTTGCTGAACTTGTAGGCGCCGTGCGAGGTGCCGATCGCCACCGCGAGCGCATCCACGCCCGTGCGGCGTACGAAATCGGCCGCCTGCTCCGGGTCGGTGAGCAGCTGCTCGCGCCCGAGCTTGCCCGCGGCGCCAACCCCGTCCTCCTCGCCCGCCTCGCCGGTCTCGAGCGACCCCAGGCAGCCGAGTTCGCCTTCGACCGACACGCCGACCGCATGCGCCATCTCGACCACCCTGCGCGTCACGTCGACGTTGTAGTCGTAGGAGGCCGGCGTCTTCATGTCCTCCTTGAGCGAGCCGTCCATCATCACGCTGGTGAAGCCCGAGCGGATCGCGCCCTGGCACACCGCCGGGCTCGCGCCGTGGTCCTGGTGCAGCACCACCGGGATGTCGGGATAGCTCTCGACCGCAGCCTCGACCATCTTGCGCAGGAACGCCTCGCCCGCGTACTTGCGCGCGCCGGCCGAGGCCTGCAGGATCACCGGGCTCGCGGTCTCCTCGGCCGCCTGCATGATCGCCTGGATCTGCTCCAGGTTGTTGATGTTGAACGCCGGCACGCCGTAGCCGTGCTCGGCCGCGTGATCGAGCAGCTGCCTGAGCGATGCGAGCGCCATCCTGTCAGCCCTTCTCCAGCGCGAGCTTCCTGCGCTCCATCAGGCGCCAGATCATCGGCGTGAAGATGAGCTGCATCGCGAGATCCATCTTGCCGCCGGGGGCGACGATGGTGTTCGGCCGCGACATGAACGAGTCGTGCAGCATCGACAGCAGGTACGGGAAGTCGATGCCGCGCGGATCGGCGAAGCGGATCACGAGCATCGATTCGTCGGCGGTCGGGATGTGGCGCGCGATGAAGGGGTTGGAGGTGTCGACGACCGCGACGCGCTGGAAGTTGATGTGGGTGCGCGCGAACTGCGGGATGATGTAGTGGACGTAGTCCGGCATGCGCCGCAGGATGGTGTCGGTCACCGCCTCGGTGGAGTAGCCGCGCGCGGCGCGGTCGCGGTGCAGCTTCTGGATCCACTCCAGGTTGATCACCGGCACCACGCCGATCAGCAGGTCCACGTGCCGGGCGATGTTCACGGTGTCGGTCACCACCGCTCCGTGCAGGCCTTCGTAGAAGAGCAGGTCTGTGCCCGCGGGCAGGTCTGCCCAGGGCGTGAAGGTGCCGGGCTTCTGGCCGAAGGGCGCCGCTTCCTCGTCGTTGTGCAGGTACTTGCGCGCGCGGCCGCGCCCGGTCTCGGCGTAGCCGCTGAACAGCGCCTCGAGCTCCCCGAACAGGTTGTTCTCCGGCCCGAAGTGGCTGAAGTGCTGGTTGCCGCGCGCCAGCTCCTCGGCCATCTTCTGCTTCATCTCGGCGCGGTCGTAGCGGTGGAAGGCGTCGCCCTCCACGAACGCAGCCCGCACGCCCTCGCGGTGGAAGATCTGCTCGAAGGTGCGCGACACCGAGGTGGTGCCGGCGCCGGAGGAGCCGGTGATGGCGATGACGGGGTGCTTGGCCGACATGGCGCAGGCTAGCCCTTGGCGCGGAACAGGCCGCGCTCGCCGAACAGCGGCGCGCCGTGCGGCCGCACATTGTGGTCGCGGTGGTAGCGCTCGATGCGCTCGACTTCCGCGCGCGCCCCGAACACGAGGCCCGTCCTCTGGTGCAGCGCGCCCGCCTCCACCTCCAGCAGCGGGCCGTAGCCGGTGCTCGCGCGACCGCCCGCCTGCTCGATCAGCATCCCGATCGGGTTCGCCTCGAACAGCAGCCGCAGGCGCCCGGCGCGCGCGCTGTCGCGCTCGTCGCGCGGGTAGAGGAACACGCCGCCGCGCATCAGGATGCGGTGCGTCTCCGCGACCAGCGACGCGATCCAGCGCATGTTGAAGTCGCGCCCGCGCGGGCCGCTCTTGCCCGCCATGCATTCGTCCACGTAGCGCTTCACCGCCGGCTCCCAAAAGCGCGCGTTCGAGGTGTTGATCGCGAACTCGCTCGTGTCCTCGGGGATGCGCAGGTCGCGGTGCGTGTGGATGAACTCGCCGATCTCGCGGTCGAGCGTGAAGCCGTGCACGCCGCGGCCGAAGGTGAGCACCAGCATCGTGGTCGGGCCGTAGATCGCGTAGCCCGCGCAAACCTGCCGGCTGCCGGGCTGCAGGAAGGCGGCCGGGTCGTCGCCAACCGCGCCTTCGGCACAGCGCAGCACCGAGAAGATCGAGCCGGCCGGAACGTTGACGTCGAGCCCCGAGGAGCCGTCCAGCGGATGGCAGGCGAGCAGGTAGCGGCCGCGCGGGTGCTCGGCCGGGATCGGGTAGGGGCGCTCGAGCGCCGTGGAGGCGATCCCCGCGAGATGCCCGCCCCACTCGTTGGTGCCGAGGAAGATCTCGTTCGCCGTGGCTGCGGGGTTGAGGTCCTTCGCCAGCGCGCCCTTGCCGATCAGATAGGCGACGCGCTTGCATGCCAGGCGCAGGTCGTTCACCAGCGCGGTGAAGCCGCCGGTAGCGGCGGGAAAGCGCCGCTGCTCGCCGATGATGAACTCGGTAAGCGTCGCCTCAGGCCGCGGCACGGGCGTCCCCCAGCATGCGCTGCAGGCGCGGCACATCGAGGCCCTCGAGCGACGGCAGCACGATGTCCGCCTGCGACAGGTCGTCCTCGACGTTCCAGCCCGAGGGCGTCACGACGGTGACAAGGCCCGCCGCTTTCGCCGCGCGCAGGCCGTTCTGCGAGTCCTCGAACGCGATGCAGCTCGCCGCCGGCAGCCGCAGGCTGGCGAGCGCGAGCTGATAGAGGTCGGGCGCGGGTTTCTTTGCGCGCACCTGGTCGCCGCTCGCGATGGTGCCGAATGCGACGCCAGGAATCGCCGCCTGGTTGGCGCGCAGCAGCGCGTCCACGCTCGCCGAGCTCGAGGTGGAAACCAGCGCGAGCTTGAGCCGCGCCTCGCTCGCCGCGCGCAGCAGCGCCGCCACCCCGGGCCGGAACGGGCGCTGCCCCTGCTCGAGCAGCTCGCCGTAGATGCGGCTCTTGACGCGGTGGATCGCCGGCACGAGCGCCAGCACCCGCGCGCGCTCGGCGCTCGCGAGGCCGAGCGTCCCGATGTAGTGCGCGATGCGCTCCTTGCCGCCGGAGACGTGCAGCAGCTCGCGGTAGCGCGCCGGGCTCCAGTCCCACCACAGCTCGAACTCGATGAACGCCGCGTTGAACGCGCGGCGGTGGGTTTCCTCGGTGTCGGCGAGCGTGCCGTCGACGTCGAAAAGCAGCGCTTGGAGCATGGGGCCTCCCTCCGCTTCAGGCGGCGCCGCCGCGATGCACCACCATCGCGGTGCCCAGTGTCTGGCGCGCACTGTCGTAGCCGATCAGCCGCACCAGGTGCGTCGGGTGCGCCCGGTGGCAGGCGTCAGCCTGCGCGAGGATGCGCTCGACGCTGTTGTCGCCGAACATCGGCAGCTGCCACATGTACCAGTAGCTGCTCGCTGCGCGCTCGGGCTCGGTGTGCTCGATCGCCGCGGTCCAGCCGCGCGCGACGAGGTACTCGACCTGGCGGCGTAACTCGGCCGCCTGCATCGCGGGCAGGTAGGAAAACGTCCCGAAGCGCCGGCCCGCCGCCGGCGCCGCTTCATTGCGTGCCCTGCTCATCGCCCGCCTCCTTTCATGCCGCCCGCGCCGCGTCGAGCTTGTCGACGACGTCGAACTCGAACTTGATTTCCTTCCAGGTCTCCATCGCAGCCTTGAGCTCGGGGCTGGAGCGCGCCGCGGCGACGAGGATCTCGCGGCCCTCGCGCTCGAGCTGCCGGCCCTCGTTGCGCGCCTGCACGCAGGCTTCCAGCGCGACGCGGTTGGCAGTCGCGCCCGCCGCGTTGCCCCAGGGGTGGCCGAGCGTGCCGCCGCCGAACTGGAACACGGCGTCGTCGCCGAAGATCGCGAGCAGCGCCGGCATGTGCCAGACGTGGATGCCGCCCGAGGCGACCGCCAGCACGCCGGGCATCGTGCCCCAGTCCTGGTCGAAGAAGATGCCGCGCGAGCGGTCTTCCTTCACCGCGCGCTCGCGCAGCAGGTCGATCCAGCCCAGCGTCGCCTGCCGGTCGCCTTCGAGCTTGCCGACCACGGTGCCGGTGTGCAGGTGATCGCCCCCCGAGAGCCGCAGCGCCTTGGCGAGCACCCGGAAGTGGATGCCGTGGTGCCGGTCGCGGTCGATCACCGCGTGCATCGCGCGGTGGATGT
>CAZVHU010000088.1:0-13711 GCA_964627075.1 uncultured Enterobacteriaceae bacterium | reverse complement strand
CGCTCGAGGAAGTCCTTCATCATCCCCGACATGTAGCCGAAGTTCTCCGGCGTGCCGAGGATGAGCGCGTCGGCCGCGAGCAGGTCCCCGGGCCCGGCCTGCGGGCAGCGCTTCACGATTACCTGCACATCGGCTTCGGCTTGCGCCTCGCGCAGCGCCCCGCGCGCGCCGCGCTCGACCGCCTCGGCCATGGTGGCGGTCTTCACGCCGCCGGTGTGGTAGACGATGAGCAGCGACTTCACCTCGCGCCTCGATCCACGATCCTCAGTCCGCCAGCCGCTTCGCGGGGTCCTGCCGGTAGAAGCCGCCGAAGATCTCGTAGAGCCGCGGGAAGGCGCGCTTGAGCGCGTTCGGCGACTCGAAGAACGCCTCGCTCGCCACGGCGAAGAACTCGCCCTCGTTCTCCGCCGCGTACGGGTCGAGGAAGGTCTTGGCGCCCGCTTCCACCTCGGCGCGGAAGCGCGCGTACTCGGCGCCGAACGTTTCCAGCCAGCGCTCGCGCGCGGCGCGCGAGGCAAGCGGCGGCACGCCGTCGGCCTCGCCGTCCATCATGTCCAGCTTGTGCGCGAACTCGTGGATGACGACGTTCGCGCCGCCCGCCGCGACCGAGCCCGAGTCGTCGAGCGCCTCCCAGGAGAGCACCACCGGCCCGCCCGGCCAGGATTCCCCCGCGAGCTCGTCGTCCCACTCGTGCACCACGCCGGCTTCGTCCGCCTCGGTGCGGCGCACGCGGAACTCGCCCGGGTGCACCACGATCCCGACCCAGCCCTCGTACCAGTCAAGGCCCAGCTCGAGCACCGGCAGGCAGGCCTGCAGCGCGATCTCGACGCGGTCGTCGTCGGTGAGGCGCACGCCCTGCACCGGGGTGAACTCCTTTTCGGCGAGGAACACGACCGCCATTTCCCTCAGCCGCCGCTGCTCGTCGTCGCCGAGGCCGGAGAGGAACGGCAGGTGGCGGCGCGCGCGCCGCCACGACTGCTCGTCGATCGCGTGCCGCGCGACGATGCGCCGGCGCCGCCAGTCCTTCAGCCAGCCCATCGACATACAATAGCGCATGGTCTCGGTGGTGCAGCTGCATCCGCAATCCGGCGCCGCGGCGCTCGGCCCGCTCGCCGAAGGGCTCGCCGGCCCCGATCGCGCGCTGCTCGCGCGCGCGCTCGAGTTCGCCGAGCCGCTCTACGCCGGGCAATTGCTCTCGACTGGCGAGCCGGAGTGGCCGCACGCGCTCGGCCTTGCGGCGAACCTCGCCGCGATCGGCATGGATCCGGCGGCGCGCGCGGCCGGCGTGTTGTTCGCCGCGCCCAAGCACCTCGGCGGCACGGACAAGCTGCGCGAGGCCTTCGGCGCCGAGATCGGCGCGCTCGCCGAAGGGGTGGAGAAGCTCTACCGGCTGCGGGTGGCGACGCGCGCAAGCGCCGAGCAGCACAACGAGACCCTGCGCAAGATGGTCCTCGGCATGGTCGAGGACATCCGCGTGGTGTTGGTTCGCCTCGCATCGCGCACGCAGACGCTGCGCTGGTTCGCCAAGAACCCGGGCGATGAGCGCGCCGCCTACGCGCGCGAGACGCTGGCAATCTATGCGCCGCTCGCGAATCGCCTCGGCGTCTGGCAGCTCAAGTGGGAGCTGGAGGACCTGTCGTTCAGGTTCCTGGAGCCCGAGGTGTACAAGAAGATCGCGCAGATGCTGGATGAAAAGCGCGCCGAGCGCGAGCAGTACATCGCGGATGCAATGGCGGCGCTCGGGCGCGAGCTCGCGGCCGCCGGCGTCAAGGGCGAGGTCGCAGGCCGGCCCAAGCATATCTACTCGATCTGGAACAAGATGCGCGCCAAGCAGCTCGACTTCTCGGAGCTGCACGACGTGCGCGCGCTGCGCGTCATCGTGCCCACCACCGCCGACTGCTACGCGGCGCTCGGCGTGGCGCACCACCTCTGGCAGCCGATCCCGAGGGAGTTCGACGACTACATCTCGCGCCCCAAGGGCAACAACTACCAGTCACTGCACACTGCGGTGATCGGCCCCGGCGGCAGGACGGTCGAGGTGCAGATCCGCACGGAAGAAATGCACCGCCACGCCGAGTTCGGCGTTGCCGCGCACTGGCGCTACAAGGAGGGCGTGAGGCCCACGCGCGCCCAAGGGGCGTTCGACGAGAAGATCGCGTGGCTGCGGCAGCTGCTCGCGTGGCGCGACGAGGTGGCGGGAAGCGCCGGCTGGGCGGAGAAGACGCGCAAGGCGGCGCTCGACGACACGGTGTACGTGCTCACGCCGCAGGGCAAGGTGGTGGACCTGCCCGCAGGCGCGACGCCGGTGGACTTCGCCTATGCGCTGCACACCGACGTCGGGCACCGCTGCCGCGGCGCCAAGGTGGACGGGCAGCTGGTGCCGCTCGATACGCCGCTCGCGAGCGGCCAGCGCGTGGAGATCGTGGTCGCGAAGGCCGGCGGCCCGTCGCGCGACTGGCTGAACCCCGAGCGCGGATTCATCAAGACGCACCGTGCGCGCAACAAGGTGCGGCAGTGGTTCAACGCGCAGGCGCTCGCGCAGACGGTCGCAGCCGGGCGCGCGATCCTGGAGCGCGAGGCGCGGCGCGAGGGCGCGACCCAGGCGAGCCACGATGCGCTCGCGGGCAAGCTCGGCTTCGCCAAGGCCGAGGAGCTGTTCGCCGCGCTCGGGCGCGACGAGGTCAACCTGCGCCAGCTGCAGGCGGCGCTGAGGGAACTCGCGGGCGGCGCGCCCGCGCCGCGCCCGGTCCCGCCGCAGGTTCCGCTCGCTCCGCCGGCCGCTCCGGCGCAGCTGCCGCGCAAGGCGAAGGCGGCCGAGCCGGGCGGGATCCTCGTGGTCGGCATCGACCGGCTGCTCACGCAGCTCGCCAAGTGCTGCAAGCCGGTGCCGCCCGATCCGATCCGCGGCTTCGTGACGCGCGGCAGGGGCGTCTCGATCCATCGCGAGGAGTGCAGGAGCCTGAGGCGCCTCGCCGAGGTGAGCCCCGAGCGGCTGATCGACGCCGAGTGGGGCGCGAAGGGCACCGGCGCCTACGCGGTCGAGATCGCGGTGACCGCCTCCGACAGGCAGGGGCTGCTGCGCGACATCGGCGATGCGCTCGCGCGCGAGCGCATCAACGTCACGGCGGTGCGCACGCAAAGCCGCGACGAGCTCGCCTACATGCGCTTTGCCTTCGAGGTGGCGGACGTCGCCCAGCTGCGGCGCGCGCTCGCGGTGGTCAAGGAAGTGCAGGGGGTCATCCGGGTCGCCCGGGGCTGAGCCGCGGCGTTTCGCACCGCGACCGAATCCGCCGGGGGAGGCGAAACGTAGGGAACCCATCCGCGGCCGGGACTGTCCACCCGGCGTTCGCGCCCAGGGAGGGCAGGTGCAGGAGCTGCTGAGCAACCCGGTCGTCCAGTCGAGCGCCGTGCCGTTCGTCGCCGGGTTGCTGCTCGCGGCGGCCTTCTATCCCGTCAAGCTCTCGGGCCTGGCCGCCGCCGGGGGATTTTTCGGCACCGTGTATCTCGTGGGCGACTTGGCGCTGCAGCCGCTCACCGCGGCGCGCAAGATCATCCTGCTCGGCGCCGCGGCGCCGCTGCTCGGCGTGATCGCCGATCTCGCCTTCAGGCCCACGCGCATGACGGGCGTGGTGCTCGGCGCGATCTTCGGCCTGGCGTCGCTCTGGGTTTTCTGGTCCGTGCTCAAGCAGAAGCCCCCGGCGCAGGAACTGCTCTTCGGCGGCGGCATCGCCGCGCTGGTGATCTGCATCGTGGCCTTCACCGTGGCGCTCGAGAACGACTCGGTGCGCGCGGGCGCTGCGAGCATGTTCCTGGGCCTGGGCGCGGGCGCGGGTGCGGTCATCGGCGCCTCGGCCTCGCTCGGGCAGTACGGCCTCGCGCTCGGCGCGGCGAGCGGCGCGTTCCTGCTGCTGGTCATGATCCTCGGCAAGCGCGTCGAGGCCGGCACCACGCTCACGCTCAGCGCGTCCGTGATCTCGTCGCTGCTCGCGGCGGGCGCGATGCTGCTCGCGCAACTGCCCTGGACCGCGGTCGCCGCGCTCGCGCTGGTGCCCGTGATGGTTCGCCTGCCGGTGGGGGAGCGAAACCCCGTCTGGCTGCAGGCGATCGTCGCTTCGCTTTACGCCTTGGTCGCCGCCGCGGCTTCCTGGGCGCTCGCTTACCTCGCAAGCCGCGGCATCGCAATCTGATATCCACCGACTACCTGAGGAGACCACGCATGAAGAGAACCGCACTCGCAGTCGCCCTCGCGGCGCCGCTCGCCGCGGCGGCGCAGGCCGAGAGCTACACCATCGACCCGATCCACAGCTTCGTCTACTTCGCGATCGACCACCTTGGGATCAATGCGATGCATGGCCGCTTCAACAAGTCGGCGGGCAAGTTCACCATCGACCGCGCCGGCAAGAAGGGCACGCTCGAGCTGACCATCGAGGCGGGCTCCATCGACACCGGCGACAACGACAAGGGCAGCCGGCCGCGCTCGCGCGACGAGCACCTGCGCTCGCCCGATTTCTTCAACGTCGCCGAGTTCCCGCGCATCACCTATCGCGCGACTGGCGTGAAGTTCAACGGCGACAACCCGGCGGAGATCGAGGGCCAGCTCACGATGCTCGGCGTCTCGAGGCCCGTCACGCTCAAGGTGGATCGCTGGTCGTGCCGCGACCACCCGATGAGCAAGCGCCCGATGTGCGGCGGCAACGTGTCCGCGACGTTCAAGCGCTCCGATTTCGGCATGAAGTACGGCATCCCGGCGATCGGGGACGACATCCGCCTGCTCGCGAACGTCGAGGCGTTCAAGGACCAGTAAGCTTCGCCACTGCGGTGCAAAAGGGCCCCTCGCGGGGCCTTTTTCTCTTATGCTCTACGGCCTTTCCCGAGGAGAAGGAACCGCCATGAAGATCTACTACCATCCCGCCTCGACGACCAGCCGCCCGGTGATGATGTTCGTCGCCGAGAGCGGCATCCAGGCCGACATGCAGGTCGTGGACCTGTTCACCGGCGAGCACTACAAGGACCCGTTCACCAAGGTGAATCCGAGCCGGCTGGTGCCGGTGCTCGAGGACGGCGACTTCCGCCTCACCGAGAGCTCGGCGATCCTCAAGTACCTCGCCGACACGGTGAATTCGCCCGCGTATCCCAGGGACCTGAAGGCCCGGGCGCGCGTCAACGAGCGCATGGACTGGTTCAACACCCAGCTGTGCCGCGACTTCGCCTACGGCTTCGTCTACCCGCAGATCTTCCCGGGGCACAAGCGCCCGGGCGAGGCGGTGCAGGCGGCGCAGCTCGCCTGGGGCGGTGAGCGCGCGCGCGGCTGGTTCAAGGTGCTCGACGCCGACCTGATCGGGCCGAGGAACGGCTACGTGTGCGGCGACCAGATCACCATCGCCGACTACTTCGGCGCCGAGTTCGCGGCGCTGGGCGAGGCGCTGAGGAGCGACTTCGCCGCTTACCCCAACGTCAGGCGCTGGCTCGGCAACATGAAGAAATTGAAGAGCTGGGCCAAGGTGCACGAGGTGATCAACGGCTTCGCGGCCTCGCTCAAGGACGCGAAGCTCGAGGCGGTCTGAGCACCGCGAGGAGGCTCGCATGATCAAGGGGCTGCACCACAACGCCTACCGCTGCCGCGACTCCGGGGAGACGCGGCGCTTCTACGAGGACTTCCTCGGGCTGCCGCTCTCGGGCACGCTCGAGATCAAGGAGACGAAGAGCGGCCGCAAGACGCAGACGCTGCACACGTTCTACCGGCTGGACGACGGCTCCTATCTCGCGTTCTTCGAGGCGCCCGACATGCCCTTCGAGTTCAAGGCGCAGCACGACTACGACCTGCACATCGCGCTCGAGGTGAGCCGCGAGGCGCTGGGCGAGATGCTCGCCAAGGGCAAGGCGGCGGGCATCGACACGCGCGGCGTCTCCGACCACGGCTTCATCCACTCGATCTACTTCCGCGATCCCAACGGCTACGTGATCGAACTGACGGCCCGGATGCCGGGGCACGACAAGGCGATGGACCCGGCCACCAACGGCGCGCGCGACAAGCTCGACCGCTGGCAGGCGGCCAAGGTAAAATCGCCACCCTCGCAGGCGCGTAGCTCAGCTGGTTAGAGCACTACCTTGACATGGTAGGGGTCGTTGGTTCGAGTCCAATCGCGCCTACCAAGCACTCGGTTCCGCGCATTGGAGCGGGCGCAAGAAACGCGCCGTTCAATGCGCGGTTTGTTTTTCAAGGGCGGGCGTGAAGATCAAGTTGCCGGACGGGTCGGTGAAGGAGTTCGCGGGGCCGGTTACCGTCGCCGAAGTTGCGCAATCGATCGGCGCCGGCCTCGCGCGCGCGGCGCTCGCCGGGCGCGTCGACGGCAAGCTGGTGGACACGAGCCACCGCATCGAGTCGGATGCCGAGGTCGCGATCGTCACCGAGCGCGACGCGGCGGGTCTGGAGATCCTGCGCCACTCGAGCGCCCATCTTCTCGCGCACGCGGTGAAGGAGCTTTTCCCCGACGCGCAGGTCACCATCGGGCCCGTGATCGAGAACGGCTTCTACTACGATTTCTCGTTCAAGCGGCCGTTCACGCCCGAGGACCTCGCGGCGATCGAGCGGCGCATGGCGGAGATTGCGCGGCGCGACCTGCCGGTGGAGCGCAGGCTGATGCCGCGCGACGAGGCGGTGAAGTTCTTCCGCGACCAGGGCGAGCACTACAAGGCCGAGATCATCGCGGCGATCCCGGCGGGCGAGCCGATCTCGCTCTACTCGCAGGGCGGGTTCACCGACCTGTGCCGCGGGCCGCACGTGCCCTCGACCGGCAAGCTGAAGGTGTTCAAGCTGATGCGCGTCGCGGGCGCCTACTGGCGCGGCGACTCGAAGAACGAGATGCTCCAGCGCATCTACGGCACCGCCTGGGCGAAGAAGGAGGAGCAGGACGCGTACCTGAAAATGCTCGAGGAGGCCGAGAAGCGCGACCACCGGCGCCTCGGCACCCAGCTCGACCTCTATCACATGCAGGAGGAGGCGCCGGGGCTCGTGTTCTGGCACCCGAAGGGCTGGATCCTTTGGCAGTGCGTGGAGCAATACATGCGGCGCGTGTACCGCGACAACGGCTACCACGAGGTGCGCGGGCCGCAGATCCTCGACAGGAGCATCTGGGAGAAGACGGGGCACTGGGCGAACTTCCGCGACAACATGTTCACCACGGCGTCGGAAAACCGCGACTACGCGGTGAAGCCGATGAACTGCCCGGGGCACATCCTGATCTTCAACAAGGGCGTGCGCAGCTACCGCGAGCTGCCGCTGCGCTACGGCGAGTTCGGCTCCTGCCACCGCAACGAGCCCTCGGGCGCGCTGCACGGCCTGATGCGCGTGCGCGGCTTCGTGCAGGACGACGGGCACATCTTCTGCACCGAGGACCAGATCCTCGCGGAGTGCGCGGCCTACACGGCGCTGTTGCAGAAGGTGTACGCCGATTTCGGCTTCAGGGACATCATCTACAAGGTGGCGACGCGGCCCGCGGCGCGCATCGGCGAGGATGCCGTGTGGGACAAGGCCGAGCGCGCGCTCGTGGACTCGCTGCGCCAGTCGGGCGTGGAGTTCCAGCTCTCGCCGGGCGAGGGCGCGTTCTACGGCCCGAAGATCGAGTATTCGCTCAAGGACGCGCTGGGGCGCGTCTGGCAGTGCGGCACCATGCAGGTGGACTTCAGCATGCCGGGGCGCCTGGGCGCGGAGTACGTCGCCGACGACAACACGCGCCGCACCCCGGTGATGCTGCACCGCGCGATCGTGGGATCCATGGAGCGCTTCATCGGCATCCTGATCGAGCACTACGGCGGCGCGTTCCCGCTGTGGCTCGCGCCCGAGCAGGTGATCGTGATGAGCATCTCGGAGCGCCAGGCCGATTACGCGCAAGGCGTTGCGGCGGCGCTGAAAACGGCCGGTTTCAGGGCCGTGGAAGACTTGAGGGGCGAGAAAATTTCCTATAAGATTCGCGAACATAGCTTGCAAAAGGTCCCCTACCAGGTGGTAGTGGGAGACAAGGAAAAGCAGGCTGGAACGGTGGCCGTGCGCACGCGCGGCGGTGAAGACCTGGGAGCGATGGCCCTGGATGCCTTCATCGCGCGCCTCCGCAGCGAGGCGCAAGCGCGCTAGCACGGCTGTTTTTTTGACGAGCAGAGGAGAGTTTCACTCATCGCACTCGATAGATCGCAGCGCATCAACGCAGAGATCACGGCGCCGCAGGTGCGCCTGGTGTCGGACGGCGGGGAGCAGCTCGGGATCATGGCAGTGGCCGACGCCCTGCGCATGGCCGAGGAGCAGAACGTGGACCTGGTGGAGATCGCGCCGCTCGCGGTGCCGCCGGTCTGCAAGCTGATGGACTACGGCAAGTTCCGCTACCGCGAGCAGAAGAAGGCTCACGAGGCCAAGCTCAAGCAGAAGCAGATCCAGGTCAAGGAGATCAAGTTCCGGCCCGGCACCGACGAGGGCGACTACAAGATCAAGCTCGGCAAGCTGGTCGCGTTCCTCGAGGAGGGCGACAAGGCGAAGGTGACGCTGCGGTTCCGCGGCCGCGAGATGGCGCACCAGGAGTTCGGCGTGCGGCTGCTGGAACGGGTGCGAAAGGATCTGGATGGCGTCGGGGTGGTGGAGCAGTTTCCCAAGCTCGAGGGCCGGCAGATGGTGATGGTGCTGGCGCCCAGGAAGAAGGCGCCGCCGGCGAAGGCGAAGAAGCCCGCCGTGGCGGCTCCCGGGGCGGCGGCGAAGAAGGACGCGGCAGCGCCGGGGAAAAAAGAAGCGGCCAAACCCGCAACGGCCTGAAAAACGACGATGCGCTGCGGAGCGTCAGTGCCTGCCGCACCGCACCGCCGACGTTGGAAAAGGCACACACACAAGTGATGCCCGGGTAACGGAAGCGCCTGCGTCGCGGGCCACCCGGCGTCAGGCTACAAAAGGAGCACTTCCGTGCCCAAGATGAAGTCGAAGAAGTCCGCCGCCAAGCGGTTCAAGATCCGCTCCTCGGGCGGCATCAAGCGCTCGCAGGCCTACATGCGCCACATCCTCACCAAGAAGTCCACCAAGAGGAAGCGCCACCTGCGCGGCACCACCAACGTGCACGACAGCAACAAGCGCCAGGTGCGCGCGATGCTGCCGTACTCGGGCTAGAGGAGCGCGCCATGCCAAGAGTCAAGCGTGGAGTCACGGCGCGCGCGCGCCACAAGAAGGTCTTCGCCCAGGCCAAGGGCTTCCGCGGCCGCAGGAAGAACGTCTTCCGCGTCGCCAAGCAGGCGGTGATGAAGGCCGGGCAGTACGCCTACCGCGACCGCCGCAACCGCAAGCGCGATTTCCGCGCGCTGTGGATCGCGCGCATCAACGCCGCGGTGCGGGAGCTGGGCATGAGCTACAGCGTGTTCATGTCGGCGCTCAGGAAGGCGAACATCGCCATCGACCGCAAGGTGCTCGCCGACCTCGCGGTGCAGGACAAGCCGGCGTTCGCGCGCATCGCCACCCAGGCCAAGGCGGCGCTGGGCCACTGAAGCGCTCGCCTGCGGCGAGCCGCGGGTCATGCACGACCTCGACGCAATCGTTGAGCGGGCGCTGAAGGATTTCGGCGCCGCGGCCGACCCGGCGGCGCTGGAGAACGCCAAGGCGCGTTACCTCGGCAAGTCCGGCGAGCTGACCGCGCTCCTCAAGACGCTCGGCACGCTCTCGGCGGAAGCGCGCAAGAGCGCCGGCGCGCGCATCAACCAGGCGAAGGAAGCCCTCGAACGCGCGCTCGATGAGCGCCGCGGCGCGCTCGCGCAGGCGAAGATGGAGGCGCGCCTCGCGGAAGAGGCGCTCGACGTCACGCTCCCCGGGCGCGGCCGCGGGCGCGGCGGCATCCACCCGATCATGCGCACCTGGCGGCGCATCGAGGCGATCTTCCGCTCGGTCGGGTTCGACGTCGCAGACGGGCCCGAGATCGAGGACGACTGGTACAACTTCACCGCGCTGAACAACCCGGAGGACCATCCCGCGCGCTCGATGCAGGACACGTTCTACGTGGACCTGAAGGATGCGATGGGCCTCAACCTGCTCTTGCGCACGCACACCAGCCCGATGCAGGTGCGCTACGCGAGGATGCACAAGCCTCCCCTCAAGGTGATCGCCCCGGGGCGCACCTACCGCGTGGACTCGGACGCCACGCACTCGCCGATGTTCCACCAGGTCGAGGGCCTGTGGATCGACGAGGACGTGAGCTTCGCGGACCTGAAGGGCGTGTACGCGGATTTTCTCAGGCGCTTCTTCGAGACCGACGAGCTGGAGCTGCGCTTCCGGCCGTCGTTCTTCCCGTTCACGGAGCCCTCGGCCGAGATCGACATGCGTTTCGACTCCGGGCCGCTCAAAGGGCGCTGGCTCGAGATTTCGGGCGCGGGGCAGGTGCATCCCGGCGTGGTGCGCAATTTCGGCCTCGACCCGGAGCGCTACATCGGCTTCGCGTTCGGCTCGGGGCTGGAGCGCCTGACGATGCTCCGCTACGGCATCGACGACCTGCGCCTGTTTTTCGACGGCGACCTTCGTTTCCTGCGGCAGTTCGCCTGAGCGATGCAGTTTTCCGAATCCTGGCTGAGGAGCTTCGTGGATCCCCCGCTCGCCGCGGAGGAGATCGCGCACGCCCTCACCATGGCGGGGCTGGAAGTCGAGTCCTGCGAGCCGGCGGCGCCGCCCTGCTCGGGCGTGGTGGTGGCGCACGTGCTATCGGTCGAGAAGCACCCGAACGCCGACAAGCTCGCCGTGTGCAAGGTGGATGCCGGCGCGGGCGCCGTGCAGGTGGTGTGCGGCGCGCCCAACGTGCGCGCCGGCATGAAGGCGCCGTTCGCCGCCGTGGGCGCGAAGCTCCCCGGGGGGCTGGAGATCGGGGTGGCGAAGATGCGCGGCGCCGAGAGCCACGGCATGCTGCTTTCGGCGCGCGAGCTGGGGCTCTCGGACGATCATTCGGGCCTGCTCGAGCTCGCCGCAGACGCGAAGCTCGGCGAGGACGCGCGCCGCGCGCTCGCGCTCGATGAGCGGATCTTCACCGTCAAGTTGACGCCCAACCGCGGCGATTGCCTCTCGGTGCTCGGCATCGCGCGCGAGGTCGCGGCGATCACGGGCGCGCCGCTCACGATGCCGCCGTTCACGCCCGTCGCGCCGCAGATCCCGGACACGCTGCCGGTGAAGATCGAGGCGCCGGACCTCTGCGGGCGCTTCTCCGGCCGCATCATCCGCGGCGTCGATGCGAGGGCGCAGACGCCGGAGTGGATGCGCCGGCGCCTGGAGCGCGCAGGCCAGCGCCCGATCTCCGCCCTGGTGGACATCTCCAACTACGTGATGCTCGAGCTCGGGCGCCCGTCGCACATCTTCGACGCCGGCAAGGTAAAAGGTGGCCTTGTCGTGCGCTGGGGTCGCGAAGGCGAGAAGGTCGAGCTCCTCAACGGCCAGACGGTGAGCGTGGATTCCCGCGTCGGCGTGATCTGCGACGACCACGGCCCGGAAGCGATGGCGGGCATCATGGGAGGCGACCCGACCGCGGTGACGCTCGAGACGCAGGCGATCTACATCGAGGCGGCCTTCTGGTGGCCGCAGGCGATCGCCGGCCGCCAGCGGCGCTACGGCTTCACCACCGACGCCGGCCACCGCTTCGAGCGCGGCGTGGATTTCGACACCACGGTCGCGCACATCGAGCGCATCACGCGCCTGGTACTCGACATCTGCGGCGGGCAGCCCGGGCCCGTCGCCGACAGCGTGACGCGGCTTCCGGAGAGGAAGCCCGTACGCATGCGCATCGCGCGCGCGCAGAAGGTGATCGGGATGCCGGTGGCGGCGGACGAGATGGCTTGCGTTTTCACGCGCCTTGCGCTGCCGTTCAGGCGAGAAGGCGAGTCCTTCAGCGTGACGCCGCCGCCCTACCGCTTCGACCTCGAGGTCGAGGAGGACCTGATCGAGGAGGTGGCGCGCATCCACGGCTTCGACAACATCCCCGCGCACCCGCCGAAGGCCGAAGCGCGCATGAGCTCGCCGCCCGAGGCGCGCCGCTCGCTGCACGCGCTGCGCGAGCGGCTCGCCGCGGGCGATTTCGACGAGACCGTCAACTTCAGCTTCGTGGAGCCGCAGTGGGAGGCCGACTTCGCGGGCGAGGCGAACCCGATCCGGCTGCTCAACCCGATCGCGAGCCAGGCTTCCGTCATGCGCACCACGCTCATCGGGTCGCTCGTTGCCAACATCCGCTACAACCATGCGAGGAAGCTGGAGCGCATCCGCGTGTTCGAGATCGCACGCGTCTACCTGCGCGACCCGTCGGCGCCGGCTGGGCCGCTCGCGGTCGCCGGCCTGAGGCAGCCGGTGCGCGTCGCCGCCGCGGCGTTCGGTCCGGCGCTCGAGGAGCAGTGGGGCGCGAAGGCCCGCAGCGTGGATTTCTTCGACCTCAAGGCAGACCTGGAAGCACTTTGCGCGCCGCTCGCGCCGCGCTTCGAGGCGGTAAAGCACCCGGCGCTGCATCCCGGGCGCTCGGCGCGCGTGGTGCTCGAGGGCAAGCCCGCGGGCTGGCTGGGCGAGCTGCATCCGCGCTGGCAGCAGAAATACGAGCTGCCGCAGCCGGTCGTGGTGTTCGAGATGGACGCGGAGGCGCTGGCCGAGACCCCGCTGCCGCGGCCTGCGGTGCCCTCGAAATTCCCAGCCGTGGTCCGCGACATCGCCGTGGTGGTCGATGCCGCGGTGCCCGCCCAGGCGCTCCTGGACGCCGCACGGGCCGGAAAGCCCAGGATCGTCCAGGACGTGACATTGTTTGACTTGTACCAGGGTGCGAACCTGCCTTCGGGGAAAAAAAGCCTTGCGTTTCGGGTAGTTATGCAAGATACTGAACGCACCCTCACGGATGAGGAGGCGGATTCGGCGCGCGATGCGCTGGTTTCGCTGTGGGGGCACGGCTTCGGCGCCGGCATCAGATCATAAAATCCATACTAATCAGGTATTTGGTATGACTTTGACCAAGGCGGAGTTGGCCGATCTGTTGTTCGAGAAGGTTGGTTTGAACAAGCGCGAGGCGAAGGACATGGTCGAGGCGTTCTTCGAGGAGATCCGCGGGGCGCTGGAGCGCGGCGAGAGCGTGAAGCTCTCGGGCTTCGGCAACTTCCAGCTGCGCGACAAGCCGCAGCGCCCGGGCCGCAACCCCAAGACCGGCGAGGAGATCCCGATCAGCGCGCGCCGCGTCGTCACCTTCCACGCCAGCCAGAAGTTGAAGGCCATGGTCGAGAAGTCGCGCCATGGAGCCCAGCCGGAAAAGAGCTGAGCTGCCGCCGATCCCCGCCAAGCGCTACTTCACCATCGGTGAGGTGAGCGAGCTGTGCGGGGTGAAGCCCCACGTGCTCAGGTACTGGGAGCAGGAGTTCACGCAGCTCAAGCCCGTGAAGCGCCGCGGCAACCGGCGCTACTACCAGCACCACGAGGTGCTGCTCATCCGCAGGATCCGCGAGCTGCTCTACGAAGAAGGCTTCACCATCAGCGGCGCCCGCAACCGCCTCGACCACTCGCTCAGCGAAGAGGACAAGCCCGAGCCTTCGCCGCGCGCGGCCGCAGCGGTGGCCGGCGGCGCCGACCTCTCGGCGATCAAGCGCGAGCTGCGCGAGGTGCTCGAGGCGCTGCGTGCCTGATAAGATTCGCCTCCTCGGGGCGTAGCGCAGCCTGGTAGCGTACCTGCATGGGGTGCAGGTGGTCGCG
>CAZVHU010000087.1:0-13806 GCA_964627075.1 uncultured Enterobacteriaceae bacterium | reverse complement strand
CGTGCCGCCGGAGCCGTGGTCGCTGCGGAACGCGAGGTCGCACCACAGGTTGCGGTGCTTGCGCAGCATCTCGCGCACGCCGCCGGGCCGCTCGAAGCCCGAATGCGCCCACAGGATGCGCGCCTGCGGGTCCTGCCTGAACAGGCGCTCGATCGCATCGACGTCGGAGTGCGCGTGCAGGTAGAGCTTGTCGCGCCGCGCGAGCTGCACCATCTGGCGCGGCACCGGCAGGTCGGCGTCCGCCCCGTAGAGGTGGAATTCGCCGATCGCCACGTAGCGGTGCTTCTTCAGCCGTTCATCGAGGTAGGGCGGCACGCTCGTGTCGCGCACCCAGGTCGAGATCTCGCCGCGCGTGCGGTAGGGGCGCAGCGACGGCAGGATCAGGTCCGGCGCCTCGGCGTACAGGCGCTGCTGGCCCTCGTCGCCCGAGCTCGACACCAGCGCGCGCTTCAGCCCCGCCTTGCGCAGCAGCGCCACCGCCTCCTTGGGGGGCAGGACCTCCCACGCGTCGTGCGAGTAGTGCACGTGCGCGTCGAAGATCGGCAGCTCTGCGGCGCCGGCGGCGCCAGCGAGCGCGAGCGGCAGCGCCGCGGCAAGCAGCGCGCGGCGCGCCGCCAGGCTCATCGCGTCGCGCCGCTCTTGCGCAGCAGGTCCGCCGTGGCGGCGTCCTTGCGTTCCTGCGCGATCGACAGTGCGGTGCGCCCGGCCGCGGAGCCCAGGTTCGGGTCCGCGCCCTTTGCGAGCAGCATCTCGGCGATGTCGACATCGCCGTTCGACACGGCGATCATCAGCGGCGTCTGGCCGTCGGACTGGCGCACGTTCGGGCTCTTGCCGTCGTTGAGCAGCTCGGTCACGCCGACGCGGTCGCGCATCACCACCGCGCTGATGATGTCGTTGTAGCGCGTGTAAAGATCCTTGATGTCGGCAGGCCGCTGGTAGCCCGGCGGCTCTTGGGGCGCTGCGGCTGCCGGCGCTGGCGCCGGCGCCTCGGCAGGCGCCTTCGCTTCGGATTCCGCCGTCTTCGCCGCGGGCTTCGGCGCCGGCTTGGCAGAAGGCTTGGGCTCGGGCGTCGCCACGATTACCGGCGCCGGCTTCGCCGGCTCCGCGGCTGCGGGCTTGGGCGCTTCTGCGGCCGGTTTCGGCGCTTCGGCCTGCGGCTTGGGCGCCTCGGGCTTAGGCGCTTGCGCCTGCTGCGCCCCCGGTTTCGGCGCGGGCTTGGCCGCTGGCTTCGCGGCAACCTTCGCCGGCGGTGGCGGGGGCGGGGCTTCTTCCTCGAACAGCAGGAACCACGCGGCAGCGGCCGCGACGACGAGCAAACCGACACCCGCGAAGATGGTTGTGCGCGTTGACATGCCGAACGCCATGGCGAGCCTCCTTGATTTGACTCGCGGAAATGATACCCGGGCCGGGCGAGGCTCGCCTGCGGTAGACTGTGCACAATGGCACAGGAGCACGCAGCCGCACTCAAGGCGACCGAGATCTGCCGCCTGCTTTCGGACGCCGAAACCACGACGATCGCGGGCCTGCTCGAGACGCGCACGCTCGCGCCGGGCGCCGAGTTGTTCCGCGAGGGCGACCCCGGCGACGGCCTGTTCCTCGTGGTGTCGGGCGAGATCGAGGTGGTGAAGCATGGGCACGTCGGCGACCGTCCGCTCGCCCGGCTGGGCGCCGGCGCGGTGCTCGGCGAGATGGCGCTGATCACCAGCGAGCCGCGCTCGGCCACCTGCCGCGCAGTGGGCGAGTGCAAGGTGCTCCGCCTGCCCGCGGCGCGGTTTCGCGCGCTGCGCGAAGGCGGCTCTCCCGCCGCCTACAAGGTGGCCGCCGGCATCGCCGAGGTGCTGGCGCGCAGGCTGTCGGCGATGAACGTGAAGGTGATCGAGTTCACCGAGAGGATGGAAGCGAGCGGCGTGGCGCCGCGCCGCGTCGACGACAAGGAGCTCGCGGAGCTCCACCGCACGCTGCAGGTCTGGTCGTTCTGAGAGCGCGCCTGCGGCGCGCCGCCCGTTCGGCGCGCAGCTAGACGTTGAAGCGGAAGTAGATCACGTCGCCGTCCTGCACCACGTAATCCCTGCCCTCCAGCCTCATCTTGCCGGCGGCCTTCGCGCCCTGCTCGCCGCCGCTGGCGACGTAGTCCTCGTAGCCGATCACCTCGGCGCGGATGAAGCCGCGCTCGAAATCGGTGTGGATCGTGCCCGCGGCCTGCGAGGCGGTCTGCCCGACGTGCAGCGTCCAGGCGCGCACCTCCTTCGGCCCGGCGGTAAAGAACGTCTCCAGGCCGAGCAGCTTGTAGGCGGCGCGGATGAAGCGGTTGAGCCCCGGCTCGTCCATTCCCATGTCGTCCAGGAACACCCGCTTGTCCTCCGCCGGCATGTCGGCGATCTGGGCTTCGACCGCCGCGCAGATCGCGACCGATTGCGCGCCTTCGGCCGCGGCGCAGCGCTCGATCGCGTCAAGCATCGGGTTGTCCTTGAAGCCGTGCTCGGCGACGTTCGCGACGTAGAGCGTCGGCTTCATGGTGAGGAGGAACAGCGGGTCGAGCACCACGCGCTCTTCCTTGGCCCAGTGCACCGTGCGCGCGGGCTTGCCCTGGTCGAGCGCGGCCTGCGCCTTCTCCAGCACCGCCACCAGCCGCTGCGCGTCCTTGTCGCCTCCGGTCCTGGCGAGCTTCTCGCTTTTCGAGAGCTGCTTCTCGACCGATTGCAGGTCGGCGAGCGCGAGCTCGGTGTGAATCGTCTCGATGTCCGAAAGCGGATCGACCTTGCCCGCGACGTGCACCACGTTCGGGTCCGTGAACGCGCGCACCACGTGCGCGATCGCATCCACTTCCCGGATGTGCGTCAGGAACTTGTTGCCCAGGCCCTCGCCCTTGGAGGCGCCGGCGACCAGCCCCGCGATGTCGACGAACTCGACCGTGGCGGGCACCACGCGCTCGGGCTTGGTGATCCCGGCGATCCGGTCCAGGCGCGGGTCCGGCACCTGCACGATGCCGACGTTCGGCTCGATAGTGCAGAACGGGTAGTTCGCCGCCGCGATGCTCGCCCTGGTGAGCGCGTTGAAGAGCGTCGACTTGCCGACGTTCGGCAGGCCGACGATGCCGCAGCGCAGGCTCATTTCTTCCGGCCGGGCCCCAGCAGCGACTTGAAGAGCGACTTCACCCCGCCTGGCTTCTGCTCCGCCGCTGCCGGCGCCTTCTCAGGCGTCTTTGCGGCCTGTGCCTTCTCCGGCGCCTTGGCAGCCGGCGCTTGCTCCTGTGGCCTCGCGGACGCGGCCTCGGGAGCCTTCCGAGGCGCCTCGGCCTGCGTCTTGTGCGCCGCCTTTTCGGGCCTGTCGGGTCTCGGCGGCGCGGCCGGCTTGTCCGCGGTGTGCAGCTTGTGCATCGCGCCCTGCATGTCTCCAGCGAGGCACAGGGGCAGGATTTCGACCGCGCGCCCGATCGCGCCGTCGATCGCCTCCCGGTCTTCGGCCGAGGGCTTGTGCAGGACGTAATCGGCGACCGCGTCCTTGTCGCCGGGATGGCCGATGCCGATGCGCAGCCGCCAGTACTCGTGCGTGCCCAGGCGCTGCGAAATGTCCTTCAGGCCGTTGTGCCCGGCGATGCCGCCGCCCTGCTTGATGCGCGCGGCACCGGGCGCGAAGTCGAGCTCGTCGTGCACCACGAGGATGTCCGAGGCCGGGATCTTGAAGAAGCCGGCGAGCATCTGCACCGCGCGGCCGCTCGCGTTCATGAAGCTCTGCGGCATCACCAGCCACGCGCCGCTCGCCTCGTGGCGCCCGACCAGCGCCTGGTAGCGCGTGTCCTTGCGCAGCGCGACGCGCTCCTGCGCCGCGAAGCGCTCGAGCAGCCAGAAGCCCGCGTTGTGGCGCGTGCGCTCGTATTCCTTGCCCGGATTGCCCAAGCCGACGATGAGGCGTATGCCCATGAGATTCCTGCGCCGCCGCGCCGCGGCGGGAGGCTCCCGCGTCGCGGCGTGCGCCGGACGAGCGCTTTATTTCTTCTCTTTCTTCTCGGTCTTCTCGGCGGCGGGCTTGGCGCCCGCCTTCTCGCCTGCCGCGCCCTCTGCGGCCTGCTCCGGCGCAGCCTGCTCGGTGGTCGGAACCTCGGAGGCCGCCGGCACGGCTTCGGCCGCGGCGGCTTCCTCTTCCTCGGTCACCAGCGCCGGCAGGATGACTGTGGCCACCACCGGGTTCTCGCCCCGGTGCAGCACGGGCTCCACGCCCTTGGGCAGCACGAGGTCCTTGACGTGCACCGAGTCGCCGACCTTGAGCGAGCCCAGGTCCACTTCGATGAACTCGGGCAGGTCGTCCGGGAAGCAGCTCACGTCGAGCTCGTTGATGACGTGGTTGGAGACGCCGCCCATCTCCTTCACTCCAGGCGACTTCTCGGCGTTGACGAAGTGCAGCGGCACCTTCATGTGGATCTTCTTGTCCTTCGACACGCGCTGGAAGTCGACGTGCTGCACCTGTCCCTTCCAGGGGTGCATGTTGAACGCGCGCAGCAGCACCTGCTGCTTGGCGCCGTCGAGGTCGAGCGTCAGGATCGAGGCGTGGAACGCCTCCATGATGAGCTTCTGGTAGAGCTCCTTGTGGTCCAGCTCGAGGTTCACCGGCCCCTGGTCGCCGCCGTACAGGATGCCTGGCACCCTGCCCGAGCGGCGCAGGCGGCGGCTCGCACCCGTTCCCTGCAGCCCGCGCTTCTGCGCGCGAATTTCGATCTTCATTGCTTCGCTCCTTTATGCAACCGCCGGCTCCGCGACCAGACGCCGGCGGGGTTGAGAAATCATTCCGTGAACAGCGAGCTCACCGAGTCCTCGGTGAAGATCCGGAGGATCGTCTCCGCGAGCAGCCCGGCGACCGACAGCTGCCGGATCTTCCTGCAGGCCGCGGCATCCTCGCGCAGCGGGATCGTGTCGGTCACCACCAGCTCGTCGAGCGCCGAGCCGGCGATGCGCTCGACCGCTCCGCCCGAGAGCACCGCGTGGGTGCAGTACGCCACCACCTTGGTCGCGCCCTCGTCCTTGAGCACCTGCGCCGCCTTGCACAGCGTGCCCGCGGTATCCACCATGTCGTCCATGATCACGCAGGTGCGGCCCTTGACTTCGCCGATGACGTTCATCACCTCGGCGACGTTGGCGCGCGGGCGCCGCTTGTCGATGATCGCGAGGTCGGACTCGAGGCGCTTGGCGAGCGCGCGCGCCCGCACCACGCCGCCGACGTCGGGCGAGACCACGATCAGGTCCTCGTAGCGCTGCTTCCAGACGTCGCCCAGCAGCACCGGCGCGGCGTAGATGTTGTCCACCGGCAGGTCGAAGAAGCCCTGGATCTGGTCGGCGTGCAGGTCCATGGTCAGCACGCGCGAAACGCCCGCGACGGTGAGCATGTTGGCCACCACCTTGGCGCTGATCGCGACGCGCGCCGAGCGCGGCCGGCGGTCCTGGCGCGCGTAGCCGAAATAGGGGATCGCTGCCGAGACGCGGGCGGCGGACGAGCGCTTGAGCGCGTCCACCATCACCAGCAGCTCCATCAGGTTGTCGTTGGTCGGCGCGCAGGTGGACTGCAGCACGAACACGTCCTTGCCGCGCACGTTCTCCATGACCTCGACCATCACCTCGCCGTCGGAGAACTTGCCGACCACCGCGCGGCCGAGGGAAATGTTCAGGTGCCGCGCCACGTCCTGCGCCAGGCGCGGGTTGGCGTTGCCCGAGAAGAGCATCAGCCGTTCCATCATCGCGGCGTGCGGCGTCATCGTGTTCACGGGCGTCGGCTGCGGGCGAAAATGGCTGGGGCGCTAGGATTCGAACCTAGGAATGCCGGAATCAAAATCCGGTGCCTTAGACCAGCTTGGCGACGCCCCATGCGAGAAATCTTCACTTTGCCCAGTCGTGGAGCGGGTGACGCTCGAGTCCCGCGGCGACGAAGCCGCGCATCGTCGCCGGCAGCTGCGCGAGCAGCGCGAGTGCTTCGGCTTGCCGCCCGAGTTCGGCGAACACGCATGCCCCCGATCCGCTCATGCGCGCCTGCGGGCTGCGCGCCCGCAGCCAGGCGAGGTGCTGCGCGATCTCCGGGTGGCGTCGCACCGCGATCGCCTCGAGGTCGTTGCGGCCCTGTCCCGACAAAAAGGGCGGTATTTTGAGTCGTTTCGTATCGTGTGTCAACGCGTCGTCGGAGAAGATTTCCCTCGTGGAAACCTGAACTTGCGGCACCAGGACGAGGTACCAGGCGGGCGCGAGGGCGAGCGTCGTGAGGCGCTCGCCGATGCCCTCGCCGAGCGCGTTCTCGCCGTGCACGAAAAGCGGCACGTCGGCGCCGAGCTGCACGGCGAGCGCGTGCAGCTCGGCGCGGCTCATGCCGAGTTCCCAGCGACGGTTGAGCGCGAGCAACACCGTGGCCGCGTCGGAGGAGCCGCCGCCAAGCCCGCCGCCGATCGGCAGGTGCTTCTCCAGCGCGAGATCCGCGCCCAGCGAGGTGCCGCTCGCCTCCTTGAGCAGGCGCGCCGCACGCACGCACAGGTCCGCCTCGGGCGGCACGCCGGGCAGCGCGCAGATGCGCTCGATCGCGCCATCGCGCCGCACGCGCACGCCGACCAGGTCGCAGCGGTCGATGAGGCGAAACACGGTCTGCAGCTCGTGGTAGCCGTCGGCGCGCCTGCCGAGGACGTGCAGGAAAAGGTTCAGCTTGCCCGGTGCAGGCAGCCACTCCAGGCCGGCGCTCATTTCCACTCCGAGATCGCGAGGCGCAGCTCAAGGCCCGGGTAGCTGAGCCGCAGCCGCGCCGGGCGCGCTCCGTCGTACTCCAGGTATTCGATCCGCCAGCCGGACTGCTCCAGCACCTCGAGCCGGCCATCGGCGGAGCGGGCTTGCCTCGACGGCCCGGGCCCCGGCCGCGCCCGCACCCAGTCCGCGAGGCCCGCGAGCGGGAGGCGAAAGCCGAGCACCTGCTCGGTAAGCGACTCGGCGTCGGCGGCGCGGTGCTCGTGCCCCTCGGGCGTGGTGAGCACGACATCGCCGCCTTGCCTGACGATGCGCGCGATCCCCTGGCCGAGCGGCGAGGTGACGAGCATCTCGTCGGATTCCGCGGCGTGGCGCCAGGCAAGGTTGCCGCTCGCCGCCTCGCCACGGAAGCGCGCCGCGATGCGGCCGGCGAGCTCGAACTCGGCCTGCGGCGCCGGTACCACGAACGCGAGCTCTGCGCAGGCCGCGAGGGCCAGGCCCGCCAGCGCCGCCGCAGCGCGCCTCACGCAGCTACTTCCCGAAACGCTTGAGCGTTTTCTGCAGCGTGTCGTTGTCCGGGCTCGCCTCGAGCGCTTCCTTCCAGATGCGCGCGGCCTCCTCGCGCGCGCCCATCATCCACAGCACCTCGCCCAGGTGCGCGCCGATCTCGCCGTCGGGCCGCCCGCGCCAGGCGCGCCGCAGCTGCTGCTCGGCGCCCTTCAGGTCGCCCTGGCGGTAAAGCACCCAGCCCATCGAGTCGATGATGAAAAAGTCCTCGGGCGCGAGCTCGAGCGCCTTCTCGATCAGCTTGCGCGCCTCCGGCAGCCGCAGGTTGCGGTCGGCGAGCGAATAGCCGAGCGCGTTGTAGGCATGCGCATGGTCGGGCTTGAGCTCGATCAGGCGCCTGAGGCTCGTTTCGAGCAGATCGAAACGGTCGATGCGTTCCGCCGTGAGCGCGTAGTCATACAGCAGCTCGGGCTGGTCGGGCGTCTTGTCGAGCGCCTCGCCGAGCAGGGAAAAGGCGTCCCGGTCCAGCTTCGCATCGCGCAGCAGCTGCGACTCGGCGATGACCAGCTGCACGCGCTGCTCCTCGTTTCCGGCCTTCACGCCTTTCAGGAAGGTGCGCGCCTCGTCCAGCTTGCCCTGCTTGGCGATGGCGTTGGCGGTGCGCATGCGCGCGCGCATCAGGTGCTCGCCGCTGCGGATGGTGCTGTACCACTCGACCGCGCGCGGCCAGTCCTTCTGCTCCTCGGCGATCTGGCCGAGGGTGTAGCGCACGCCGCTCGGATCGCGATAGCCGATCTCCAGCAGCCGCTTCATCTTGGCCTCGGCGGTCGCGTAATCCTTCACCTGCATCGCGAGCAGGCCCACCGCGTAGATCGCCTCGCCGTCGTCGCGATTGCGCTCCAGCAGCTTCTCGAACTCGGCGCGCGACTCCTCGAAGCGCTTGTCCACCGCCAGCGCGCGCGCATAGTTGAGCCGCACCTCGCGCGAATCCGGGTATTTCTCGAGGTAGCCGCCGAGCCGCCTGACGGCCGCCGCAGGATCGCGCCGCTGCAGCAGCTGCGCCTCGTAGACCGCCGCGGCCTCCCAGTCGGGCCGCAGCTCGCCGGCGCGGCGGATCTCGGCGAGCGCCAGCGCCTCGTCGTTCGCGGCGAGCGCCGCCTGTGCGATCGCGAAACGCGCCTGCGGCAGGTCAGGGTAGCGCGCCGCCAGGCGCTGCACCACGCGCAAGTTGGCACCGGTGTCCGGGTTGCCGGCGAGCAGCCGCAGAAGCTGCATGAAGCCGTTGGCCGCGGCATTGGGCTCGATGGCGAGGAGCTTCGCGAGGTAGGGCTCGGCCTCGTCCACGCGCTTGTTCTGCACCAGCAGCAGCGTCACCGTCTGCAGCGCCTGCGTCGAACCGGGATCGACCTCGTGCCACAGCCGCGCCGCCTCGAGCGCGAGCTCCGGCGCGCGCGCTTGGTTGGCGATCTCCACCGCGCGCCGCGCGATGCGCGGGTCGCGCGTGCGCTTGGCGAGGTCTAGGTAGGTCTGCGCGGCGAGCCCCGGGCTGCCGCGCTGCGCCGCGATCTCGCCGAGCAGGAATTCGTACAGGACCGGCTCGCTCAGCTCTTGCGAGGGCAGGTTCGGCCTGGGCTTCGCAGCCGGCTTGGCTGCGGGCTTCGCGGCAGGCGGCTTGGCCTCCCCTTCGCCCGGTTGCTGCGCAAGCGCAGCGCCGCCGGCGAGCAGCATCGCGGCAAGGCTGGCGAGCAATCGAGCGATGGCCATTGAGGGCGGGAACACGGCGCAGGCAGTGTAGGTATATTTGCTGCTTCGCACAAGGCAGTTTCTCCACATGCCCGAGCTACCCGAAGTCGAAGTCGCCAGGCGCGGCCTCGCGCCGCGCCTCGCCGGCAGGCGCATCACCGGAGTCGTGGTGCGCGAGCCGCGCCTGCGCTGGCGCGTGCCGCGCTCGATCGGCGAGCTCGCCGGCCGAAAGGTGCGCGCCGTCCAGCGGCGCGCGAAGTACCTTCTGTTTGATTGCGGCGATCGGCACCTGATCGTGCACCTGGGCATGTCGGGCAGCCTGCGCCTGGTGGCGCGCAACGCGCCGCCCGGCAAGCACGATCACGTGGACATCGCGCTCGGCGCGCAAGCCCTGCGGCTGCGCGACCCGCGCCGCTTCGGCGCCGTGCTCTGGACCGCGGCGCCACCCGCGCAGCACCGGCTGCTGCGCCACCTGGGCGTCGAGCCGCTGTCGCGCGCGCTCGACGCCAGGCGGCTGCACGCGCTCACGCGCGCGCACCGCACATCGATCAAGCAGTTCCTGATGGACGGCAGGCGCATCGTGGGTGTGGGCAACATCTACGCCTCCGAGAGCCTGTTCCTCGCCGGCATCCATCCGCGAACCCGCGCGCGGCGCCTGTCGCTGGAGCGCTGCGCGCGCCTCGCCGCGGCGCTGAAGCGCACGCTGCGCGCAGCGATCCGGGCAGGGGGCTCCAGCTTGCGCGACTTCTCGGGCGTCGATGGCGAGCATGGCTGCTTCCAGGCGCGCTACTGGGTGTATGACCGGGCGGACGAGCCCTGCCGCCGCTGCGGCGAGCCGGTGCGCAGGACGGTGCAGGGGCAGCGCGCGACCTACTACTGCGCGCGCTGCCAGCGCTAGGAAAGCCGGGACCAGCCCGGCGCGCGCGACGGCAGCATCAGCCGCCGAGGGATTTCACCTTCTCGGCAAGCCGCTTCTGCACCTGCGGGTGCACGAACTTGGAGACGTCGCCGCCGAGCGTTGCGATCTCGCGCACCAGCGTCGCAGAGATGAACATGTGCTGCTCGGAGGGCGTCATGAAGATCGTCTCGACGTCCGGGTACAGGTTGCGGTTCATGCCGGCGAGCTGGAACTCGTATTCGAAGTCCGACACCGCGCGCAGGCCGCGCAGCACGACGCGCGCGTTCTGCTGGCGCACGAAGTCCATCAGCAGGCCGCTGAAGCCGACCACGGTGAGGTTCTTGACGCTCGCGAGCGCCTCGCGCGCCATCTCGATGCGCTCGTGCTGCGTGAAGAAGGGGCGCTTGGCGCGGCTGTCGGCGATCCCCAGGATCACGCCGTCGAACAGCACGCTCGCCCGCCGCACCAGGTCCTCGTGGCCGCGCGTCAGCGGATCAAACGTTCCCGGGTACACCGCTCGGATCATGGCCTTCCCATCGCAGTAGTTGATAGCTCACCTGCCCGGCGCGGGCGCGTTTCATTTCGCGCCACGGCGCGACCGCTTGCACGGGCGCGGCGCATTCCACATAGACGCGAGCGCCCGGGGCCAGCCGCGGCGGCAGGCGCGCCAGCAATTCCGGCACGGCATTCTGCCTGAACGGCGGATCGAGGAAAACCAAGTCGAAGCGCTCGCGCGAGCGCGCCAGGAAATCGAGGGCGTCGCCGGCGACGATCTCGACCTGCCCCGCTGCAAGCGCGGCCCGGCTCTCGGCGAGCGCTGCGAGCGCCGCGCGATCGGACTCGACCAGCACGACGCGCGATGCCCCGCGCGATGCCGCCTCGAAGCCGAGCGCACCGCTGCCGGCGAACAGATCGAGACACGCGAGGCCGCTGAGGTCCTGGCCCAGCCAGTTGAACAGCGTCTCGCGCACGCGGTCGGGAGTCGGCCGCAGCCCCGGGCGCTCGGGCACGCGCAGGCGCCGGCTGCGCCATGCGCCGCCCACGATGCGCACGCGTCCGCCGCGCCGGTCGCCCGAGCGCGCTTTGCTAGAATTCATCGACCCATGTTAGCAGCGACCTCCTGGGCCACGCGCCTCAAGGCGGGCCTGGCGCGCACGCGCGAGGCGCTCGGCGGCGGTTTCGGCGCCCTGCTCGGCGGGAAGCAGGTCGACGAGGCGCTGCTCGAGGAGCTGGAGGGCGCGCTGCTCGCTGCGGACTGCGGCGTGCCCGCCAGCGAGGCGATCATCGCGCGCCTGCGGGCCCGGGCGCGCAAGGAGCGCATCGAGGATGGCGCGACGCTCAAGGCGGCGTTGAAGGCCGAGCTCACCGCGCTGCTCGCGCCGCTGGAGAAAAGACTCGATACCTCGGCGGCAAGGCCGTGCGTCGTCGTGGTCGCGGGCGTCAACGGCTCGGGCAAGACCACCTCCATCGGCAAGCTCGCCAAGTGGCTGCAGGGACAGGGCAAGAGCGTGCTGCTCGCCGCGGGCGACACCTTCCGCGCCGCGGCGCGCGAGCAGCTGGCCGCCTGGGGCGAGCGCAACGGCGTCGCGGTGATCGGCAGCCAGGGCGGCGACCCGGGCGCCGTGGCGTTCGACGCCGTCGCTGCGGCGAAGGCGCGCGGCGTGGACGTGTTGATCGCCGACACTGCCGGCAGGCTGCCGACGCAGCTGCACCTCATGGACGAGATCCGCAAGGTGAAGCGCGTGATCGCAAAGGCGCTGCCGGGCGCGCCGCACCACGCGCTGCTGGTGCTCGACGCCGGCACCGGCCAGAATGCGCTCGCGCAGGTCGAGGCCTTCGACGAGGCGCTTGGCCTGACCGGGCTGGTGCTCACCAAGCTCGACGGCACCGCCAAGGGGGGCGTGGTGTGCGCCATCGCGCACGCCCGCGCAGCGCGCGCGCAGGCCGCGGTCCTGCCCTTGATGTTCGTGGGCGTCGGCGAGGGAATCGACGACCTGCGGCCTTTCGTCGCCGCCGAGTTCGCCGAGGCGCTGGTTGATTAGCTTCTCGGCCGTCGCCAAGCGCTATGCCGGCGGCCAGCAGGCGCTGCACGACGTCAGCTTCACGATCCAGGACGGAGAGCTCGCCTTCGTCGCCGGCCATTCCGGCGCCGGCAAGTCGACACTGCTCAAGCTGATCGCCGCGATCGAGCGCCCGAGCGCAGGCGCGGTGATCGTCAACGGCCAGAACGTCGGCACGCTCAAGCGCGCGGCGCTGCCCTACCTGCGGCGCAACCTGGGCCTCGTGTTCCAGGACCAGAAGCTGCTCTACGACCGCAGCGTCTTCGACAACGTCATGCTGCCGCTGTCGTTCGGCGACCTCCCGCCCAGGGAGGCCGCGCGCCGCGCGCGCGCCGCGCTCGACAAGGTGGGGCTGCTCGGGCGCGACCGCGCCAACCCGATCCAGCTCTCCGGGGGCGAGCAGCAGCGCCTGGCGATCGCGCGCGCCGTGGTCAACCGCCCCTCGATCCTGATCGCCGACGAGCCCACGGCGAACCTCGACGCCGATTCGGCGGCGCGCATCCTCGACATCTTCGTCAGCTTCAACCAGGTCGGCGTCTCGGTGCTCGTCGCGACGCACGACGAAGCGTCGATCGCGCGCTACGCCAGGCGCGTATTGCGCCTCGCGCAGGGGCGCCTCGAGGCGCAGGCGAGCGCGCCATGAGGAGCTGGCTCCGGCACCACCGCCAGGCGCTCGCCGGCGCGCTGGCGAAGCTCGCGGCGCAGAAGCCGGCGGCGCTTCTCAACACGCTCGTGATCGGCATCGCGCTCGCTTTGCCGGCCGGGGGCTACGCGGTGCTGGGCAGCGTCCGGGCGCTCGCGCAGCATTCCGCGCTCGACGGCCAGGTATCGGTCTTCCTTCGGGTCGAGGCGACGCGGCAGGATGCCGAGGTGCTCGGCGCGCGCCTCAAGCGCGACGCGCGCGTGCGCGAGGCGCGCTTCGTGCCGCGCGAGCAGGCGCTGAAGGAGCTGCAGGCGATCGAGGGCCTCGGCGAGGTGGTCGCGGCGCTCAATCGCAACCCGCTGCCGGACGCGTTCGTGGTGCGCCTGCGCGCTTCCGATCCCGCAGCGGCCGAAGCGCTCGCGCAGGAGCTGCGCGCCGACCGGACAGTGGCGCACGTGCAGGCCGACTCGGCCTGGCTGCGACGCCTGAGGGCGCTCGCCGACACGGCGCGCCTCGCCGTCGCGCTGCTCGCGACCCTGCTCGCCTTCGGCATGGTGGCGGTGACCTTCAACACCATCCGGCTCCAGATCCTCACGCAACGCGACGAGATCGAGATCTCGCGCCTCCTCGGCGCAACCGACGGCTTCATCCGGCGGCCGTTCTTCTACCTCGGGGCGCTGCAAGGGGTGGCGGGCGGGCTGGTCGGGCTGGCGATCCTCTGGGGTAGCCTCGCCCTGCTCAATCGCGGGATCGCTCCGTTGGCCGAGAGCTACGGGTCCGCGTTCAGGCTACCGTTCCTCGCTCCCGGGGATGCGCTCGCCGTATTGCTCTTCTCCGGGCTTCTCGGATGGTTCGGGGCCTTCATATCAGTGAGTAGATACTTACTTGAAATAGAGCCAAATTGAATCCACCCGTAGAGCGACCGCGGGAACTTCGGGAGCGGTTAGCACTCGAAGCTTAAGAGTGCTAACATTCGTTTAAGGAGGCGCGAAATGTCAGCTGCGATGGCCTTGCCGATGACGCTCCCGGCGCCGATGGCCGCCGGAAGCCTCGAGGCCTACGTTCAGACCGTCAACCGGTTCCCCATCCTCACGGCCGAGGAAGAGGTGGCGCTTGCGCGCCGCCTGCGCGAGCACGAGGACCTCGACGCGGCCCGGCAGCTCGTGCTGTCGCACCTGCGGCTGGTGGTGGCGGTGGCGCGCGGCTACCTCGGCTACGGCCTGCCGCACGCCGACCTGATCCAGGAAG
>CAZVHU010000086.1:0-13913 GCA_964627075.1 uncultured Enterobacteriaceae bacterium | reverse complement strand
TCCGCTGCAGGCCGCGTTCGCCGACCTCGGCGGCTCGCAGTGCGGCTACTGCACGCCCGGCGTGCTGATGACCGCGAAGGCGCTGCTCGAGCACGAGCCCGAGCCCTCGCGCGAGCGCATCAAGGAGGCGCTCGCGGGGAACCTCTGCCGCTGCACCGGCTACCAGCAGATCGTAGAGGCCGTGGAGCAGGCCGCGCGAGAACTCAGGGAAGAGCATAAGTGAAGAGCGAGAAGACGCGCTTCGACGCCATCGGCAAGCCGCGCCGCCGCGTGGACGGCCGCGCCAAGGTCACGGGACAGACGCGCTTTGCCGACGACCTCATCTTTCCGCGCATGGTGCACTGCAAGCTCCTGCGCTCGCCGCTGCCGCACGCCGAGATCGAGTCGCTCGACACCGCGCGCGCCGAGAAGCACCCGGGCGTGCACCTCGTGCTCACCGGCAAGGACTTCCCCGTCACCTTCGGCATCATGCCGGTGTCGCAGGACGAGTATCCGCTCGCGAGCGGCCGCGTGCGCTACGTGGGCGACCCGGTCGCCGCGGTGATCGCGCGCGACGAGCAGACCGCGGCCGAGGCGCTGGACCTCATCAAGGTGAAGTACCGGCCGCTCGCAACGATCGCGACGCCCCAGGAGGCGCTGGCGACGCCCGCGCCGCGCATCCACGACTACGGCGAGCAGGGCAACATCCACCGCCTGCAGGCCTACGAGTTCGGCGACGTCGAGGAGGCGCTCGCGAAATCGGACCACGTCTTCGAGGACGTGTTCTTCTACGAGGGCAACACGCACCTCGCGATGGAGCAGCAGGCCTCGGTCGCCGTGCCCGAAGGAGAGGGCGGGCTGATGCTCTACTCGAGCACGCAGAATCCGCATTACCTGCACCGCCAGCTCGCGCGCGCGCTGCAGGTGCCGGCCTCGCGCATCCGCGTCGTCGCCACGCCCAACGGAGGCGGCTTCGGCGGCAAGTGCGATCCGGCGAACCACGAGTTCGTGGTCTCGAAGGCCGCGCTCGCGCTCGGCCGCCCGGTGAAGATCTGCCTGACGCGCGAAGAGGTGTTCCACATGCACCGCGGCCGGCACCCGGTGCTGATGAAATTCTGCACCGGCGTCACGAAGGATGGCAGGCTCACCGGCCTGCACCTGCAGACGCTGCTCGACGGCGGCGGCTACGGCTCGCACGGCCCGGCGAGCACCTTCTACACGGGCGTGCTCACGCCGGTCACCTACGAATTGCCGCGCTTCAAGTTCGAGGCCTGCCGGACGTTCACCAACAAGCCGCCCTGCGGCCCCAAGCGCGGCCACGGCACGCCGCAGCCGCGCTTCGGCCAGGAAGTGCAGCTCGACAAGATCGCGCGCAAGCTCGGTCTGGATCCCGCAGAGATGCGGCTTCGCATGGTGGTCAAGCCCGGCTCGCTCACCGCGAACTGGCTCAGGATCGGATCGGTCGGCCTCGCGGAGTGCATCCGGCAGGTGGTCGAGCGCTCCGGCTGGAAGGCAAAGCACGGCAAGCTGCCCGAAGGGCGCGGCGTGGGAATCGCCTGCAGCGCCTACATGACCGGCGCGGGCCTGCCGATCTACTGGAACAAGATGCCGCACTCGGGCGTGCAGGTGCTGCTCGACCGCAGCGGCCAGGTGACCGTCTATTGCGGCGCGACCGAGGTCGGGCAGGGATCGGACGACGTGCTCGCCGCGGTGGTCGCCGAGGTGCTCGGCGTGGACACCGGCGAAGTGCGCTGCGTCACCGGCGACACCGGCGTGACGCCGGTGGACCTGGGCTCGTATTCGAGCCGCGTCACCGTGATGATGGGCAACGCGGCGATCCAGGCCGCCGAGCGCGTGCGCGAGCGCCTCGCCGACGCTGCGGCCGAGCTGCTGCAGGTCTCGCCCGAGCGGCTCGTCTTCGCGCAAGGGCGCGTTTTCCTTGCGGAAGAACCCGGCAAGGGCGTCGCGTTCCGCGAGGCGGTCGAGGCCGCCGAGGCGAAGCACGGCACGCTCGGCGCGGTGGGCTCCTATTCGCCGCCGCGGCCGCCGGGCCGCTACAAGGGCGCGGGCGTGGGCCCGTCGCCCGCTTACTCGTACTCGGCGTGCGTGGTCGAGACCGAAGTGGACAAGGCCACCGGCTGGATCACGATCCCGAAGATCTGGATCGCGCACGACATCGGCCGCGCCATCAACCCGGTGCTCGCGCGCGGCCAGGTGATCGGCAGCGTCTACATGGGGCTTGGCGAGGCGCTGATGGAGGAGCAGGCGTTCCGCCGCCTGCCGCCCAAGCTTTCGAACGCCCTCGTGCACAAGATCCCGTCGCTGCTCGAGTACAAGAGCCTCACCGCCCTCGACATGCCCGAGGTGGACGTGGCCCTCGTCGAGGACCCGGACCCGAACTGCCCGTTCGGCGCGAAGGAAGTCGGGCAGGGGCCGCTCCTGCCGGTGATGCCCGCGGTGGCGAACGCGATCTTCGATGCCGTGGGCGTGCGCATCGACGAGCTGCCGATCACGCCCGACAAGGTGTTGCGCGCGCTGGAGCTCAAGGCCGAAGGCAAGGAGCCGCGCGTGGGCCCCGGGAGCTTCCCCGCAGTGCCGTATCCGGCGCCGATGATCGTGCCCCCGCCCTGGGAAGGGGGCGACGGCAACGAGGTGAAAAGACCCGGCAGCGCCGCGCCCGCGACGAAAGAGAGGGCCGCCGCATGATGCGCCTGCCGTGGTTCGACTTCCAGACGCCGCGCACGGTGGAGGACGCGGCGCGCATCCTCGCCGCCGAGGGCCCGGGCGCGATGCTGATCGCGGGCGGCACCGACCTGCTTCCCAACATGAAGCGCCGCCAGCAGGCGCCCAAGACGCTGGTGTCGCTGCGCAGGATCGAAGCGCTGAAGCGCGTCTCCAACGGCCGCGGCGTGACACTCGGCGCCGGGCTCACGCTCACCGAGCTGACCGCGGCGCGCCAGGCGCGCGAGCACCTGAAGGGCTTGGTGCAGGCGGCGGGGCAGGTGGCGACCTCGCACCTGCGCAACATGGGCACGCTGGGCGGCAACCTGTGCCTCGATACCCGCTGCAGCTATTACGACCAGACCTACGAGTGGCGCAAGGCGATCGACTTCTGCCTGAAGAAGGACGGCGAGACCTGCTGGGTGGCGACCGCGAGCAAGCGCTGCGTGGCGGTGTCGTCCACCGATTGCGCGCCGGCGCTGCTCGCGCTGGGCGCGAAGGTGCACCTCGCCTCGGCCGCGGGCACGCGCGAGGTGGCGCTGGAGGAGTTCTACAAGAACGACGGCATCGAGTACCTGACGATCCGGCCCGAGGAGGTCCTGACCGAAGTGCACGTGCCGGCGATCGGCTGGAAGAGCACCTACTGGAAGCTCAGGCGCCGCGGCGCGTTCGATTTCCCGGTGCTGGGCGTGGCGGCGGCGGCGCGTTTCGCCAAGGACGGCACGGTGGAAGAAGCGCGCATCGCGCTCGGCGCGGTGGCTTCGCGGCCGTTCCTCGTGCCCAAGGCCGCCGAGTTCCTGGCCGGGAAGAAGCTGACCGACGACGTGGTGGCCGAGGCCGCTTCGCTTGCCGCCTCGCGCGCCAAGCCCATGGACAACACCGACATGGACCTCTACTGGCGCAAGGAAGTGAGCTCCAGCTTCGCCGCCTGCGCGCTGAAGGAATTGCGCGGCGACGACATGCGCGCCGAGCGCCTGCGCACCGCGCGCTACCTGGCCTAGCCCTCCGGCTTCTTCCAGGTCTTGTCGGGGTTGAAGCGCGTCATCTTCTGCGCAGCCCCGGCCGTTCCCGGCCCGAGGTCCTTCTCGTACACGACGCCGTCGTGGTTGACGATGAAGGTCATGACGCCCGAGGAGCCGTAGCTCGCCGGGTAGGCGACCAGCGCGAAGCCGCCGATCATCCTGCCCCGCACCACGTAGTCGTAGGCGCCGCCCCTGGCGTCCGGGCCCTGCGCCTTGAGGATGCGGTAGTGGTAGCCGTAGTACGCCACCGGGTTTCCGGAAGAGGCAGCGTCCTTCGAGTAGCCCTCGCTGCGTGCCCGCGCGAAAAAGGGCCCGAGCGGACTCGGCGGCTCGCCCTCCTTCGTCGGCCAGAACAGGCCGTCGCGCTTGCCCTTGGTGCTTACGAACTTCTGCGCGTACTGAAGCAGCTTGTCCTTCTGCGGGTTGACCAGGTAATACTCGCGCTGCGCGTCGACGTAGGCGAGCGCCACCTTCATCACCGCCAGCTCGTTGTGCCCGATGCGCCGGTTGATGAGCTCGTCCTTGCCCGCCCGGGTGTCGAAGCGCCAGGCGTCGCCGGCCTTCACGATCGGGATCGGGAACGGCCAGTCGTCCTTGCCGGTGCTGAGAACCACCTTCGATTCGCCCGCCTTCTCGAGCTTGTTCGCATCCTCGTAGTTCTTGACGAAGTTTTCGCGGGCGGTCCTGTCGGCGACCGCGTCGCCGGACTGGATGACGGTCCTCGCGTCGCTGCCGAGCACCGCGAGCATCGCCTTGCTGTCGCCGCTCTTCACCGCCGCGACCAGCTCCCTCGCGGCTTCCTCGGGCGAGGCGAAGGTCTTCTGCCTGGGTTTGGCGTCGGCGCCGGTCGCGCCCGGCGCGCCAGCCGCGGCGATCGCGAACGCGGCCGCCAGGACCGTGGTTTTCATCGCGTAGTCCATATCGAGCTCCCTGTTCCGTTAGCGCCGGCCACCGCGCCCGCCCCCGCCCCCGGCGCGCGCGCCACCGCCGCTCGGCCTCGAGTGGCTCGCTGCCGATGCGCGGCTGGTCGAGCCGCGATTGCTTGCAGCGCGGGTGCTGGCGCCGCCGCCTCCTCGGTCGAAGCCTGACGCGCCGCCGGCGCGGGTGGCCGCACTGGGGCCGCCACCGCGGTCGCCTGCGCCGCCGCGATCGCGCGGACCTCCCTGACCGCCGCCGCCGTCACCTCGGCCTGCGTCGCGCGCGAGGTCCTGCCGCCCCGTCTCGGCGCGGCCGCGGAACTGCTCGCGCGAGTCCGCGCCCGGACGCTGCTGCCCGCCGCCGAATTTCTCGCGGCTGCCCTTGTCGCGGTATTCGACGCCCTTGCGATGCTCGACGTTGTGGTTCCAGTTGCTGTTGCTGATGTTGGTCCTGTTGAAGCTGTTGTACTTGTTGACGTTGACGTTGACGTCGCCGCGGCCCCAGTTGCAGCCGCCCCAGAGCGCCGAGCCGACGATCACCCCGGCGGTGAAGGAGAAGAACGCCGCGCCCGCGACATAGCCCGGCGGGTAGTAGTAGTAGGGTGGATAGGTCGGATACGGCCACGTTCCATACACCACGGTCGGGTTGTAGGTCGGGACGTAGACCACCTGCGGGTTGGCGGGCTCGATCTTGATCACGGTCTGGCCGCCATCGGCTTCCTTCGTGACCGTTTGCTCCTTGCTCGACTTGAGGTTGCCCTGGGCGTCGGCCCTGGCGCGCAACTTCTGCACCGCCGCAAGCACCTCCTTCTGCTGGCCGAGAAAGGCGTCGCCGAGCTTCTGCGTCCAGTCGACCTTCTCGTCCATCATCGCGAGCACCTGCGGGAAGGCGGCGAGCGATTTCACGCTCGGGTCCCAGGCCTGCTTCTGCAATGCGTCCTCGAGCGCCTTGTCCTTGAGGCCGGGATTGGCCTTCACCCAGCGGTTTGCGGCGACCACTTCCAGCGGGTAGGTCGAAGCCATCAGGATCTGCGCCACCAATGCGTCGGGGTAGAGCGCAATCGGCGCCACAAGCTGCTCCATCTCCTCAGGCTTGAACGGCGCCGGCTCGGGCGCGCCCTGCGCGGCCGCCGGCAGCAGCAGCGCGGCAATGAGCCAGAGCATCAGCGTTGCGAGGATTCGTGCCATCGCGCTTCTCCGGACGCCGGGAAAGCGCGAATTCTAACGCCTGCTACTCCAGGGCGGCGATGTCCTGGGCCCTCAGTTTCAATTTTCCTGCGGCGACGTTCTCCTCGAGGTGCGAGAGCGATGCCGTCCCGGGAATCGGCAGCATCCGCGGCGACTTCGCGAGCAGCCAGGCGATCGCGACCTGCGCCGGCGTCGCCTTCAGGCGCGCGGCGACCTGCCTCACCTTCTGCGACCTGAGGGCCGCCCCGGCCCCCAGGGGGTACCACGGCAGGAAGGCGATCCCCAGCCGCTCGCACTCCCGGAGCACGTCCTCCGACGCGCGGTCGCCGACGTTGTACTCGTTCTGCACCGAGACGATCGTCGCGGCGCGGCGCGCCTCGGCGAGCTCGGCCACGCTCACGTTGGAGACGCCGATGTGGCGGATCTTGCCTGCGCGCTGCGCATCGGCAAGCACGCCCACGGACTCGGCGAGCGGCACCCTCGGGTCGGGCGCGTGCAGCTGGTACAGGTCGATGCGCTCGAGCTTGAGGCGCTTGAGACTGCCGTCGAGCGCGCGTTTCAGGTGCTCGGGCCGGCCATCGCGGTCCCAGCGCGGCGGGCTGGGGCGAACCAGCCCGCCCTTGGTGGCGATGACGAGGTCCCCTGGATAGGGGTGCAGCGCTTCCGCAATGAGCGTCTCGTCCACCTCCGGGCCGTAGCTGTCCGCGGTGTCGAAGAAATTGCAGCCCAGCTCGTAGGCGCGGCGAAGCACCTGGTGCGCATGGGCGCGGTCCCTGGGCGGCCCCCACACCTGCGGCCCGCACACGCGCATCGCGCCGAAGCCGAGCCGGTTGACCGTGAGTTCGCCGATTCGAATGGTGGGCATGACTGGCAGCGCTCGCCTGTGGGAGACTACCAGCATGCTACCCGACCGCTACGCGCTGCCGCTCTCGACCGTTTCGGCGGCGGCGCGCGACGCGTACGTGGCGGGCTGCGATTGCGTCCTTTCCGGCACGGCGGGCGTCGAGGCGAACCTCGGCAAGGCGATCGAGGCCGACCCGCGCTTCGCGCTCGCGCACGTCGCGCTCGCGCGCGGCCTGTTCGTCAAGGGCGAGGCGCCGGCCGCGCGCGCCGCGGCCGCGAAGGCGCGCGAGCTGGCCGCCGCGGCCACGCCGCGCGAGCAAAGCCACGTCAACGCCATCGCGCTCGGCATCGAGGGCAACCCGGCCGCGTCGCTCGATGCGATCAAAACGCACCTCGAGGACTGGCCGCGCGACGCCATGGTGCTCGCGCCGGCGACCGGGGTGTTCGGGCTGGTCGGCTTCAGCGGCCGGCAGGAGCGCGAGCCCGAGCTCTACGATCTGCTCGCCCGCTACGCGCCGCACTACGGCGGCGACTGGTGGTTCGCATGCGTGCTCGCGTTCGCCGCGTGCGAGAACGGCCGGCTGGAAGAGGCCTTCAAGCTGATCGAGCGCAGCATGGCCGCCAGCCCGCGCAACGCGCACGGCGCCCACATCAAGGCGCACGTGCTCTACGAGATGGGCGAGGACCGCGCTGCGCTCAGCTACCTCGAAGCATGGCTGCCGGCGCTGGACAAGGCGGCGCTGATGCACTGCCACCTGTCGTGGCACGTGGCGCTGCTCGCGCTCGCGCTGGGCGACCCGAAGCGCGCGTGGGAGGTGTACCGCAGCCAGGTGCACCCGGGCGGCTCGTGGGGGCCGGCGCTCAACACCGTCACCGACGCCGCGGCCTTCCTGTGGCGCGCGGAACTCGCCGGCCAGCCGCGCGATGGGGCGCTTTGGCGCGAGACGCGCGATTTTGCGCTGAAGTCGTTTCCCAGGGCGGGCGTGTTCTTCGCCGACGTGCACACCGCGCTCGCCTGCGCGGCGAGCGGCGACGGTGCGGCGCTCGAGGCGCTGGTCGCCGGCATGAAGGAGCGCATTGCGGCCGGCAAGTACCCGGCGGGCAGCGTCGTGCCGGAGCTCGCGGAGGGGTTCGCCGCGTTCGCGAGGAGCGACTGGGCGGGCGCGATCCGCAACTTCGAGCGGGCGCTTCCGGCGACGGTGCGCATCGGCGGCAGCCGCGCGCAGCGCGATCTCGTCGAGAACACCCTGCTTGCCGCCTACCTGCGCGCGGACCGTGCGGAGGACGCGAAGAAGCTCGTCGCGCGCCGGTACGACCGCCGGCCGAGCGTGCAGGTCGCGGGCTACGCCGCCTGAAGCGGGCGCATGCAGCCGATCGAGCGCGCGCGCAGGTGGGTGAATGAGGCCGCGCGCGTCGTCGTGCTCACCGGCGCGGGCATCTCGACCGACTCCGGCATCCCGGACTTCCGCGGACCGCAGGGCGTGTGGACCCGGAACCCGATGGCGGAGAAGCTCTCCGACATCCGCTACTACATGGCCGACCCGGAGGTGCGCAAGGCGGCTTGGCGCTCGCGCATGGAAAGTCCGGCCTGGCGCTCGCAGCCCAACGCCGGGCACCACGCGCTCGCGGCCCTCGAGCGCCGCGGAAAGCTGCACGCGCTCATCACGCAGAACATCGACGAGCTGCACCAGGCGGCCGGCAACTCGCCCGAGCGCGTGATCGAGGTGCACGGCACGATGCGCAAGGTGGTGTGCATGAGCTGCGGCTGGCGCGGGCCGATGCAGGAGACGCTGGAGCGCGTGAAGGCGGGCGAGGACGATCCGCCGTGCCGCAGCTGCGGCGGGATCCTGAAGAGCGCCACCATCTCCTTCGGCCAGCAGCTGGTGCCCGAGGTGATCGAGCGCGCGATGGCGGTGTCGGGCGAAGCCGACCTCTTCATCGCCATCGGCACCACGCTCCAGGTCTACCCGGTGGCGGGTGCGCTTCCCGCAGCGCGCGCCGCGGGCGCGAGGATCGTGATCGTCAACGCCGAGCCCACCGCCATGGACTCGCTCGCCCACGCGCTGCTGCCTGGCTCGATCAGCGAGGTGCTGCCGCGGCTCTGCGGCGCCGGAGTGTAAAGTCATACTTTACACTGCGGCCCGCTGCGGCCGCTACCGGAAGACGTCCTTCACCAGCAGGTCGGGCAGCCAGGTGGCGAGGCCCGGGAAGAAGATCACGAGCAGCAGCACCGTCAGGTCGCCGAGGAAGAACGGAATCGTCCCTTTCAGCACCTGCGGCAGCGGGATGCGCGAGGTGCCGCTCACCGCGAACAGGTTCAACCCCACCGGCGGCGTCACCACGCCGGTCTCCACGTTGAGCGTCAGCATGATGCCCAGGTGCACCGGGTCGATCTTGAGCGCGTAGGCGATCGGGAACACCACCGGCACGGTGAGCAGCACCATGGCGACGCCGTCCACCAGCATGCCGAGAAAGAGCAGCACCAGCATGTAGGCGAAGATGAAGCCGAGCGGCGTCAGGCCCCAGCTCGTCACCGCCTGCGTGATCTTCTGCGGCCAGTACATGTTGGCGGCGACGAACTGGAACACCCCTACGCTGCCGATCAGGAACAGGACCACCGCGGTGAGCTTGAGCGCGCGCGCCGCGGTCGGCAGCAGGCCGGCGACGAACTTCATGCGCTCGGTGAGCGCGCCATAGATCAGCGCGTAGCCGCAGGCGGCAGCCGCGGCCTCGGTGGGCGTGAACAGGCCGCCGTAGAGCCCGCCGAGGATCACGATGGGCATGCCGAGCGCGGGCGCGGCGCCGAGGAACTCCCGCCATACGCGCCGCGGCTCGAATTTCCCGGTTCGCGGCAGCTTGATATAGATCGCGATCACGATTACGCACAGGATGTTTCCGGCCGCCAGCATCAGGCCGGGGATGATCCCGGCGAAGAACAGGCGGGTCACCGAGGTCTCGGTGACGATTCCATAGACGAGCAGGATGATCGAGGGAGGGATCAGCATCGCGATGCCGCCCGCGGTCGCGACCAGCCCGCCCGAGAGCCAGTCCGGGTAGCCGCGCTTTCGCATCTCCGGGATGGCGATCACGCTCATCGCCGCCGCCATCGCCACGCTCGAGCCCGAGATCGCGCCGAACAGCACGCAGGCGATCACCGTGGCGACGCCGAAGCCGCCCGGCATCCAGCCGGCGAGCGCGTCGGCGAAGCGGAACAGCTGCGCGATCAGCCCGGTGCGCTCCATCAGGAATCCCGCGAAGATGAACAGCGGGATCGCCATCAGCTGGTAGCGCGCGATGAAGCTGAAGAACTGGCGGAAGATGACGTTGGGCTCGAGCAGCGGGTCCACCAGGATGTAGGCGGCGGAGGCCGCGCTCAGCGCGATGCCGATCGGCACGCTGAGCAGCAGCAGCACCAGCCCTACGATGCCTATGATGTGCATGCGGTCGCGGCGGCGTCCGGGCGGGCGGCGTCAGTCGGCGGCGGCGTCGCCATGTTTTTCTTCTTCCGGCGCGCTGCGGCCGGCGAGCTTGAGCACGCCGAACCACAACTGGAAAGCGAGTGTCACCGCCATGAAGGCGAAACCGGCGAAGAGCACGGCGAGGAACGGCCACATCGGGAACGCGAGGCTCTCGGTGCGCACCTCGTAGTGGAGGGTCTCGCGGATCTCCGGGATCCCCCACCAGCACACCGCGAGCATGAAGCCGAGCGCGATGGCGCGCGCCAGCAGCCGCGCCACCTCCGCGGCGCGCTTCGCGCGCGGGCCCATCGCCTGCAGCAGCTCCGGCACTACCGTCACGGCCAGGTGCTCGTCGTGGCGCTGCACCACGCCGAAGATGAGGAAAACGCCCGACAGCGCGAACAGCGTCACCGCGTCCTGCTGCCACTCGAAGGAGACGCCGAAGACGTAGCGCCGCACCACCTCGACGATCGCGAGCAGCGTGCAGCCGACGAGCAGCAGCGCGGCCGCCTGCGTCAGGAACCGGTCCTGGAACGCGCGCCAGGCGGCGTAGGCCTTCTCCAAGCGGCTATCGCCCGCGCACGGCTAGCGGATGACGATCTTCGAGGCGTGCTTCGAGCAGTCGACCTTCTCGATCCACGATGAGCCCGCGGGGTGCTGCTTGGACAACTCGCGGCCTTCGGCGTTGAAGGTGTCCACCCAGGCTTGCGCCTGCGGCGGCATCTTGCTCTTCTTCCATGTCGACGGCCCGTCGCCGAGCGCGCCGGTGAGCGCCGCGACCTCCTGCGGGTTCATCCAGTACACGCCGGGCTTGGACGGGTCCTTGGTGCCATACTTCTCATAGGTGAGCTTGTCCACGCACCAGTTGAGTTCCTTTTGCAGCTGGATGGTCTCCGCGGCCAGCTTCTCCAGCGCCTGCTGCGTCGCGGGCGGCAGCCGGTCCCACCAGCGGCGGCTCGCGCTCAGCATGTAGTAGTCGCCGGTCACCACGCCCGGCCCGCCGGTGGTGTAGAAGGGCGCCTGCTGCCGCACCGCCAGCCAGCCGCCGATGCTCGTCATCAGCCCGTCGATGACGCCCGACTCGATGGCGCTCGGCACCTCGCCGAAATTCATCACCACCGGGCTCGCCTTCCAGGACTCGAGCACCGGGTTCTCGGCCGGCCCCATGCTGCGCACCTTGCGGCCGCCGAAATCCTCGACCTTGAGATACCTCTTCTTGCCGCCCACGCCCATGCCGAAGCTCATGTGCGCGCTGCCGAAGACCTTGATTAGCTGGTTCTTCTGCAGCCGGTCGATCAGCATCTGGTAAGTCCTGGTCTTCTCCAGGTTGTCCACCGCGCCGACGGTGGTCAGGATCCCCGGGCCGACCATGGTCATCATCCAGGGATCCACCGGCGCCGCCTTGCCCATCTGCAGCCAGGTGATCTCCAGGTTTCCCTGGCGCATGGCCTCAAAGGCCTCGGGGATGCTGTACAGCGCGCCGGCGAAATACAGGCGCGCTTCGCTGCCCGGGATCAGCTGCGGCAGGCGCTCCTCGAAATGCTTCATCGCCATGCCGGCGGGATGCGGCGGCGGCGTGAAGTCCGAGACGAAGCGCAGCACCACCGGCTTCATGGCGCCCTGGGCGTGCGCCGCGCGCTGCGGCGCGAGCGTGCCCGCGGCGAGCGCGCCGAACAGAAGCGTGACGATGACGCTGCGGGACAAGCGTGACGCGGCGCGCGTTTCCATGGTCCCCTCCTCCTCAAGAAGGTGATAGATTCTACCGGAGGAGGGCGACCATGAAGACATTGATTGCGGCCGCCGCGGCCGCAGCACTGCTCGCGGCGTGCCGGACCGTTCCGGACGATGAATTGCGGGCCACTGCTGCACTGCAACCCACCAAGGGCAGCAAGGCCTTCGGCGAGGCGACTTTCGAGCAGGTGGGCGACAAGGTGCGGGTGATCGTGTTCGCCCAGAACCTGAAACCCAATGCCGAGCACGGTTTTCACATCCACGAAGTCGGCGACTGCAGCTCGGGCGACGGCATGAGCACCAAGGGCCACTTCAACCCGCACGGCAAGCCGCACGGGCATCCGAGCGCCGCCGGGCGCCACGCGGGCGACCTGCCGCCGCTCAAGGCCGGCAAGGATGGGCGCGCCAAGCTCGACGTGACGATGGACGTCATCACGTTGAAGGCCGGCCCGGCGAACATCGTCGGGCGCGGGTTGATCATCCACGCCGACCCGGACGACTTCAAGACGCAGCCCACAGGCAACGCGGGCGCCCGCATCGCCTGCGGGGTGATCAAGGCGGGTTGACGGCCGCGAGGAATCGTCGTCCCCGCTCTCGCGGGGATGGCAATCATCAGGCGAGCGCGCCGCTCTTCTTCAGCGCCTCGATCCGCTCGGCGCTGTAGCCGAGTTCGCCAAGCAGGGCGTCGGTGTGCGCGCCGGGTGCGGGCGCGGCGCGCACCGGGTGCGGCGCGCCGCTCCTCACCGGTGAAGCGATCATCCGCAGCGTGCGCCCATCCTCGTAGGCAAAGTCGAGCACGCGCTCTTGCTCTGCGACGAACGGATTCTCGAGCGCTTGCTCGATGTCGTTCACCGGCGCGACCGGCACCTTGCCGCGCAGCCTTTTTAGCCACACGCCAGTCGTCTCGCGCCCGAGCTCGGCGTCGAGCAGGCGCGTCAGCCGCTCGCGGTGCTCGAGGCGCGCGGGGTAGGTGGCGAGCTGCGGGTCGTCGAGCCACTCGGGACGTCCGAGCTCGCGCGCGAGCGCCTGCCAGAACTTCTCCTTGTTGCACATCACGAACATCCAGCCGTCGCGCGTGCGGTAGAGCTGGCTCGGCGCGAGCGACGGGTGCGCCGAGCGCGGCTCGCGTCCCTGCACGTGCCCAGCGTTGAGACACCAGGTGCCGAGGTAGTTGAGGCTGTGCAACGCGACGTCGAAGAGGCTCACGTCCACGTCGCGCCCGATGCCCGAGCGTCGCGCATCGAGCACCGCCGCGAGCAGCCCGAACGCGCACGCAAGCCCGCTCATCAGGTCCACGATCGACAGTCCGTAGCGCGCGGGCGGTCCGTCGGGCTCGCCGGTGACGGTCATGTGCCCGGCCTCGGCCTGCATCAGGTAGTCGTAGCCGGGCCAGGCGGCGCGCGAGCCTTCGCGCCCGTAGGCCGAGAGGTGCGCGCAGACGATCCTGGGGTTCGCGTCCTTGAGCGCATCGTAGGTGAGGCCGAGGCGCGCGGGCGCGTCGCCGCGCAGGTTGTCGAAGACCGCGTCCGCGGTGCGCGCGAGATCGCGCAGCACGCCGCGCCCCTCGGCGCGCTGCAGGTCGAGAAAGAGCGACTTCTTGTTGCGGTTGAAGGTCTGGAAGAACTGGCTGTCGCGCGGCCCCATGAAATAGGGCCCGACCTCGCGCGCGAAATCGCCGCCGTCGGCCGGGTTCTCGATCTTGATCACCTCGGCGCCGAGGTCCGCAAGGCAGCTGCTGCCGAAGGGCCCCGCTCCGTACTGCTCGATGGCGAGCACGCGCAGGCCCTCGAGGGGCGGGCGCGCGCTCACGCGGGGCGGCGCGCCACCAGCTGCCGCGCGATGATCACGCGCTGCATCTCGTTGGTGCCCTCGCCGATGCACAAGAGCGGCGCGTCGCGGTAGTAGCGCTCGATGTTGAGCTCGGTCGAGTAGCCGTAGGCGCCGTGGATGCGCATCGCCTCGGCGGCGTTTTCCATCGCCGCCTCCGAGGCGACCAGCTTCGCCATGCCGGCCTCCATGTCGCAGCGCTCGCCGCGGTCGAACGCCGCGGCGGC
>CAZVHU010000085.1:0-14153 GCA_964627075.1 uncultured Enterobacteriaceae bacterium | reverse complement strand
TCTTCGCCGAGGAGCTGCGCCTGGCGCAGGCGGCGCTCGGGGAGATCACCGGGCGCGTCACCGCCGATGACCTGCTGGGGGAAATCTTCTCCAGGTTCTGCATCGGCAAGTGATCGCCGGCCATCGCCATCCCCATGAGGAGAAAAAGAAATCTTGTTGTCCGGCGGAAGTTTTCCGCGCGGGTGGGGCGGGTTAGAATTCAGCCCCGGTAACCACCATTCGCCGGCCCGGGCCAACGGTCAGGGCCGTTTTGCTTTTCGGAGCCCCTCGATGAGCCAGCCTGGACCCGCGACGCCGCAACCCGACGATGCCCCGCATTGGGTGAGGCACGCGGGGCTGAGGCAGTGGGTGGCGGCGATGGCGCGGCTCGCCAAGCCGGACCGCGTGGTGTGGTGCGATGGCTCGCAGGCGGAATACGAGCGCCTGTGCGGCGAGCTGGTCGCCGGCGGGACTTTCGTCAGGCTGAACGAGAAGCTTCGGCCGGGCAGCTATCTCGCGCGCTCGCATCCGACCGACGTGGCTCGCATGGAGGACCGCACCTTCATCTGCTCGGCGCGCAAGGACGACGCCGGCCCGACCAACAACTGGGTCGAGCCGGCGCAGATGCGCGCCACCCTCGAGCGCCTGTTCGACGGCTGCATGCGCGGGCGCACGATGTACGTGGTGCCGTTCTCGATGGGGCCGATCGGCTCGCACATCGCGCAGGTGGGCGTGGAGTTGTCGGACTCCGCGTACGTCGTGGTCAACATGAAGCTCATGACTCGCATGGGGCGAGCGGTGCTCGAGCACCTTGGCGAGGAGGGCACCTTCGTGCCATGCATGCATTCGGTCGGGGCGCCGCTCGCGCCCGGAGCGCGCGACGTGCCGTGGCCGTGCAACGAGAAGGAGAAGTGGATCGTGCATTTCCCGGAGGCGCGGGAGATCTGGTCCTACGGCTCGGGCTATGGCGGCAACGCGCTGCTGGGCAAGAAGTGCCTCGCTCTTCGCATCGCGTCGGTGATGGCGCGCGACGAGGGCTGGCTCGCCGAGCACATGCTGATTCTCGGGGTCGAATCGCCCGCCGGAGAGAAGCATTACGTAAGCGCTGCCTTCCCCAGCGCCTGCGGCAAGACCAACCTTGCGATGCTCGTCCCGCCCGAGGGTTTCGCGGGCTGGAAGGTGACCACCATCGGCGAGGACATCGCCTGGATCAAGCCCGGCAAGGACGGGCGCTTCTACGCCATCAATCCGGAAGCGGGCCTGTTCGGCGTCGCCCCCGGAACCTCCGAGCGCTCCAACCCCAACGCAATGCGGACGCTGCGCCGGAACGTCATTTTCACCAACGTCGCACTCACGCCGGATGGCGACGTGTGGTGGGAGGAGATGACGCCGCAACCGCCCGCCCGCTTGATCGACTGGCAGGGAAAGGAATGGACGCCCGATTGCGGCCGGCCGGCGGCGCACCCGAACGCCCGCTTCACGGTTTCCGCGTCGCAGTGCCCATCGATGGATCCTCGCTGGGAGGATCCCGAGGGGGTGCCGATCTCTGCTTTCATTTTCGGCGGGCGACGCTCCTCCACGGTGCCGCTCGTGGTCGAGGCGCCGAGCTGGGAGGAAGGCGTCTACATGGCCGCGACGCTCGGCTCCGAGACCACCGCTGCCATCACCGGCAAGGTGGGTGTGGTGCGGCGCGATCCGATGGCGATGCTGGCGTTCTGCGGCTACCACATGGGCGATTACTTCGCGCACTGGCTGAAAATCGGCAAGTCGGTTGGCGGCCCGCCCCGCATCTTCCGCGTCAACTGGTTCCGCAAGGACGGCAACGGCAAGTTCGTCTGGCCGGGATTCGCGCAGAACATGCGGGTGCTGAATTGGATCGTGGATCGCTGCGCGGGGCGCGCGCAGGGCAACGAGACCCCGCTCGGACTGATCCCGCGCTATGAGGATCTGAACTGGCAGTCGCTGCCGGGTTTCGAGCGCGCGCGCTTCGAGGAAATCACCCGCGTGGACGAGAAGGCCTGGGCGGAGGAGCTCAAGTCGCACGACGAGCTTTTCGCCAGGCTGGGCTCGCGCTTGCCGCCTGCGCTCGAGCAGCGCCGCGGCCACATGCACCAGACGCTCGCCGCCTAGAACGAGACGGCAAAGCGCGCCGTCAGCGGGTTTTCAGCAGCATCGTCAGGGCGCTCGCGGCGAGCGCCGCCGCAGCCGCCGCAATGAAGGTCGAAGGCGACGCCCAGCGCTCGACGAACCAGCCGCCTGCCGCCAGACCGGCGCCTACGCCGGCGAGCAGGCCGGTCGCCGACCATGTGAATGCCTCCGTCGAGTGTTCAGGCGAGGCAGTCTTCGCGACCAGCATGGCCTGGATCGTGAGCGCCGGCGCCATCACGATGCCGGCGAGCGCGCACAATGCGGCGAACAGCCACGCGTTGCGCGTTAGGGCGAGCGTGGCAATGCCGGCGGCCATGAGAAACAGTACCGCCGCGAACTGCCTTATGAGCGCACCGCGCCAGATCCGGCTGCCGTATGCAAGACCGCCTGCCGCACTCGCCGCACTCATCACGCCGAGCAATACGCCTGCCAGGGCGGGGCTGCCGGCTTCCGCCGCGTGCGCGGTGACGCCGATCTCGACCAGGCCGAACGCCACCGAGTAGCACACGATCACCACCAGCAGCGGCGCGAAGCCGCGCTCGGTGAGCGGGCCGAAGATCGTCGAACGCTGTCGCGCCTCGATGCGCCAGTTGCCGATGGCCGGGGAGCGCAAGAATAGGACCACGCCGCCGAGCGCGCAGCCTGCTGCGAACAGCACTGCGGCGGCGGGCGACAGGAAAGCGACGAACATCGCGACCAGCATCGGGCCGAGGATGAATATCGTCTCGATGAGAACCGACTCGAGCGAGTAGGCAGCGATGAGCAGCGCGTCATCCGCGAGTTGCTGGCGGTAGAACGTGCGCATGCAAGCGGTGATCGGCGGAAACGTCGCCCCCGCGAGCGCTGCCAGCGCAAGCGAGGGCGCGACTGCGGCAGCGCCCCCCTCGACCGCGACGACCAGCGCACATAGCGCACCCGGATAAGCGACCGCGCACGCAATCAGCACCCAGCGCGGCCCCGAACGATCGATGATGCGACCGAGAATCGGCGCCGTGCACGCCAACCCGACGACGTAGATGGCTGCCGCAGCGCCGCCTGCAGCAAACGAGCCGCTAGCTGCCTGGCCGAGCATGAGGATGGCGAGGCCCGCGACACCGATCGGCAGGCGCCCGATCACGGAAACGATGACTGTTGCCCTGAGATCTGGCCGCGAGGTGAGCGCTGCGTAGCGGTCGAGGGAGATCACAGGTTTCCTTGAAGGGGGCGCGATTGTCTCACGCAGAAACGGAATGCTGCACTGCAGCATCGTCGCAAGTTTCGGTTGTTCCACGTGAAACATAGGCTTGCCAGCTCGCTTGCCTAGTTTCATGTGGAACATTCACGTATCATCGCGCCTCCCTCGAGCAGCGCGATGCGATTTCCCAGCGAATTCGACGTAATCGTCGTCGGTGGCGGCCATGCCGGCACGGAAGCCGCGTTGGCGGCATCCCGCATGGGGAGTTCGACCCTGCTTCTCACACACAGCATCGAGACCTTGGGGCAGATGTCCTGCAACCCCTCCATCGGGGGAATCGGCAAGGGTCACCTTGTCAAGGAGATCGACGCTCTGGGTGGAGCCATGGCACTCGCCACGGACGAGGCAGGTATCCAATTCAGGATCCTCAACGCATCGAAAGGTCCGGCCGTCCGCGCAACCCGTGCCCAGGCCGACCGCGTTCTTTACAGGCAAGCGATAAGGAACCGACTAGAGCGTGCCCCTAACCTGATGCTCTTCCAGCAAGCCGTTGACGACATCCTGCTGGAAGGCGAGCGTGCGACGGGCGTGGTGACCCAGCTCGGAATCCGGTTCCGGGGCCGTACGGTGATCCTCACAACGGGCACCTTTCTGTCAGGCCTCGTGCACATAGGGCTGAGCACGTACCAAGCAGGTCGCGCCGGGGATCCGGCATCGGTGACGCTCGCGGCCAGGCTTCGGGAAATGAAGCTGCCAGTGGGGCGCCTCAAGACGGGCACACCTCCGCGCCTCGACGGTAAATCGATTGACTTTTCAGTGTTGCAGGAGCAACCGGGCGACCACCCGGAGCCGGTGTTCTCGTTTGTCGGGCGGCGCGAGATGCATCCCCGGCAGCTTGCTTGCTGGATCACGCACACCAATGCGCGGACCCACGACATCATCCGAGGCGGCCTCGACCGCTCGCCGATGTTCACCGGGGTCATCCAAGGCGTGGGGCCACGCTACTGCCCGTCGATCGAGGACAAGATTCACCGCTTCTCCGCGAAGTCGAGCCACCAGGTCTTCCTCGAGCCAGAAGGCCTTGCGACCGACGAGATTTACCCGAACGGGATTTCAACGAGCTTGCCCTTCGACGTGCAGCTGGACCTGGTGCGCTCGATCAAGGGACTTGAGCGCGCCCACATCCTGCGACCCGGCTACGCCATCGAGTACGACTACTTCGATCCCAGGAACCTCAAGGCATCGCTGGAAACAAAGACCATCTCGGGCCTTTATTTCGCGGGGCAGATCAACGGCACCACCGGGTATGAGGAAGCAGGTGCGCAGGGATTGCTTGCCGGAATCAATGCCGCGCTCGCCGCGAAAGGCAGGGCGCCTTGGTGGCCGCGCCGCGACCAGGCCTACCTCGGCGTTCTGGTCGATGACCTTGTCACGCGCGGCGTTTCCGAGCCATACCGGATGTTCACCAGCCGCGCCGAGTACCGGTTGATGCTGCGCGAGGACAACGCCGATGCGAGGCTCACGGAGATTGGCCGGCAACTCGGACTGGTGGAGGACGCGAGATGGGAGGCGTTCAATCGCAAGCGCGATGCGGTTGCGAGGGAGCGAGAGCGCCTGCGGAGCACGTCGGTGGGTCCGAGCGATATCGACCGGGCTGATGCCGATAGGGTGTTGGGGCAGGGGATCTCGCGCGACTACACGCTCGAGGAGCTCCTCCGCAGACCGAATGTAAGTTATCGCTCGCTTTCGTCAATATCCACGTCAGAAGCCTGGTTGACAGACACAGTAATCGCCGATCAAGTCGAGACAGAGATCAAATACGAGGGTTATATCGAGCGCCAGCGCGACGAGGTCGCGAGGCGCGAAGCTCAGGAGTCGACACCGCTGCCCCAAGACCTCGATTACCGGTCGGTCCGGGGTCTGTCGGTCGAGGTTCAGCAAAAGCTCAGCCAGCACCGGCCGCAGACCGTCGGTCAAGCCGCGCGCATCTCCGGGGTGACGCCAGCGGCGATATCGCTTCTCCTGGTTCACCTCAGGCGCCAGCGCAGCGGTGCGCCGGAGCAGAAAAGCGCATGACGCCGCAGCTCGCGCTCGAGCGCGGACTCGAGGAGCTCGCGCTGCCGCTACCCGATATCGCGCGTGGCAAGCTGCTCGCTTACCTCGAGCTGCTCGCAAAATGGAACCGCACCTACAACCTGACCGCGATCCGCGACCCGCTCAGGATGGTGAGCCATCACCTGCTCGATTCGCTCGCCGTGCTGCCGCACCTGCCGGCAGCGCCCAGCCGCGGCGCGCTCGCGGATGTCGGCTCGGGCGCCGGACTGCCGGGTATCCCGCTCGCGATCGCAGAGCCGCAGCGGCCGGTGACGCTCAATGACGCGAGCGAAAAGCGCGGCGCATTCCTGCGCCAGGCTGTGATCGAGCTCGGCCTCGCCAACGCCGAGGTATACGTCGGGCGCGTGCAGAGCTGGCGGCCGCTCGAGCGCTTCGCGGTGGTGATCACGCGGGGATTCGCGGAGCTGGCGCAGTTCATCGCCGCATGCCGGCACCTCGTCGCACCGGACGGCGTGCTCGCGGCGATGAAGGGCGCGCGACCGCGCGAGGAAATGGCGCGCCTGCCTGCGGACTGCGACTGCGGCGACGTGCGCAGGCTCTCGGTGCCGCTGCTGGAGGCCGAGAGGCACCTGGTGCTGTGCCGGGTCGCAAGCGAGGCCTGATGGCGCGGATCGTCGCGGTCGCGAACCAGAAGGGCGGCGTCGGCAAGACTACTACCAGCGTCAATCTTGCCGCGGGGCTCGCGCAAGCGAGCAAGCGCGTGCTGCTGGTGGATCTCGATCCCCAGGGCAACGCGACCATGGGCTGTGGCGTGGACAAGCGCAAGCTGGCGCGCACCGTCTACCACGTGCTGCTCGGGCTGGGCGACATCGCCGCGATCCGCGCACGCTGCGAAAGCGGCGGCTTCGACCTCATCCCCGCCAATCGCGAGCTTGCGGGCGCGGAAGTCGAGCTGGTCGAGCTGCCGAACCGCGAAGGCAGGCTGCGCGATGCGCTCGCGAGCGTCGCCGGCGATTACGACTTCGTCCTCATCGACTGTCCGCCGTCGCTCAGTTTGCTCACGGTGAACGCCTTCACCGCCGCCGAGCAGGTGCTGATCCCGATGCAGTGCGAGTACTACGCGCTCGAGGGCCTCACCGATCTCGTGGGCACCATCAAGCGCGTGCGCGCGCATCTCAATCCGCGCCTCGAGATCGCGGGATTGCTGCGCACCATGTACGACCCGCGAAACACGCTCTCGCACCAGGTGTCGCAGCAGCTCGAGACGCACTTCGGCGACAAGGTATACCGCACGCTGGTGCCGCGTAACGTGCGGCTTGCCGAGGCGCCGAGCTACGGAGCGCCGGCCGTGGTCTGGGACAAGGCCTCGAAAGGGGCGCAGGCCTACCTGCAGCTCACCGAGGAGATCATCGGGGGGAATCCATGAGCAAGGCCAAGGGTCTGGGAAGGGGGCTGGATGCGCTGCTCGGCGGCGAGGAGAACGCGCCCCGGGACGCGATGACGAGCCTGCCGGTGGGCTCGATCCGCCCCGGACGCTACCAGCCGCGCACGAGGATGGACCAGACCGCGCTCACCGAACTCGCAGCCTCCATCCGGGCGCAAGGTCTCATGCAGCCGCTTCTCGTGCGGCCGGTCGAGGCAGGGCGCTACGAGCTGATCGCCGGAGAGCGCCGCTGGCGCGCCGCGCAGATGGCGGGGCTCGCCGAGGTGCCGGCGCTGGTGCGCGAAGTGCCCGACGAATCGGCGCTCGCGATGTCGCTGATCGAGAACATCCAGCGCGAGAACCTCAATCCGATAGAGGAAGCGACGGGGCTGCAGCGGCTGGTCGATGAGTTCCGCATGACGCACGAGCAGGCGGCGGACGCGGTCGGCCGCTCGCGCAGCGCCACCACCAACCTGCTGCGCCTGCTCAAGCTCGCGAAGCCCGTGCAGCAGATGCTGATGCAGGGCACGCTCGAGATGGGGCATGGACGCGCGCTGCTCGCGCTGGACGGCGCGCGCCAGATCGAGGCCGCCAACCGCGTTGCGGCGCGGGGTCTCTCGGCGCGCGAGACGGAGGCGCTGGTGGCGCGGTTGCTGCGGGGCCAGGCCCTGCGGCGCAAGCGCCGGACCGATCGCGACCTCGAGCGTCTCGAGCAGGAGGTCTCCGAGCGGCTCGGCACCACGGTGGAGATTCGCTCCGGTCGCAAGGGCAGCGGCAAGATCGTGGTCCACTACTCCGGGCTGGACCATCTGGAGCAACTGCTGAAGAAGCTGCGCTGAGGCGGGAAGGGGTTTTGCGGTGCAGCACGTTGACCCCAAGCGCAGCGAGCCGCTATAATTTTCAGGCTTTGCCGGACGCGGGGAACATGAACGCCAAGCCTCGCACTCTGGGAAGGCCGATCCGCACCGTCCTCCGGTGGCAGCTGATCGCCACCATCGTCCTGACGATCGTGGCCGGGCTGCTGGCAGGCGCGCATGGCGCACTGTCTGCCGCGCTGGGGGGTGCGGTCAGCATTTGCGCCGGATGGGTTTCGGCGGTGGTGGCAGCGATGGGCAGGGCGCAGTCCGCAGGGGAAATCCTGGTCGGTGCGTTGCGGGCCGAGGGCGTCAAGATCGGCCTGATCGTGGCCCTGCTGTGGCTGGTGCTGGCGACGTACGGCGAGGTCGTCGCGGCTGCGTTGTTCGGGTCGTTCTTCGCGACGGTCCTGATCTTCGCCCTGGCGTTCTTTGTTCGTGAGTACGAATAGCTTGCGTCGATGGCTGCCGGCAAGGAACTGAACCCCACCGATTACATCGGCCACCACCTGACGTTCTTCAGCCGTCCGGTGGGCGACGGCGCCTTCTGGACGCTGCATGTCGACACGCTGGTGATGTCGGCGCTGGTGGGCGTGCTGGGGCTGGGCTTCGTGTGGTGGGTGGTGCGCGGCGCCACCTCCGGCGTGCCGAACAGGCGCCAGGCGTTCGTCGAGCTCGCCTTCGAGTTCGTGGACGACCAGGTCAAGGGCATCTTCCACCACGGCGACCGCAACCGCTTCGTCGCGCCCACCGCGCTCACCGTGTTCGTCTGGGTGCTGCTGATGAACGCGCTCGACTTCCTGCCGGTGGACATTTTCGCCAAGGCGCTTGGCGCGGTCGGCCTGCACGAGTGGCGCATGGTGCCGACCGCCGACGTCAACGCCACCTTCGCGCTCGCGCTCTCGGTGTGGCTGCTGATGATCTACTTCAACATCGCGGTCAAGGGCGTGGGCGGCTGGGTGCACGAGCTGTTCTGCGCGCCCTTCGGCGCGAACCCGCTGCTCTGGCCCGCGAACCTTCTCTTCAACTTCATCGAGTACGTGTCCAAGCCCCTGTCGCACTCGCTGCGGCTGTTCGGCAACATGTACGCGGGCGAGATCATCTTCCTGCTGCTGTGGCTGTGGGCGGCGACCGGGCTCGCCGGGACGCTGTTCGCCACCGTGCTCGGCCTGGGCTGGGCGATCTTCCACATCCTGATCGTGGTGCTGCAGGCCTTCATCTTCATGATGCTCACCGTGGTGTACATCGCGCTCGCGCACGAGCACCACTGATCCCCGAACCCAAACTTTCCGCACAAGAAAGGGAAACGCAATGGAAAAGCTTCAGCTTCTGGCCATGATCCAGGCCTACACCAGCATCGGCATCGGCCTCATGATCGGCGTCGGCGCCGCCGGCGCCTGCATCGGCGTGGGCGTGATGTGCAGCCGGTTTCTCGAGGCCGCGGCGCGCCAGCCCGAGCTCACCAACTCGCTGCAGGCCAAGGTGTTCCTGCTGCTCGGCCTGATCGACGCCTCGTTCATCATCGGCGTGGGCCTGGCGATGATGTTCGCGTTCGCCAACCCGCTGCTCGCGGTGGTCCGATAAACGCTCTTCCCGCGAAGGGGGCAGCATGAGCATCAACCTGACGCTGTTCGCCCAGGCCGCGGCGTTCGCGCTGTTCATCTGGTTCACGGTCAAGTTCGTCTGGCCGCCGCTGTTGCGCGCCATCGAGGCGCGCCAGAAGCAGATCGCGGACGGGCTCGCCGCCGCCGACCAGGGGCGCAAGTCGCTCGAGCTCTCCACGCGCCAGGCCGAGGAGGCAATCGGCGAGGCGCGCGGCCGCGCGGCCGACATCGTGGCGCAGGCCGAGAAGCGCGCCGCGCAGCTGATCGAGGAAGCGAAGCTCTCGGCGCGCGAGGAAGCCGGGCGCGAGAAGGCGGCCGCCAAGGCCGAGATCCAGCAGGAAGCGTCGCGCGCGCGCGAGCAGTTGCGCGACCACGTCGCGATGCTGGCGGTGGCCGGCGCGGAGAAGATCCTGCGCCGCGAGGTGGACGCGAAAGCGCATGCCGAGCTGCTCGACGGCATCAAGCGCCAGCTCTAGGCATGGCCGAGCCCAGCACCATCGCGCGACCGTATGCCGAGGCGGCCTTCAGGCTCGCCGACGCGCAGAGCAAGCTCGCCGAGTGGTCGGCGGCGCTGGCGAACCTTGCCGCGGTGGCGGCCGAGCCGCGCGTGCGCGCGGCGATCGGCGACCCGAACTTGTCGGCGCCGAAGGTCGCCGGCATCTTCCTCGGCGTGCTCGGCGGCAGGCTCTCGGGCGAGCAGGAGAACTTCGTGCGCGTGCTGGCCGAGAACGGGCGCCTCGAAGTGCTTGCCGAGATCCGCGCGCAGTTCGAGGCCCTGAAGAACGAGCGCGAGGGCGTGGTTGAGGCCGAGGTGCAGAGCGCGTTCGAGCTGGACGCGGCCCAGCTCGCCGACCTGGTGGCGCGGCTGGAGCGCAAGACCGGGCGCAAGGTGAAGGCGCGCGTGAGCGTCGACCGCGGGCTGATCGGCGGCGTGCGGGTGGTGATCGGCGACAAGGTGATCGACGGCTCGGCGCGCGCGCAGCTGGGCGCGCTCGAGAACGCATTGAAGGCAGGATAAGAGCGGGCGAGGAGTCGCCCGCGAGCGATAGGAGCAGTCATGCAACTCAACCCTTCCGAGATCTCGGAACTCATCAAGAGCCGCATCCAGAACCTCGATGCCGGGGCGCAGATGCGCACCCAGGGCACCGTGGTGTCGGTGACCGACGGCATCTGCCGCATCCACGGCCTCTCGGACGTGATGCAGGGCGAGATGCTCGAATTCCCCAAGAACACCTTCGGCCTGGCGCTCAACCTCGAGCGCGACTCGGTGGGCGCGGTGATCCTGGGCGAGTACGAGCACATCACCGAGGGCGACACGGTGAAGTGCACCGGCAAGATCCTGTCGGTGCCCGTCGGCCCGGAGCTGCTCGGGCGCGTGGTGAATTCCCTCGGCCAGCCGATCGACGGCAAGGGCCCGATCAACGCCAAGCTGACCGACGTCATCGAAAAGGTCGCCCCCGGCGTGATCGCGCGCCAGTCGGTGTCGCAGCCGGTGCAGACGGGCCTGAAGGCGATCGACTCCATGGTGCCGATCGGCCGCGGCCAGAGGGAGCTCATCATCGGCGACCGGCAGACCGGCAAGACCGCGGTCGCGGTCGACACCATTATCAACCAGAAGGGCAAGGACCTGTTCTGCGTCTACGTCGCGATCGGGCAGAAGGCCTCGACCATCGCCAACGTGGTGCGCAAGCTCGAGGAGCACGGCGCGATGGCCTATACCATCATCGTCGCCGCCTCGGCGTCGGAGTCCGCCGCGATGCAGTACATCGCGCCGTACTCGGGCTGCACCATGGGCGAATACTTCCGCGACCGCGGCCAGGATGCGCTCATCATCTACGACGACTTGACCAAGCAGGCCTGGGCGTACCGCCAGGTGTCGCTGCTGCTGCGCCGGCCACCCGGGCGCGAAGCCTATCCTGGCGACGTGTTCTACCTGCACTCGCGGCTGCTGGAGCGCGCGGCGCGCGTCAACCCGGCCTACGTCGAGAAGTTCACCAAGGGCGCGGTCAAGGGCAAGACCGGCTCTCTCACGGCGCTCCCGGTGATCGAGACGCAGGCGGGCGACGTCACCGCGTTCGTGCCGACCAACGTGATCTCGATCACCGACGGCCAGATCTTCCTCGAGACGGACCTGTTCAACGCCGGAATCCGGCCGGCGATCAACGCCGGCATCTCGGTGTCGCGGGTGGGCGGCGCCGCGCAGGCCAAGATCATGAAGCGGCGCGACACCGGCGGCGGCGTGCGCCTCGCGCTCGCGCAGTACCGGGAGCTGGCGGCGTTCGCGCAGTTCGCCTCCGACCTCGACGAGGCGACCAGAAAGCAGCTGGAGCGCGGGCGCCTCGTGACCGAGCTGATGAAGCAGCCCCAGTACCACCCGCTGCAGGTGTGGGAGATGGCCTTGACGCTGTTCGCGGTGAACAACGGCTACTTCGACGACGTCGACGTGAAGAAGGCGCTCGCCGCCGAGCGCAGCATGCGCGACTACATCAAGGGCAAGTACGGCGAGCTGGTGGCGCGCATGGAGGACAAGAAGGACCTCGCGGCCGACGACGAGAAGCAGCTCAAGGGCGCGATCGAGGACTGGAAGAAGAACGGCTCCTACTGAGCTGACCCATGCCGGGCACCAAAGAAATTCGGCTGAAGATCCGGAGTGTGCAGAACACCCGGAAGATCACCAAGGCGATGGAGATGGTGGCCGCCTCCAAGATGAGGAAGGCGCAGGAGCGCATGCGCGCCATCCGCCCGTACAGCGAGAAGATCCGCGCCATCGCCGCGCACATCAGCCACGCCAACCCGGAGTACAGGCACCCGTTCCTGGTGGCGCGCGACACGGTGAAGCGGATCGGCCTGATCCTGGTCACCACCGACAAGGGGCTGTGCGGCGCGCTCAATACGAACCTGCTGCGCATGGTGCTCGCGCAGTACAAGGACTGGCAGCAGCAGGGCGAGGAGATCGACGTCTGCGCCATCGGCAACAAGGGCCTGGGATTCATGCAGCGCCTGGGCGCGCACGTGGTGTCGCAGGTGACGCAGCTCGGCGACCGGCCGCAGATGGAGAAGCTGATCGGCGCGGTGAAGGTGATGCTCGACGGCTACGCCAGCGACCGCATCGACCGGGTGATCATCGCGGGCAACCGCTTCATCAACACCATGAAGCAGGAGCCGTTCATCGCACAGCTGCTGCCGCTGTCGGGCGAGCGGCTGGGCACGCCCGAGACGGTGTGGGACTACATCTACGAGCCCGAGGCGAAGGCCGTGCTCGACCAGGTGCTGGTGCGCTACGTCGAGACCATCATCTACCACGCAGTGGCCGAGAACATCGCCTGCGAGCAGTCGGCGCGCATGGTGGCGATGAAGGCCGCCTCGGACAACGCCGAGACCCTGATCGACGAGCTGACGCTGATCTACAACAAGAACCGGCAGGCCGGCATCACCAAGGAACTCTCAGAGATCGTAGGCGGCGCTGCCGCCGTGTAAAGGAACCGAACATGGCACAAGTACAAGGCACCATCGTCCAGACCATCGGCGCGGTCATCGACATCGAGTTCCCGCGCGAGCAGATGCCCAAGGTCTACGACGCGCTCATGCTCGAGGACACGGGCGAGGCCGGGCTCGCCGAGAAGGGGCTGACGTTCGAGGTCGAGCAGCAGCTCGGCGACGGCGTGGTGCGCTGCATCGCGCTCGGCTCATCGGACGGCCTGCGCCGCGGCATGAAGGTGCGGACCACCGGCGCGCCGATCTCGGTGCCGGTGGGCCAGGGCACGCTCGGGCGCATCATGGACGTGCTCGGCAGGCCGATCGACGACGGCGGGCCGATCAAGTCCGACAAGCTGCGCTCGATCCACCAGGCGGCGCCGAAGTTCGACGAGCTGTCGCCGTCGGTCGAGCTGCTCGAGACCGGCATCAAGGTGATCGACCTCATCTGCCCGTTCGCCAAGGGCGGCAAGATCGGCCTGTTCGGCGGCGCCGGCGTCGGCAAGACCGTCTTGATTCAGGAACTCATCCGCAACATCGCCAAGGAACACAGTGGCTACTCCGCGTTCGGCGGCGTCGGCGAACGTACCCGCGAAGGCAACGATCTCTACCTCGAAATGACCGAGTCTGGCGTCATCGCCAACACCGTCATGGTGTTCGGCCAGATGAACGAGCCTCCCGGCGCGCGCCTCCGCGTCGCGCTCTCCGCGCTCACACAGGCCGAGTATTTCCGCGACCACGAAGGCAAGGACGTGCTGCTGTTCATTGACAACATCTTCCGCTTCACGCAGGCCGGCTCGGAAGTGTCGGCGTTGCTCGGCCGCATGCCGAGCGCCGTCGGTTACCAGCCGACGCTCTCGACGGAGATGGGCGACCTTCAGGAGCGCATCACCTCGACGAAACGCGGCTCGATCACGTCCGTGCAGGCCGTATATGTCCCTGCCGATGACATCACCGACCCGGCGCCCGCGACGACGTTCACGCACCTTGACGGTTCGATTGTGCTCTCGCGTCAGATCGCCGAGCTGGGCATTTATCCTGCGGTTGATCCGCTCGCGTCCACGTCGCGCATTCTCGACCCGCTCATCGTCGGCGAGGAGCACTACAAGACCGCGCGCGGCGTCCAACAGGTGTTGCAGCGCTACAAAGACCTGCAGGACATCATCGCGATCCTGGGCATGGAAGAGTTGAGCGAGGAAGACAAGATCACTGTCGCCCGCGCCCGCAAGATACAGCGGTTCCTGTCGCAGCCGTTCTTCGTGGCCCAGCAGTTCACCGGCTTCGAGGGCAAATATGTCCGCGTCAGCGAGACCGTCCGCAGCTTCAAGGAAATCCTCGAAGGCAAACACGACGACCTGCCGGAGCAGGCGTTCTACATGGTTGGCGTGATCGAGGAAGCCCGTGACAAAGCCGAGAAGATGAAGAAAGCCTGATGGCCGAGA
>CAZVHU010000084.1:0-14201 GCA_964627075.1 uncultured Enterobacteriaceae bacterium | reverse complement strand
TCGAGCGGCGTGGAGTCCGCGAAGGGCATCAAGGACGCGGCGAAGATCGCCGCTTTCATCGAAGAGGTCAGGAATGCGGATGTATGACTTGCCCGACGCGCGCGGGCATTTCGGCCCCTATGGCGGCAGCTTCGTCGCCGAGACGCTGACGCACGCGCTCGAGGAGCTGCGCGCCGCCTACGAAGCTTGCCGCGAGGATCCCGCCTTCCAGGCCGAGTTCCACCACGAGCTGAAGCACTACGTCGGGCGGCCGAGCCCCGTCTACCACTGCAAGCGCCTGTCGGATCGGCAGGGCGGCGCGCAGATTTTCCTGAAGCGCGAGGACCTCAACCACACGGGCGCGCACAAGGTGAACAACACCATCGGCCAGGCGCTGGTGGCGCGCAAGATGGGCAAGCGCCGCGTGATCGCCGAGACCGGCGCCGGCATGCACGGCGTCGCCGCCGCCACCGTGGCCGCGCGCTACGGCATGGAGTGCGTGGTCTACATGGGCGCCGAGGACATCAAGCGCCAGTCGGCGAACGTCTACCGCATGAAGCTGCTCGGCGCCAAAGTCGTTCCGGTGGAGTCGGGCTCCAGGACGCTCAAGGACGCGCTCAACGAGGCGATGCGCGACTGGGTGACCAATGTCGACAGCACCTTCTACATCATCGGCACCGTCGCGGGGCCGCACCCCTATCCGATGATGGTGCGCGACTTCCAGTCGGTGATCGGGGAGGAGTGCAAGCGGCAGATGCCGGAGCTCGCCGGGCGCCAGCCCGACGCGGTGATCGCCTGCGTCGGCGGCGGCTCGAACGCCATGGGCATCTTCTACCCCTACATCGCCGTGGAAGGCGTGCGCCTCATCGGCGTCGAGGCAGCGGGCGAGGGCCTCGCGAGCGGCCGGCACGCAGCGTCGCTGTGCGCCGGCAGGCCCGGCGTGCTGCATGGCAACCGCACCTACCTCCTGCAGGACGCGAACGGCCAGATCATCGAGACGCATTCGGTCTCGGCGGGCCTCGATTACCCCGGGGTGGGACCGGAGCACGCGTGGCTGAAGGATTCCGGGCGCGCCGAGTATGTCGCCGTCACCGACGACGAGGCGCTCAAGGCCTTCAACGACCTGTGCAGGCTCGAAGGCATCATTCCGGCGCTGGAATCGGCGCACGCGGTCGCCTATGCCGCGAAGATCGCGCCCTCGATGCCCAAGGACAAGCTCCTGCTCGTCAACCTCTCCGGCCGCGGCGACAAGGACATGCAGACCGTGGCGCAGAAATCGGGGATCACGCTCTGATGTCGCGCATCCGCAAGCGCTTCGAGGCGCTGGCGGCGGCCGGGCGCAAGGCGCTCATTCCGTACATCACGGCCGGCGACCCGGATCCGGAGCTCACGCCGCCGATCATGCGCTCGCTGGTCGAGGCGGGTGCCGACATCCTGGAGCTCGGCGTGCCGTTCTCGGATCCCATGGCCGACGGTCCCGCGATCCAGCGCTCTTCCGAGCGCGCGCTCGCCAAGGGCGTGTCGCTCTCGCGCGTGCTCGACATGGTGCGCGAGTTCCGGTCGGCGGATGCCGAGACGCCGGTGGTCCTGATGGGCTACGCCAACCCGATCGAGGCGATGGGCACCGACCGGTTCATCGCCGCGGCGAAGCGGGCGGGCGTGGACGGCGTGATCGTCGTCGACTACCCGCCGGAGGAATGCGCGGAGTTCGCCTCGCGCGCGAAGGCCGCGGGCATCGACCCGATCTTCCTGCTCGCGCCGACGTCCACTGACCGGCGCATCGACGAGGTAGCGCGCGTCGCGAGCGGCTTCGTCTACTACGTGTCGCTGCGCGGCACCACCGGCGCGAAGAACCTCGACACCGCGAGCGTCGCCGGCATGATGCCGCGGCTGCGCGCCGCGACCAGGCTCCCGATCGGCGTCGGCTTCGGCATCCGCGACGCCGAGTCCGCGCGCCGCGTCGCCGCGGTCGCCGATGCGGTGGTGATCGGCGCACGCATCATCGAGGAAATCGAGTCCGGCGCCGCCGAAGGCGCCCCCGCCCGCGCCAAGAAGTTCCTCCAACCGATTCGTGCGGCGCTTGACTCGCGATGAGTTGGCTGCAGAAGCTCCTTCCCCCGAAGATCCAGCGTGGCACCGGCCCGAAGAAGACCGTGCCCGAGGGCCTGTGGACCAAGTGCCCGGCCTGCAATGCGGTGCTCTACAGCACCGACCTCGAGAAGAACCTCAACGTCTGCCCCAAGTGCGGCGACCACCAGAGGATCGGAGCACGCGCGCGGCTCGACGCGCTGCTCGATCCCGACGGGCGCTTCGAGATCGGCGCCGAGGTGCTGCCGGTGGACAGCCTCAAGTTCAAGGACTCCAAGCGCTACCCGGACCGGCTGGAGGAGGCGCAATCGGCGACCGGCGAGGGCGACGCGCTGGTGGTGCTGCAGGGCTCGATCAAGTCGCTCGGCGTGGTGTGCGCGGCGTTCGAATTCGAATTCATGGGCGGCTCGATGGGCTCGGTGGTCGGCGAGCGCTTCGCGCGCGGCGTGCAGGTCGCGGTCGAGCAGAAGCTCCCCATGATCGTGTTCACCGCGACCGGTGGCGCGCGCATGCAGGAGGGGCTGCTGTCCCTCATGCAGATGGCGAAGACCACGGCGGCGCTCACCGAGCTGGAGGAGCGCAGGCTGCCCTTCGTCACCGTGCTCACCGACCCGACCATGGGCGGCGTCTCGGCGAGCTTCGCCATGCTGGGCGATGTCGTGATCGCCGAGCCCAGGGCGCTGATCGGCTTCGCCGGCCCGCGCGTCATCGAGCAGACGGTGCGCCAGAAGCTGCCCGAGGGCTTCCAGCGCGCGGAGTTCCTGCTGGAGAAGGGCGCGATCGACATGATCGTGGACCGCCGGCAGCTGCGCGACCGGCTGCACGCGCTGCTCGCGCTGCTCCTCGGCAAGCCCGTCGACGCGGCATCGTGACCGCGCGCACGCTCGACGAGTGGCTCGGCCACGTCGAGCGCCAGCACCCCAAGGCGATCGCCCTCGGCCTCGATCGCGTGAGCGCAGTCCTCGGGCGGCTTGGCCTGTCCATCGGCTGCCCCGTGTTCACCGTGGGCGGCACCAACGGCAAGGGCTCGACCAGCGCGCTGCTGGAGGGGATGCTGCGCGCGGGCGGCTACCGGACCGGCCTCTACACCTCGCCGCACCTGCTGCGCTACAACGAGCGCGTGCGGATCTGCGGGCGCGACGCCGGCGACGATGCGCTGTGCCAGGCGTTCGAGGCTGTGGAAGCTGCGCGCGGCGCCATGCCGCTCACTTATTTCGAGTACGGAACGCTTGCCGCGGCGTGGCTGTTCGCGCGCGAGCGGCTCGACGCGGCGGTGCTCGAAGTGGGCCTGGGCGGGAGGCTCGATGCCGTGAACGCAATCGAGCCGGACTGCGCGGTCGTGACCAGCATCGGCGTCGACCACGTGGACTATCTCGGCGCGACGCGCGAGCGCATCGGCCGCGAGAAGGCGGGCATCTTCCGCGCCGGCAGGCCGGCAGTGGTCGCCGAGCCCGAGCCGCCCGAGAGCGTGCTCGAGGAGGCGGCGCGTGTCGGCGCGCGGCTGCTGCTCATCGGGCGCGACTTCGGCTACAGCGTGCAGGACCCGCAATGGTCGTTCTGGGGGCCGGCGGGCAGGCGAACCGCGCTCGCGCACCCCGCGCTGCGGGGCGCGATCCAGCTGCGCAACGCGGCGGCGGCGCTCGCGGCGCTCGACGCGCTGCGCGAGAGGTTTCCCTTGGGCATGCAGGACGTGCGGCGTGGCCTCGCGGAGACGATCGTGCCCGGGCGCTTCCAGGTGCTTCCCGGAAGGCCGCGGATCGTGCTCGACGTCGCGCACAACCCCCAGGCCGCGGCGGTGCTCGCCGAGAACCTCGGCGCGAGCGGCTACGCGCCGCGGACGATCGCGGTGCTCGGCATGCTCGCCGACAAGGACATCGCGGCCGTCGTGCGCGCGCTCGCGCCGCACGTTGCGCGCTGGCATCTTGCGACGCTCGGCGGCCCGCGTGGCGCGAGCGCAAGGCAGATCGCGGCAGCGCTGCAGGCAGCCGGCGTCACCGCGCCCGCTGCAGAGCACGCTTCGGTCGCGGCGGCGCTTGCTGCAGCGCAGGATGAAGCGGGCGAGGATGATAAAATCGTTGTGTTCGGATCATTCCTCACGGTAGCCGAAGCGATGGCGCAACTGCAGGCGCAACGACGCCCCGGGCATGGCTGAAGCGCGCGACGTCGAGGCGCTGAAGCGCCGCGGCCGGCGCCGCCTCGTCGGCGCGATCGCGCTGGTGCTCGCCGCGGTGATCGTGCTGCCGATGGTGTTCGACACGGCGCCCAGGCAGCCGCTGCCGCCGGTGAGCGTGCGCATTCCCGCCGAGGACGACGCGGCGTTCAGGCCCAAGGTGACGCCGGTCGCGCCGGCGGAGAAACCCGCCGAAAAGCCCGCCGCGAAAGCCGAGGCGCCGAAGGTGCCGCCCAAGGCGGAAGCGCCCAAGCCCGTGGCCAGGGCAGAAGAACAGAAGGCGCCGGCCGGGGCCGAGGAACCCAAGCCCGCGCCGAAGTCCGAAGAGCCCAAGGCGCCGCCCAAGCCGCCCGCCGCCGAGGCGAACGAAAAGGCGCGCGCGGAGCGCGCGCTCGCCGACGCGCAGCAGTACTACGTGCAGGTGGGCGCGTTCGCCGACCCTGCCGGCGTCTACGAAAAGCTCAAGGCTGCCGGCATCCCGTACTACACCGAGCCGGTCGCCACCAAGTCGGGCAAGGTGATGCGCGTGCGCGCAGGCCCCTTCGCCAGCCGCGACGCGGCGCAGAAGACGCTGCAGCAGCTGAAAGGGCTCGGCTTCAGGCCCGCCGACGTCGCGGCGAAGTCCTGACATGACATGGCTCGATTACGCCGTGCTCGGCGTGTTCGCAGCCTCGATCGTCTGGGGCGCGGTGCGCGGCCTGGTGCGCGAGGTGATCGGGGTGCTGGGCTGGGTGATCGCGTTCCTCGCCGCGAACCTGTTCGCCGGGCCGCTCGGCGAGGAGCTGCCGAGACTCGTACCGACGCCGGAACTGCGCGTGCTCGTCGCGTTCCTCGGCATCTTCGTCGCGGTGCTGGTCGTCGCCACCCTGCTCGCCCTGCTGCTTTCCAGGCTCGTGCAGGCGGTCGGTCTCGGCGGCCTGAACCGCCTCCTTGGGGGGCTTTTCGGCGTCGCGAGGGGGGTGGTGTTCGTGCTTGCGCTTGCGCTGATCGCAGGGCTGACGAGCGCCCCCCGGCAGGAGTTCTGGCGCGAGTCGGCGATCGGCTACTGGATGGCGCGCGCGGCGCTTGCGCTCAAGCCGTGGCTGCCGCAGACGCTCACCGAGCGGCTGCGCTATGATTGATCCTTAATACACCCGGGAGCCGTCTCCCATGTGTGGAATTCTGGGCATCGTCGCCCGTTCGCCCGTCAACCAGCTGCTCTACGACGGTCTGCTGCTGCTGCAGCACCGCGGCCAGGACGCGGCCGGCATCGTCACCAGCTCGAACAAGACGCTGCACATGCACAAGGGCAGCGGCACGGTGCGCGACGTGTTCCGCACCCGCAACATGCGCGCGCTGCCCGGCAACATCGGCATCGCGCACTGCCGCTACCCGACGGCGGGCTCGGCCTTCAACTCGGCCGAGGCGCAGCCGTTCTACGTCAACTCGCCCTTCGGCATCGTGCTCGGGCACAACGGCAACCTGACGAATTCGGACGCGCTCAAGGAAGAGATGTTCCGCACCGACCTGCGGCACATCAACACCAACTCCGATTCCGAGGTGCTGCTCAACGTGCTGGCGCACGAGCTGGAAAAGTCCTCGGTGCGCCAGCGGCTCGACGCGCAGACGATCTTCGCCGCGGTGGCCGCGGTGCACCGGCGCGTGCGCGGCGCCTACGCCGTGATCGCGATGATCGCGGGCTACGGCGTGCTCGCCTTCCGCGATCCCTACGGCATCCGCCCGGCGGTGATCGGCTACAACGAGACCCCGCAGGGCATCGAGTACATGGTGGCCTCCGAGTCCGTCGCCGTCGAAGCGCTGGGGTTTCGCGTGTTGCGCGACGTGGCGCCGGGCGAGGCGGTGCTGATCGACGAGCACGCCAACCTGCGCAGCCAGCTCTGCGCGCCGGGCGCCTCGCTCAATCCCTGCATCTTCGAGTACGTGTACCTCGCGCGGCCGGACTCGGTGATGGACGGCGCCTCGGTCTACGAGTCGCGCCTCAACATGGGCGAGAAGCTCGCCGGGAAGATCCGCCGCCAGTACCGGCACCTCGAGATCGACGTCGTGATCCCGATCCCGGACTCGAGCCGCCCCTCGGCGCTGCAGCTCGCGATGGGGCTGGGGGTGCCGTACCGCGAGGGCTTCGTCAAGAACCGCTACATCGGCCGCACCTTCATCATGCCGGGGCAGGCGCTGCGCAGCCGCTCGGTGCGCCAGAAGCTCAATGTCATCGGCATGGAGTTCAAGGACAAGAACGTGATGCTGGTGGACGACTCGATCGTGCGCGGCACCACCAGCCGCGAGATCGTGCAGATGGCGCGCGAGTCGGGCGCGAACAAGGTGTTCTTCGCCTCTTCCGCGCCGCCGGTGCGCTATCCCAACGTCTACGGCATCGACATGCCGACGCGCGCCGAGCTGATCGCGGCGCACCGCAGCGAAGCCGAGGTCGCGGCCGAGATCGGCGCCGACGCGCTCATCTACCAGGACCTGGAGGAGCTCAAGGACGCGGTGCGCAAGGCGAACCCGCGGCTCGCGCGCTTCGAGACCTCGTGCTTCGACGGCGTCTACGTGACGGGCGACGTCACCAGCGACTACCTGCGCGCCATCGAGACCCGGCGCGACGCCGCGCGCGACTCGGGCGAGGACGAGGGCGCGCAGCTCGACCTCAACCTGGTGGCGAGCGGCTGACGGGGCCGGAACACCGTGCTATAGTCCCGCTACGCGCCGATTTGAGCCACAGCTTGCGGGCGCGCTACAAATTCAGCTAAAGCGTGCCGACGAAACCCGGTCCGCTTGGCCGGGTTTTTTTGTTCCCGCAAGCGAACGAAGGACGGGGACCATGAAAACTTCGCTTGCTACATTGGGGGTGCGCGCCGGACAGGCCCGCACCGAGTTCCACGAGCACTCCGAGGCGCTGTTCCTCACCTCGAGCTTCGTGTTCGACGGCGCCGCGCAGGCCGCGGCGCGCTTCACCGGCGGCGAGGAAGGCTTCGTCTACTCGCGCTTCACCAACCCGACGGTCGCCATGTTCCAGGACCGTCTTGCGGCGCTCGAAGGGGCCGAGGCCTGCGTCGCCACCGCCTCGGGCATGTCGGCGATTCTCGCCACGAACATGGCGCTGCTCAAGGCGGGCGACCACGTGGTCTGCTCGAATGCGGTGTTCGGCGCGACCGTGCAGCTCTACTCCGGGATCCTCGCGCGCTTCGGCGTGGAGACCACCTTCGTTTCGCCGACGGATCCCGCCGCGTGGCAGCGCGCGCTCAAGCCCAATACCAGGCTGCTGTTCCTCGAGACGCCCTCGAACCCGCTGGGCGAAGTTTCGGACATCGCCGCGCTCGCCGCCATCGCCAGGCGGGGCGGCGCGCTGCTCGCGGTGGACAACGCGCTGTGCACGCCGGCGCTGCAGCGGCCGCTCGAGCTGGGTGCCGACCTCGTGATCCATTCCGCCACCAAGTACCTCGACGGGCAGGGCCGGGTGCTCGGCGGCGCGGTGCTCGGCTCGAGGAAGCTGGTGATGGACGGCGTGTTCGGCTTCCTGCGCACCGCGGGGCCGTCGCTTTCGCCCTTCAACGCCTGGGTGATCTTGAAAGGCATGGAGACGCTGGAGCTTCGGATGGTCGCGCAATCGGAGCGGGCTCTCGAGCTCGCACGCTGGCTGGAAAGCCACCCGCAGGTGGCGCGCGTGTACTACCCGGGCCTCGCCTCGCACCCGCAGCACGCGCTCGCCATGCGCCAGCAGCGCGCCGGCGGCGCCGTGGTTTCATTCGACGTCAGGGGCGGGCGCGAGGCGGCGTGGAAGGTGGTGGACTCGACGCGCCTCATCTCGATCACCGGCAACCTGGGCGACGTCAAGACGACGATCACGCATCCTGCGACCACCACGCACGGGCGCATCAGCGCCGGAGCGCGCGCCGCGGCCGGCATCGGCGAAGGGCTGCTGCGCGTGGCGGTCGGGCTCGAAGCGGTAGAGGACGTGAAAGCCGATTTGGCGCGCGGGCTCGGCAGCTAGAGCCGGCCGCGCACGGCCGAAGTGTAAAGTGTGACTTTACACTGCGCCGAATCTGGCCGGGTGCGCCTTGCCGTCCCCGATTTCCAGGTAGCCGCCGCTGCCGTACCAGTCCGGCAGCACCCAGCGCTCGCACTGCGCGCCGTCCACGCTGTGGCGGTGGTGCGCCGGGCGGTGGGTGTGGCCGTGGATCATGCGCGTCACGCCGAGCCTGCGGAAAGCCTCGCGGACCGCGCCCTCGTTCGTGTCCATGATCTCGGGCGCCTTGGCGCTCGTCGCCGCCTTGCTCTGCTCGCGGTACTGCATCACGGTGGCGCGGCGCTCGGCGCGCGGCCGGGCGAGAAACTGGCGCTGGAACTCCGGCGAGCGCGCGGTGCGCCGCCACGCCTGGTAGGGCAGGTCGTCGGTGCACAGCGTGTCGCCGTGCAGCAGCGCATAGCGCTCGCCGTCGAGTTGCACCACGCTCGGGTCCTCGAGCAGCCGCGCGCCGGCTGCGGCGCAGAAGCGCTCGCCGATCAGGAAATCGCGGTTGCCGTGCATGAGGTGCAGCGCCACGCCGCTGTCGGCCAGCTTGCGCATGGCGAGGGCCGCCTGCCGCACCATCGGCTCGCCGGGGACGTCGTCGAGCTCGTCATCGCCGATCCAGTACTCGAACAGGTCGCCCAGGATGTAGAGCGCCTGCGCGCCGCGCGCCTCGGCGCCGAGGAAGCGGAAGAACTGCGCGCTGGTCTCCGGGCGCTCCGCCGAGAGGTGCAGGTCGGAGATGAACAGCGCCCGGCTCAAACCGTCATTTCGCCGCGACGACGCTCATCGACTCGATCAGCACCGCCTCGCGCGGCACGTCGCTGCGGAACGGTCCGCCCGGGCCGGTCGGCGTCTTGGCGATCTTCATCACCACGTCCATGCCGGACACGACCTTGCCGAAAACCGCGTAGCCCCAGCCGTCCTGCGCCTGGGCGGCGTTGAGGAAGTCGTTGTTCTTCACGTTGATGAAGAACTGCGCGCTCGCCGAATGCGGGTCCGGCGTGCGCGCCATGGCGATGGTGCCGAGCTCGTTCTTCAGGCCGTTCTTCGCCTCGTTCTGGACCGGCGCGCGCGTCGGCTTCTGGCTCAGCTTCTGGTCGAAGCCCCCGCCCTGGATCATGAAGCCGTCGATCACGCGGTGGAACACGGTGCCGTTGTAGTGGCCGTCCTTCACGTACTGCAGGAAATTCTCGACCGTCTTCGGCGCCTTGGCGGGGTAGAGCTCGAGGCGGATGGTGCCAGCGGTGGTCTTCACGTCCACCTGCGGGTCCGCGGCCGCCGCGCCGGGCGCGGCCGCGGCCGCCGAAAGCACCACCAGGGATCTGCACAGATCAACGAGTTTCATGCTCCACCTTCATAGAGGATCTTCCATTGCGGGCCTTCCTTGGCCCAGTACTGGCGCTTGCGCATCGCGTTCGAAAGGTTGCTCGAGCGGTAGTCCTGCACGAAGCTCACCACCACGAAGCGCTCGCGCGGGTATTGCAGCATCGTGACGCGCGACACGCCGACCTTGATCCAGCTCTTGCCCGCGTTCACCTTGCGCTTGTGCGCGGACCACGCCGCGAGGTCCTGCTCGCCCGAGTGGAACTTCGCCGAGTAGTGCCGCAGGTACCTCGCGGTGTCGAGGCTCTCCCAGTCGCTGCGCCAGCCCTCGAGCGCCGCGGCGAGAGACTTGCGCTCGGCCTCGAGCATCGCGGCGCTCACCCACTCGACCTCCTCGGCGATGATCACCGGCGTCAGGCCCACCTGCAGGCTGCGGCCGAGCGACTCGATGTCGGCGTTCGCCAGCACGATGCAGCCGTCGCTCGCCCGCGGCGGCCGGCTGTAGGTGTCCGAGGGCGTGCCGTGCAGCCAGATGCCGTGGCCGTTGCGCCCGAGGCGCTTGTCCCAGGCGTTGGGATAGTTGATGGGGTAGGCGCCGGCGCCGTAGAAGTCGGTGAGCTTCTGGCGCGGCAGGTTGGCGGTCACGTGGTAGACCCCGATCGGCGTCTTCTGGTCGCCCTCGCGCGTCTTATCGATGCCGTTCTTGCCCAGCGTCACGTAATGGTCGGACACGAGCTGCGGCCGGCCGTCGGCGTTGCGGTAGAGGTAAAGGCGCGAGCGCCTGGAGTCCACCACCACCGCGTGCTCCTGCTCAGGCTGCAATTGCAGCACGTAGCGCGGCAGGCGGTCGCCGCCCGGCCGCTCGCGCAGCGCCTGCAGGCGCGACAGCGCCTCGGCGCGCAGGTCCTCGACCTTGTCGCGCGGCACCGTCTTGGGCACGTTGCCGAAGGTCTCCAGCGGCCGCGCGCGCGCGAGCAGCAGGTCGCCGCGAATCAGGTGCGCGAGGCGGAAATTCGGGTGCGCGGCGATCAGCGCCTCGGTGCGCTCGAGCGCCAGGTCGAAGCGCTGCGCCTCGATCGCCTGCACGATCGAGGAGAGCGCCTTTTCGGGGCCGGCGGCCCCGGGCGCCGGGCCCGACACGGCGAGAAGCAGGGCGGCGAGCGCCGCGCGCGCAGGGGCGAGCGCCTTCACCGGATCACCTTCTCCTGCTGGATGAGCCAGCGGCCCTCGGCCTTCACCAGGACGAGCGTCTTCGTGGCCGAGGCCTTCAGCGCGTCCGACCGGTACCCTTGGCGGAAGGTAACGCTCGCCTGCGTGTCGCTCGACTGCGCAACGCGAGGAGACTCCACCGTGACGGCGATCGTCTTGGGCGCGGCGATGCGCTGCCGCCGCGCCTTTTCCCAGTCCGCGCGCGATTCGCCTCTCGGCGTGGCGAAGTCCTCGGCGTAATACGAGAGGTAGGCGTCGGCGTCCTTCGACGACCACGCCTTTGCCCAGCCGCTCACGGCCTCGAGCACGCCAGGCGCCGCCGTCGCCGCCGGCGCGGGCTTGGTCCCGGCGACCGGCTTTGGCTGCGGCGCCGGCTGCGCCTGCGCCGAGGGCTGCGGGGAGCGCCGGGCTTGCACCGCGGGCTGCGCCGCAGCGACCGTGGTTTGCGTCGCGGGAGCCTTGCTCGCGATCGCGGTGCGGCTCGACTCCGGCGCGGCGCCCATTTCTCTCACCAGCACGAGCTTCTGCTGCGCGCCCGCGCTCGCGGATCCCGTCTGCAGCGCCTTGTCGTAGGCCAGGCTCGCGAGCCTGGCGTAAATCCCGCCGAGGTTCTCATACGCGGTGGCGTAGGCCGGGTGCGTGCGAAGCGCGCGCTCGAGCGCGCTTCGCGCCTTGTCGTATTGCCCCTGCGAGGCGTAGATCACCGCGAGGTTGTTGTACGGCTCCGGCAACTCCGGGTGATCGCGCGTGAGCTTGACGAACACGTCCTCGGCCTCCTTGCTGTTGCCCTGCTCGGTGAGGATCAGGCCCTTGAGGAAACGCGCCTGCGGGTCGCGCGGATTCGCCGCGAGCGCCCGGTTCACCTGCTCGAGCGCCTGGGCGTGCTGGCCGGCCTGCAGGAGCTTGCTTGCTTCCTGCACGCTGCTCGCCCATCCCGTGCCGCACGCCAGCGCAATCGCGGCGACGAGCGCCCAAAGGGCTGCCGGCCGCGCGGAAGAGTTGAGCATTGTCTTATGTTTTCAAGCACCTACGATCAACTTTTCATTCTAGACCAAGCGCACTGCCTTCACAACTTCAGGAACTCACGTCGCGAGTCAGCCGAAGTTCGCGAGCATCTTCTTCGCCTGCTCCTGCTGTGCGGGGTCGCCTTCCTTGAGCACTTCGTTAAGCAGTTCACGCGCGCCGTCGGTGTCGCCGATCTCGTGGTAGGCCTTCGCGATGTCGAGCTTGACCGCGACTTCCTGCCATTTCGGGTTGCCAGCGGCCGCGGTCGCTGGCGCCGGCTCGGCTGCGCCGAGATCCAGGCTGATCGCCGACAGGTCGATCGCAGTGCCTCCCGGCCCGGGTTCCGTCGCGGGCGCCGCGGCCTCGCCCGCGACCTTGAGCTCGCCCGTCGTGCCGCCGATGTCGAAGTCGAGTGCAGGCGGAGCGAGCGATTGCGTCACTTCCGGCGATGGCGCCGGCGCCTGCTGGCCGGTTCCCAGGTCGAAGTCCACTGCGGGGGCTTCGATCGCGCCGGCTTCGGGCGCTGGCGCCGCGGCGTCGCCCTGGCCGTAGAGATCGTTGCCGGGGTCGATCGAGCGGCCGAGCGCCATCGCCTTTTCCCACTCCGGCCCCTCGCCGTTCGTCAGCGTCTGCAGCGTGCGCGCCTCGGCCTCGAACTGCACGGTGTCGTGCCGCTTGGCATAGATCTGGAGGAGCTTCAGGTAGACGGCCGGCCGGCCGCCGCCCTTCGCGATCGCGTCGCGCAGGATTTCCTCGGCCTGCCCGTCGCGACCGTAGGCTGTGTAGACGTCGGCCTCGGCGATCGGGTCGAGCTCCTCGCCGACGGCTGCGGGAGAGGCTTCGCCCTTCGCGGCCGCCGCGGCCGCGGCGCTCATCGCCGCAGCGCTCGCGGGCGCCACCATGATCGGCTGGCTTTCCTCGAGCCGCGACTTCGCCGCGCGCTTCTTCCTGCGCCACGCATAGCCACCGTACAACGCGAGCAGCGCCGCGACCCCGCCAAGCCCGCCGAGCATGACGGGATCCCCGGTCAGCTCCTCGAGCAGGCTCGGCTCAGGCGGCGGAGGCGGGGGCGCAGGCCGCGGCTTCGCGGCAGGCGCTGGCGCAGGCTTGGGCGCCCCGGCTGCGGGCTTCGGCGCTGCGACGGGAGGCTTGGGCGCTTCTGCGGCCGGCTTCGGCGCCTCGGCTGGCGGTTTCGGCGCCGGCGCAGGTGCCGGCGCAGGTGCCTGCCGCGCCTGCGCCACGCGCTTCTCCAGCTCGGCGATCTGCATGTTCCGGATCTCGATGAGCTTGGCGAGGTCGGCAGCCGTCTTCTCGAGCTCCTCGTTGCGCGACTGCGCTTCCTTCAGCGCGCGCTGGGTCGCGACGCGATCGTCGGCGACGGCCTCCTCTGCGGCGCGCGGCTTCCTTGCTTCAGCCCCTGCGAGCTTCACCTGCGCCTTGGACGAGGGCGCAGCGGGTGCGGCGTAAGGCGGTCTGGTGCGGCCCTCCGCCACCCGCGCCGCCTTGCTCGCGGGCGTGGTCCGGGGGGATGTGGGAGCCGCCTTGACCGTCGGGGCGGCCGGACGGGCGGGCACTGCCACCGGCGCGACCGCGACCGGCGCTGGCGGGGGCGCCACCGCGCGCGGCGGGGCGGGAGGCGCGTATGCCGGTGGGTCGAGCAACGCGGTGTACTCGCGCACCAGGCGCCCGGACCTGGTCTGCACCTCGATGAGCAGCTTGAGGAACGGCTCGTTCACCGCGCGGTGCGTCGTCACGGCGACGAGCGGCTTGCCGTCGCGCTGCTCGATCGCGACGTTGATGCCGGTGAGCGCCGGGGCGTACTCGATGCCGGCCCGCTGGTAGGCATCGAGCGGGGCAAGGCGCACCGCCACGACCTCCTGCGCGCCGCGCAGCAGCGGGTTTGCCTCGATCTCGGCGCGAAGCGGCTGCCCGAGCGCGGACAGGACCCGCATGGGTCCGAGCGCCGTGGAAATGCCCGCATCCGCCGCGGGCGCGGGAACGGGTGCCGCCGCGGGCGCAGCCGCGGCGGTGGCGGCAGCTGGCGCGGGTGCTGGTGCAGTCGCCGGCTTGGCAGCGGCGGCGGGGGCGGGCGCGGTGCGCTCCTTCACGATCAGCCAGCGCTCTCCGTCCCGCACCAGCTCGAGCGTCTTGTCGGTCTGGTCCTGGTACCGATCCGACCTGTAGCGCTGCCGGAAGGACGCCGCGGCCCGGGCGTCGTCGCGCCGCTGGATCCTCAGGTCGCCGATCGCGACCTCGATGACGCTCGGCGCGGTGATTCGGGCGCGGCGCTGCTTCTCCCAAGCCTGGCGCGTGAGCCCGCCTGCAGGCTTGAAGGCCGGAGCGTAGAAGCCGAGGTAGCGCTCAACGTCCTTCGCCGACCACGCTCTTGCCCAGGCGTTAACGGCCTCGAGCACGCCT
>CAZVHU010000083.1:0-14513 GCA_964627075.1 uncultured Enterobacteriaceae bacterium | reverse complement strand
CTTTATTCTTTTCGACGACCATTCGACAACCGACGGTGCGATGAATTCCATGAAAGCGCGGCGAATTTCAACAAACTGCTAGTCCGGCACCCGCACCCGCATGCGGTGCGTGCCGCGCACCACCAGCGAGTCCATCCACTCGGGCGGCGCCGCGAGCTCCAGGCGCGGGAAGCGCTCCAGCAGCCGCGGGAACGCGATCTGGCCTTCGAGCCGCGCCAGCGGCGCGCCGATGCAGAAGTGGATGCCGTAGCCGAAGGTGAGGTGCGCGTTCGGCGTGCGATCGAGGCGCAGCGCGTCGGGCTGGTCGAAGGCGCGCGGGTCGCGGTTCGCCGCCGCGAGCATCAGGAACACGCGCTCGCCGCGCCGGATGCGCCGGCCGCCGATCGCGAGGTCCTCCGCGGCGACGCGCCCCTGCGCGAGGCTCGGGCCGTCGTAGCGCAGCAGCTCCTCGATCGCGCTCGCCACGAACGCCGCGTCGCCGCGCCGGGCGGCGAACGCCGCGCGCGCTTCCGGATCGCCCAGCAGCGCGTGCATGCCGTTGCCGACCAAGTGCGTGGTGGTCTCGTGCCCCGCGAACAGCAGCAGCACGCACATCGCCTCCAGTTCCTCGGGCGCAAGGCGCTCGCCGCCGTCGGTCGCCGCTACCAGCGCCGACACCAGCCCCTCGTCCGGGCGCGCGCGCTTCGCCTCGATCAGGCGCGCGAAGTACCCGGCCATCTCGCCGACGCCGCGCGCCGCGCGCTCGTACTTCTCCTGCACGTGCCGCCCGGAGAAGATGAACCCCGAGAGCTCGTCCGACCAGTCCTTGAGCCGCCCGATGTCCTCGCGCGGCACGCCCAGCAGGTCGGCGATCACGCCCGCGGGCAGCAGCCAGGCGAACTCGCCCACGAGGTCGAACTCGTCGCGGCCCGAGAGCGGCGCGAGCAGCTCCTCGACCCGCGCCGCCACGCTCGCGCGCAGCCGCTCGACCGCGCGCGAGGTGAAGGCGTTCGACATGAGCGCTCTCAAGCGCGTGTGGCGCGGCGGGTCGATGAAGACCGCCCAGTGCGAGACGTTGTTCTCGAGCGCCGAGAGGCGTCGCCTCGCCCCCTCGGGCTGCGCCTCGAAGAACGGCCGCATCCGGTCCGAGGAGAGCCTCGGGTCGCGCGCCGCCTCGCGCACGTCCGCATGGCGCGTGACGATCCAGGCCCCGAGCGGCCCGGACCAATGCACCGGGTCTTCCTCCCTGAGCCGGGCGAGCGCGGGAAATGGGTCCCGGATGAATGCCGGGTCCCCCGGGTCAAAGACTATTTCCTGATGGCTTTCCATATAGTGAGCAGCCACTCCGGCGACGCGGGTGCGGTATGGCCTGGAACCCGGGAGGCGGCGTCGAGGATAACGGCAATCCCCCGCATCGCGCAGGCCTGGGCGCCGCGTTTCAAACGTCTGCGGAGCTCTTCCAGCGAACTTCCTTCGAGTTTTGTCCGAGACATCAACAGGTTATGGTGCACTGCACAAAGTTCTTGACTTTCAAGCGTTCGTCCATACAATTCCTATTGCTGCGGCGCACAATAGCGCCAAACGGAATCAGAACCCGACTTTCACAAGGAGAGCACAAATGTACGTCACCCCCGAGCAGATCCAGGCCACCAACAAGGCCAATGTGGAAGCGATCCTGTCCCTCGCGTCGAGCCAGTTCGCCGCGATCGAGAAGATCGCCAACCTGAACGCGAGCGCCATCCGCGCCGCGTTCGAAGACACGATGTCCAACGCCCGCGCCCTCGCCGGCGCCAAGGACGTGCAGGAGCTGATGACCCTGCAGAGCACCTTCGCGCAGCCCGCGCTGGAGAAGGCGATCGCCTACTCCAGGAGCGTCTACGAGGTCGCGGCACAGGCGAACACCGAGCTGTCCAAGGCCGCCGAGAAGCGCGTCGCCGAGTGGAACGAGGCCTTCGTCTCGGTGCTCGACAAGGCGATGAAGAACGCCCCGGCAGGGTCGGATGTCGCGGTCACCGCGGTGAAGCAGATGCTCGCCGCCGCCAACTCGGCCTACGACAACTTCAGCAAGGCCGCGAAGCAGGCGACCGAGATCGCGGAGGCGAACGTCGCCGCCGCCACCGAATCGGTGAAGTCGCTGGCCGCCAAGGCAAAAAAGGCCGCCTGAGCGCCAAACCGGGCAAGCCCCGATCTAGCGCCAGGCGCAGCCGGCAGAAGAAGGCTGCGAGAAGGAAGTAGCACCAAAACCCCGCCTCGGCGGGGCTTTTTTTTGCCTCGCCCCGCCTCGGCGGGGCTTTTTTTCGCCTGCCGGCGGGGCTTGCGCGCGGTCTAGAAAGCGTGCCGGATGCCGAGCGCCCAGGCTTCGGGGTCGCCGCCGACCGCGGTGTTGCCGCTGGAGTTGTCCTTGAAGTCGTAGCGCACCAGCGCCTCGTTGCGGATCTTCTGCCAGGTCGCGTGCACGTTGGTGCGCTTGGACAGCCGGTAGCTGTAGCCGAGCGAATAGAACTTGGCGCCTGTTTCCGAGCCGAAGGTCATCGTGCCCGCCGCCTGGCCACCGATCGCCGGGTTGGTGGTCGAGCTCCAGCCCGTGCCGCCGGCCGAGCCCTTCCAGTCGCTCGCCTCGGCGTAGGTGCCGAACACCATGTGGTTGCCGGCCTCGAAGGTGAGCGGCAGCGACCAGACGTCGCGCTTGACCTCCATTTGCGCGCCGGCCGTGCTGGAGGAGAAATTCCACTTCGACGAATCCCATGCGAGGCCGACGCCGAAGCCGTTGGCGAACTTGTAGCGCGCGCCGAGCCGGCTGCTGGTGACCTTGGATAGCGCCGCAATCGTGCCGCCGCCGAACATCGGGGTGCCGGCCAGGGTGATGGTGGCATTGGTCGCGATGTCCTTGTCCTGGAGGTATGAGTACCGAACCTGCAGCCCGCCGCTCTCGAAGCGCGGCGCCACCGCGAAGACCCGGTTCTTCTTGCCGTCGCGCACGTCGCCCGCGCTGTTCACCGGCGCGCTGTCGGTCGGGCGCGCGTAGCCGGCGGTGACGCTGAAGCCGCCCCAGCCCGGAGAATCCCAGCGCAGGACGTTGGCGTAGCGGGTGCCGATCAACGGCGAGACGCTGAACCCGGAGCCGAAATTCTGCAGCAGGCCGAGCATCCCCGCGGCCGCGTTGCTGATCGGGTGGCCAGGCTCGATCGCGTACAGCTCGTTGTAGTGCAAGTCCCAGACGCCGATCACGAAGCGCCCGGCGGCCTTGCTGTTGATGCCGACGCCGGAGTTGCGGTTGCCCCAGCCGCCCGTTACGGCGCCGGCACCCGCGGCATTGCTGCGCGTGTCGGACTGCTGGATCACCGCGCTCTCGACCTGCACGAACGCGGAGTTGCCGCCGCCGAGGTCCTCCGACACGGAGAACCGGATGTAGGACAGCGCGCCGTCGCGCACCCGGTCGTGCGCCTTGAGCGAGTTGTTGGCGCCGCCCGCGACATCGCCGCCGGTGTTGCCGCCCGCCTTCACGTAGTCGTACATGATGTTGACCGTGCCGCTGATCGTGAGGGCGCTCTGCGCGAGCGCCGGCGGCGCGGCGAATGCGGCCGCCACGGCCGCGGCAATCACCTTGCGGTTCATCGAGACCTCCTGTCAATGGCAAATGCTGGCACCGATCGTCTTCCGGGGCTTTGATCCGGATTAAACCCCCGGACGTTGTTCCTCGAACGGGAAGCGCGCGGCACGGACGCACGCGCGCAGCGCCTCGAGCGCCGCGGGTACCTGCGCCGGGTCGCCGCGAACGCCCAGCTCTACATGGCGCCGCGAGCCGTCGGCTCCCATCGAAGGCAGGCTGAACACCTTGATGCCGGGGTAGCGGCCGCCCACCTCGTTCATCGCCGGGATGAGCTGGCTCTCGCCCGCCTCGTAGACCAGGATCGAGCCCTCGGCCCAGCGGTCGCGGTCGAAGAGCCCCTTGTAGCGCGTGTCCAGCACCCACTCGACCATCGGCCAGGCCATCTGCGGAAAGCCGGGCACGAAGTGGTGCTCGCGCACCGAGAATCCCGGAATGCGGTTGAAGGGATTCGGGATGATCGCGGCACCCCTCGGGAAAGCGCCCATCTCGAGCCGCTGCGGCGTGATCTCGGCGCCGAAGCGCGCGCGGATCTCGCGCTCGGCCCCGGGATGCAGCTCGAGCGCGACGCCGAGCGCGGCGGCGGTGCACTGCCGGGTGTGATCGTCGGGCGTGGCGCCGATGCCGCCGAAGCTGAACACCACGTCGCGGGACGCGAGCGTGCGCTTCAGCGCCGCCGTCAACCTCCCGGGATCGTCGCCGTGGTACTCGGCCCAGGCAAGCCTCAGGCCGCGGCGCGCGAGCGCGCCGATGAGGAACGCGAGGTGCTTGTCCTGGCGCTTGCCGACCAGGATTTCGTCGCCGATGATCAACGCGCCGAACGCCACGGGTGAGCCGCTTTCGCTGTACGATCCGCGTGCAGTTTACCGCCCGCGCTACGATAGCGCCTGCCATGACCCTCACCGAGCTGCGCTACGTCGTCGCAGTCGCCGACGAGAGGCACTTCGGCCGCGCCGCGGCGCGCTGCTTCGTGTCGCAGCCGAGCCTCTCCGCCTCGGTGAAGAAGCTCGAGGACGAGCTGGGCGTGCAGCTGTTCGAGCGCGGCAAGGGCGGCGTGATCGTCACCGCGGCGGGCGAGCAGGTGGTGGCGCAGGCGCGGCGCGCGCTCGACGAGGCGGCGCGCGTCAAGGCCGTGGCGCGCCAGGGCCGCGACCAGCTCAAGGGCGTGCTGCGCCTGGGCGTGATCCACACCGTGGCGCCCTATCTGCTGCCCGATCTGGTGGCGGCGCTGCGCCGGCTCGCGCCCGAGATGCCGCTCGACATCGAGGAGAACATGACCGCGAGCCTCGATCGCATGTTGCGCGCCGGGGAAGTCGACGCCGTGATCCTCGCGCTGCCCTACGAGGCCCCGGGGATCGAGACACAACCCCTCTACGACGAGGAATTCAGCGTGCTCGCGCCCGCGCGCCACGCCTACGCCAGGCGGCGCAGCGTCGCGGTCGAGGAGCTCGATGCGGGCGAGCTGCTGCTGCTGCCCGCGGGGCATTGCTTCCGCGACCAGGTGCTCGACGCCTGCCACGAGTTCTCGCGCCCGCCCTCGGCGGGCCGCCAGGGCAGCTCGCTCGAGACGCTGCGCAGCATGGTGGCCTCGGGGCTGGGCGTCACCGTGATGCCGGCGAGCGCGCTCACGCCGCGCCACGCGAGCCCGCTCGTCAAGCCGGTGCCGTTCGCGGAGCCGCGCCCGGCGCGCCGCATCGGCATCGCCTTCCGCCAGGGCTTCCATCGCCCGGCGGCGATCGAGAGAGTCGCGCAGGCGATCGCCGGGCTCGACCTGCCGGTGAAGCGCCTATAGCGTCGTCGCGGTGCCCTCGACCGGCGCCGAGCGCCGCGCCTCGAGCACGCCGAGCAGGTAGTGGACGAAGGCGAGCCCGATCAGCACCGGCGCGAAGAAGCCGAGGATCGGCACGTAGGCGACGAGCGCGAGCGCCGCGCCCAGCAGGTACAGGGCGCCGCGCTCCTCGGCGATGATGGCGCGCATCTCGGCCGCGTCCGCGTGCTCGGCGAGCGCGTCGTAGCGCAGCAGCCGCTGGTTCACCCAGCCCACGATCAGCACCGGGATCATCGGCCACAGCGGCGGGAACACCCACAGCGGCAGCGAGACCGCGCCCAGCACGACCAGCCCCGCGAGCGCCACCAGGCCGTTCCAGACGCTGCCGGCGAAGCTGCCGCCCCTTCGGCGCGCGAGCGCCCCGTAGCGGCGCCGCGACACGTAATCGACCATCTGCGGCATGCCGAAGATGCCGAGGATGAAAAGCGCGGTGAGCTGCACCAGCGGCACGAGCATCAGCAGCACCAGCGCCTTGGCGGCGAACAGCGCCACGCTGCCCGGGTCCCAGCTGACGAAGAAGGTCGCGGTCTGGATCCACTCCTTCACGCGCGCGGCGAGCCAGGCGATGACCTCCGCCCAGAAGATGAGCGCCACCACGCCCCAGATGGAGAGCGCGATCAGCACTGGCCAGGCCATCAGCCAGAGCATGCGCGGGTGGAAAACGTTGACGACGGCGAATCCCAGCGACCGGGAGATGGAGTTCATGACGGCAGCTTTGCGCTGGCGTTATCGGCGTTCATCGGCGGTTCCTCATACTTTGCCACAGCTTTCCAAGGCGCTTGGCCGAGACCGGCACCGGCGTCCTGAGCTGCTGCGCGAAGAGCGCGACGCGCAGCTCCTCCAGCAGCCAGCCGAACTGCTCCCACTCGGCCGTGACGGCGCCCAGCTTCTCGCGCGCCGCCAGCTCGCGCCGGTAGGGGACTTCCAGCGCCGACACTTCCGCCGCGAGGCGCGCATCGCGCTGCGGGTCCTCGCGCAGCTTGTCGAGCCTCATGCCCGCGGCCCTCAGGTAGCGCGGCAGGTGCTGCAGCCGCTCCCAGGGCGTGCGCACGAGAAAGCCCGGCGCGAACAGCCGCGCGGCCTGCGCGCGCACCTCCTCCGCGGCCTGCGGAAACGCCTTCGCCGCCGCGGCGATGCGCTTTTGCAGCTGCGCGTGCTCGGCAACGAGCAGCGCCGCGCTGCGCGCCACCTCCTGCGCGATCAGGCCAAAGCGGCTGCGGCCTTCATCCACGCGGCGCGCGTACTCGGCGCGCAGCACCGGCAGCGATTCGGCGAGGAAAGCGCGCTCCAGCGCCGCGGCGACGATGTCGTGCCTGAGCGGCGCGAGCGCGACGTCCCGCGCGAGCGCCTTCTCGAGCTCGCGGATGCGGTCGCGGAAGGCGATCGCGAGCAGCCGGCGCACGCCCGCGCGGTGCATGGCGCGCGCCTTCTCCGGGGAGTCGAACACCTGCAGCGTCACCGCCTCGCCCGCGTCCACCAGCGCCGGGTAGCCCACGAGCGTCTGCCCGCGGCGCTCGATCTCCATGATCTCCTGCAGGTCGCCGAAACTCCAAGCGGTGTAGCGCTCACCGTCCCCGGCTTGCGCCTCCTCGCGCAGCGCCGCCTCGGTTTCGCGCGCGAGCTCGCGCTTCAACGCCGCGAGGTCGCGCCCCATGCCGAGCTGGCGCCCGTGCTCGTCCACCACGCGGAAGTTCATGCGCAGGTGCGGCGGGGCGGAATCGGCCCGGAACCCGTCCACCGGCACTTCGAAGTTGAATTCCGCGCGCACGTACCGCGCGAGCGCGGTGGCGAGCGGCAGGTCGGAAGGCGGCACCGCGCGCGCGAAATCGGCGGCGAACTCGGCGATCGGCCCGAGGCGGTGGCGCAGTCGCTGCGGCAATTGCTTCGCCATCGCCTGCGCTTTTTCCTTCAGCAGCCCCGGCACCAGCCACTCGCAGCGCGCCGCCGGCACCTGGTTGAGCAGCGCCACCGGCACGGCGAGCGTGACGCCGTCGCGCGGGGTGCCGGGCTCGAAATGGTACTCGAGCGCGAAGCTGTTGGCGCCGAGCCTGAGCTGCGGCGGAAAATTCTCCGTGGTGATGCCCGCCGCCTCGTGCCGCATCAGGTCTTCGCGCTTGAGGTAGAGGAGCCTCGGGTCGGCGCGCTCGGCCTCGCGCCGCCAGCGCTCGAACTCGGCGCCCCCCGCGATGCCCTCGGGAATGCGCGCCTCGTAGAAGGCCTCGATCAGCGGCTCGTCCACCAGGATGTCGGGTCGGCGCGACTTGTGCTCCAGGCGCTCGATCTCGGCGAGCAGCCGCCGGTTGTGGGCGAAGAACGGCGCGCGCGTCTCGAAGTCGCCCTCGACCAGCGCCGAGCGGATGAAGATCGCGCGCGCGAGCGCCGGGTCGATCCGCCCGTAGCCGACGCGGCGGTTGGCGTACACCGGCAGGCCGTAGAGCGTGCCGCGCTCGAGCGCCACCACCTGCGCGCGGTCCTTTTCCCAGTGCGGGCGCTCCTGCGAGCGCTTGACGAGGTGCGCGCCGAGCTCTTCCAGCCACCGCGCCTCGATCGCCGCCACGGTGCGCGCGTAGAGGCGCGTGGTCTGCACGAGCTCGGCGGCCATCAGCCAGCGCCCGGCCTTCTTCGCGCCGGATGACGGATGCACCCAGAACTTGATGCCGCGCGCGCCGGTGTAGGCGCCGTCCTCCTGTTCGCGCATGCCGACGTTGCCGAGCAGCCCGGCGAGCAGCGCGCGGTGGATGGCGCGGTAGCCCTCGGGCCTGGCGGGATCGGCGCTCGAGGACTTCCATCCCAGCTCCTCGACCGATTGCCGCAATTGCGCCACCACGTCGCGCCATTCGCGCATGCGGGGGTAGGAAAGGAATCCGTCGCGGCACTCCTTGCGCGAGGGGCCCTCGGGATACGCGCGCCACAGCTTGAGGAACGCGACGAAGTCGGAGCGCTCGTCATCGAACCGGGCGTGGCGCTGGTCGGCAGCGGCCTGGCGCTCGAGCGGCCGCTCGCGCGGGTCCTGCACCGAGAGCGCCGCGGCGATCACCAGCACCTGGTCCAGGCACCCCTCTTCGCGCGCCGCCGCAAGCATCCTCGAGATGCGCGGGTCGAGCGGCAGGCGCGCAAGCTCGCGCCCGAGCGGGGTAAGCACGTTCGCATCGTCCACCGCGCCCAACTCGGCGAGCAGCGCGTAGCCGTCGGCGATGGCGCGCGGCGCGGGCGGGTCGAGGAACGGGAACTCCTCGACCTTGCCCAGGTCGAGCGCGAGCGCGCGCAAAATCACCGCGGCGAGCGAGGAGCGCAGCACCTCCGGGTCGGTGAACGCGGCCCGCGCGTTGAAATCGGCCTCGGCGTAGAGCCGGATGCAGACGCCGTTGGCGACGCGCCCGCAGCGCCCGGCGCGCTGCTGCGCGGCGGCGCGCGAGATGTCTTCCACCCCGAGCTGCTCGACCTTGTTGCGGTAGCTGTAGCGCTTGACGCGCGCGAGGCCCGTGTCCACCACGCAGCGGATGCGCGGCACCGTGAGCGAGGTCTCGGCGACGTTGGTGGCGAGCACGATGCGGCGCTCAGGCCCGGGGCGGAAGACGCGGTCCTGCTCGGCGGCCGAAAGGCGCGCATAGAGGGGCAGGATCTCGCCGAGTGTAAAGCGTGACTTTACACTCTGCCGCCGCAGCACCGCCGCGGTGTCGCGGATCTCGCGCTCGCCCGGAAGGAACACGAGCACGTCGCCCTCGCCTTCGCGGCAGGCCTCCTCGACGGCGTCGGCGAGCGCCTGCTCCTCCTCCTCGCGCGTGGTGTCCTCGGCATCGCCCCCCACCGGGCGGTAGCGCACCTCGACCGGGTAGAGCCGCCCCGAGACCTCGATCACCGGCACGCCGCCGAAGTGCGCGGCGAAACGCGCGGCGTCGAGGGTCGCCGAGGTGATCACCACCTTCAGATCCGGCCGCCGCGGCAGCAGGCGCTTCAGGTACCCCAGCAGGAAGTCGACGTTGAGGCTGCGCTCGTGCGCCTCGTCCAGCACGATCGTGTCGTAGGCGCGCAGCTCCCGGTCGCCCAGCGTCTCGGCAAGCAGGATGCCGTCGGTCATCAGCTTGATGCGCGATTCGGGGCCCAGCCGGTCGTGGAAGCGCACCTTGTAGCCCACCAGGCCCCCGAGCTCGCCGCCCAGCTCCGCGGCGATGCGCGCCGCGACCGAGCGCGCCGCGATGCGCCGCGGCTGGGTGTGCCCGATGAGGCCGGCGGTGCCGCGGCCCATGGCGAGCAGGATCTTCGGAATTTGCGTCGTCTTGCCCGAGCCGGTCTCGCCGCAGACGATGACGACCTGGTGCTTCGCCACCGCGCCCGCGATCTCGTCGCGCCGGGCGTTGATCGGCAGCGCCGGATCGAAGCGGATCGCCGAGGGCGGCACCGGCTCGCGGCGGCGGCGCTGCGCCTCAGTCGCAGAAATACTCGATCACCTCGGTGGCGCTCGCGCGCGGCTGGCCAAAGGCGATCCAGCCGTGCTTGCGCAGCACCAGGGTCTCGCGCCGCAGGATCACCTCGGGCTCGCCCTCCACGGTGAGGAAGGTGCCGTTGGAGCTGTGGTCCGACAGCAGGTACTTGTCCTGGCGCCGCTCGATGGTGCAGTGGTTGCGCGAGGCCATGGTGTCGCTGATCACGATGCCGCAGCTCGCGTCGCGCCCCAGCACCAGCGAGTCCGGGTTGCGCCTGAGCACGCGCTCGCCGCCCGGGTACTTCAGACGCAGCTGCACCTGCTTGAAGTTGGTGTCGCTCGAGCGGTCGATGGCGAGCACGGTCTCGTCGCCGCGCTGGTTCCAGATCAGCTCGCACAGGTCCACCTCGCTCGCCTTGCCCTTCACCTGGATGGCGTACAGGCGCCGCGTCCAGCGCCGGAACATCGGGCTCAGCAATTCCATGGTTTCGCTCGATGTGATGATCTGGCCTTTCACCGCCTGGCTGACGAGGCGCGAAGCGAGGTTCACCGTGTCGCCGAAGACGTCGCCGTCGCGCTGCATCACCGGGCCGCAGTGAAATCCGATGCGCACGCCGAGCACCGTGTTGCCGACCATCGGCAGGCGCTCGACCGCGAACTGCATCTCGGCCGCCGCCCCGGCCGCCGAGTCCGGGCTGGGAAACAGCGCCATGATCTCGTCGCCGATGGTCTTCACCACGCGCCCGCCCGCGGTCTGCGTCGCCTTGCGCAGCTCCTCGAGGCAGCTCTCGATCGCCTCCAGCGCCTTGGCGTCGCCCACCGCCTCGTAGAGCTTGGTGCTCTCGCTCACGTCGGCGAACAGGACCGCGGTCTGGCGGGGCTGGTCCATCGCTATGCCGCCGCCATCATGCGCTCTACGTAGCGCGCCACGAGATCCACTTCGAGATTCACCTTCGCGCCCGGCGCGAGGCCGCCGAGCGTGGTGACCTGAAGCGTGTGCGGGATCAGGTTCGCCTCGAAGTCGCCGCCCTCGACGCGGTTCACCGTGAGGCTCACGCCGTCCACGCACACCGAGCCCTTGCGCGCGACATAGCGCGCCAGGGCTTGCGGGACGCGCAGACGCAGCAGCCGCGACTCGCCCGCGGGCTCGAACGCGACCACCTCGCCCACCGCGTCGACGTGCCCGGTAACGAGGTGCCCGCCGAGCTTGTCGCCCAGCGCGAGCGACTTCTCGAGGTTGACGCGCCTCGGGCGATCGAGGCCCGCGGTGCAATCGAGCGTCTCGCGCGAGACGTCGAAAGTGAGCCTGCGCCCCTCGCACGCGACCACGGTCAGGCAGCAGCCCTGCACGCAGATCGAGTCGCCCAGGGCGACGCCGCCGAGTTCGAGCGCACCGGCGTCCACCACGATGCGCACGCCGCCCTGGAGCGGCGCGACGCTCGCGATGGTGCCGACGGCCTGGACGATCCCTGTAAACATGGACTTGGAAGATTACCGGACATTGCGCCGGGTGCGAAACGCGGCCGCGAGGGCGGCATTTCGCACGCTGCGCATGGGTCCCTACGCCGGCCGCGCGAGGATGCGCAGGTCCCCGCCCACGCGCTCCACGCTGCGCAGCGCGAGCTTCAGCCTCGCGTCCAGCGCGCCGAACTCCGGCAGCTCGAGCATGCCTTGCGCGCTGTCGCCGAGGAAGCTCGGATTGAGGTAGATGAGGAACTCGTCCACGCAGCCCTCCCTGACGAGCGAGCCGTTCAGCCGGAATCCCGCCTCGACGTGCAGCTCGTTCACGCCTCGGCGCGCCAGCTCCTTGAGCATCGCCGCGAGATCCACTTTTCCCTTGGCGTTGGGCAGCGCCACCACCTCGGCACCGGGCACCGGCCGCGGCAGGTCGGCCGCGCCGCAGAACACGAGTGCGCCGCCGCCCTCGAGAATGCGCGCGCTCTCCGGGATCTCGAGCCGGCTGTCCACCACCACGCGCAGCGGCTGGCGCGGCGTCTCGACCTCGCGCACCGTCAGGCGCGGGTCGTCGGCCCTGACCGTGCCGATTCCCGTGAGCACCGCGCAGGCGCGCGCGCGCCAGTGGTGGCCGTCGCGCCGCGCCTCGGGGCCGGTGATCCATTGGCTTCGCCCGTTGGTGAGGGCGGTTCGCCCGTCGAGCGTGGCGGCGATCTTCATGCGCACCCACGGCCGCTCGCGCGTCATGCGCGACACGAACCCGATGTTCATCTCGCGCGCCTCGTCCTCCAGCAGCCCGGCCTCGAAGCGGATGCCGGCCGCGGCGAGAGCCTTGCCGCCGTGCGCCGCCTTGGGATTGGGGTCGGAGAGCGCCGCCACCACGCGCGCCACCTTGGCGCGGATCAGCGCATCCGAGCAGGGCGGCGTCTTGCCGTAGTGGTTGCACGGCTCGAGCGACACGTAGACCGTCGCGCCGCGCGCCTCGCGGCCGGCGGCGCCGAGCGCGAGCGCCTCGGCGTGCGGCCAGCCGGTGCGTTCGTGGAAGCCCTCGGCCACGACGCGCTCGCCCTGCGTGATGACGCAGCCGACGCGCGGATTGGGCGTGGCGCTGTACAGGCCGCGCTCGGCGAGCGCGAGCGCCCTGCGCATCATGGCGTGGTCGAAGGCGCTGAACGGATTCACATCAACTCCCGGGGAGGGGATGCGGGGGAACCGCGTTCAGGTTCCCCTGCGTCTTCGCCTTGCGGACTTCACTTCCTGCGCCGCCTCGCGGAAATCGTCCGGCGTCTCGAAGCTGCGGTACACGGACGCGAAGCGGATGTAGGCGATCTTGTCCAGGCGCGCGAGCTCCCGCATCACCAGGTCGCCGACGCGGCCGGTCGGCACCTCGCGCTCGCCCATCGAGCGCAGCTTCTCCTCGATGCGGTCCACCGCCGCGTCGATCGCCTCGGTCGCGACGGGGCGCTTGCGCAGCGCGAGCATCATGCTGCCCACGAGCTTGTCGCGGCTGTAGTCGGTGCGGCTGCCGTCCTTCTTGATCAGCCGCGGCAGGCGCAGCTCGACGCGCTCGTAGGTGGTGAAGCGCTTGTCGCACTTGGCGCAGCGCCGGCGGCGGCGGATCACGTTCGCCTCCGGGTTGGAGCGCGTGTCCACCACCTGCGTGTCCTCGCTCTGGCAGAACGGGCAGCGCACCGGCGTGCCTCAGGCGCGCGCCGCCTCGGCAGCAGCGGCGGCGGCCGTTTCGCGGTAGACGGGGAATTTCGCGCACATCGCCCTCACCTCGCGCGCCACGCGCGCGATGCACGCCTCGTCCGCGGGCCGCTCCAGCACGTCGGCGATCAGGTGGCCGAGCTTCTCGGCCTCGGCCTCGCCGAAGCCGCGCGTGGTCATCGCGGGCGAGCCGATGCGCACGCCCGAGGTGACCATCGGCCGCTCGGGGTCGTTGGGGATCGAGTTCTTGTTGACCGTGATGTGCGCGCGGCCGAGCGCGGCCTCGGCGTCCTTGCCGGTGACGCGCTTGGCGCGCAGGTCGACCAGGAACACGTGGCTCTCGGTGCGTCCCGACACGATCCTCAGGCCGCGCCTGGCAAGCGTCTCGGCGAGCACCTGCGCGTTCCTGAGCACCTGCGCCTGGTAGGCGCGGAACTCGGGCCTGAGCGCCTCGCCCAGCGCGACCGCCTTTGCGGCGATGACGTGCATCAGCGGCCCGCCCTGCAAGCCGGGGAAGATCGCCGAGTTGAGCGCGCGCTCGTGCTCGGCGCCGGCGAGGATCAGGCCGCCGCGCGGTCCCCTCAGCGTCTTGTGGGTGGTGGTGGTCACCACGTCGGCGACGCCGACCGGGCTGGGATAGAGGCCCGCCGCGACCAGGCCGGCGTAGTGCGCGATGTCGGCCATCAGGATCGCGTCCACCTCGTCGGCGATGCGCCGCAGCCGCTGCCAGTCGATCCTGAGCGAATACGCCGAGGCGCCGGCGATGAGGATCTTCGGGTTGTGCTCGAGCGCGAGCTTCTCCGCCTCGGCATAGTCGAGCACCTCGTCCTTGTCCAGCCCGTAGGACAGCGCGTGGTAGAGCTTGCCGCTCGAGCTCACGGCGGCGCCGTGCGTCAGGTGACCGCCGTGCGCGAGCGACATCCCGAGGATGGTGTCGCCGGGCTTGAGGAAGGCGAGATAGACCGCCTGGTTCGCCTGCGAGCCCGAATGCGGCTGCACGTTGGCGTACCCGGCGCCGAAGAGCCGCTTGGCGCGCTCGATGGCGATCGTCTCGGCGTGGTCCACGAACTCGCAGCCGCCGTAGTAGCGCTTGCCCGGGTAGCCCTCGGCGTACTTGTTCGTGAGCACCGACCCCTGCGCCGCGAGCACCGCGGGGCTGGCGTAGTTCTCGGAGGCGATCAGCTCGATGTGCTCTTCCTGGCGCCGCGCCTCCTGGCGGATGGCGTCGCAGACCTCGGGGTCGGACTGCTCGAGCGGCAGGGACGAGTGCATGGCGGCGGGACAGCCCGGATTCTAGCAGCGGGCGCCGCAGGCCGAAGTGTAAAGTGTCACTTTACAGTCGGGGCGCCGAAGGCCGCCCGCCCCGGGGCGGCCGTCGATCGTCATCCCCGCGCACGCGGGGATCCATGGCGAAAGACAAAGAGAAGGACGTGGACGACGGCGTCATCCCCGCGCACGCGGGGATCCATGGGCCCCGCTTTCGCGGGGGAGACAGCGGACGATCGCCTAGA
>CAZVHU010000082.1:0-14519 GCA_964627075.1 uncultured Enterobacteriaceae bacterium | reverse complement strand
ACGTCGCGGAACTTGCCCTGGCGGAAGAGCGCGATCTCGCGCGCCTTGCGCTCGTCGGCGATCACGACCGCCTCGTCGCCCGCGCGCGGCACGTCCGAAAGGCCCTGGATCTCGACCGGGATCGAAGGCCCTGCCGACTGCACCGGGTTGCCGTTCTCGTCGAGCATCGCGCGCACGCGGCCGTAGACCGCGCCCGTGAGCACCACGTCGCCGCGGTTGAGCGTCCCGCTCTGCACCAGCATCGTCGCCACCGGGCCGCGGCCCTTGTCGAGGCGCGCCTCGATCACCACGCCCTTGGCGGGCGTCGCGACCGGCGCCTTCAGCTCCTTCACTTCGGCCTGCAGCAGCACCTGCTCGAGGAGCTCGTCGATGCCCTGCCCGGTTTTGGCCGACACCGGCACCAGGGGCGATTCGCCGCCGAGGTCTTCGGGCACCACGCCGTGCCCGAGCAGCTCCTGCTTGACCTTTTCGGGGTTCGCGTCGTGCTTGTCGATCTTGTTGATCGCGACCACCAGGGGCACCTCGGCCGCCTTGGCGTGGTTGATCGCCTCGATCGTCTGCGGCATGACGCCGTCGTCGGCGGCCACCACCAGCACGACGATGTCGGTCACCTTGGCGCCGCGCGCCCGCATCGCGGTGAAGGCCTCGTGGCCCGGCGTGTCGAGGAAGGTCACCACGCCCCGCGGCGTCTCCACATGGTAGGCGCCGATGTGCTGGGTGATGCCGCCCGCTTCGCCGGCGGCGACCTTGGCGCGGCGGATGCAATCGAGCAGCGAAGTCTTGCCGTGATCGACGTGGCCCATGACCGTGACCACCGGCGGCCGCGGCGAGAGCGCCGCCGGGGCTTGCGGCTCGGCCTCGACCAAGTACGCCTCGGGGTCGTCGAGCTTGGCGGGCTTCGCCTTGTGGCCCATCTCCTCGACCACGATCATCGCGGTTTCCTGGTCCAGGGCCTGGTTGATCGTGACCATGCTGCCCAGCTTCATCAGAACCTTGATGACCTCGGCCGCCTTGACCGCCATGCGGTGCGCGAGTTCGCCCACCGTGATCGTCTCGGGGACCGCGATTTCTCGCACCACCGGCTCGGTGGGCGCGGTGAAGGTCGGCTGCTCCGTCGCCTGGACGCGGCGGTGGCCGGCGCCGCGCGGGCCGTGCCAGCCCGCGACCCCGCCGCCCGCGTCGCCCCGTGTCTTGATCTGGCGGCGGCGCGTCGCGTCGCCGCGCAGCACCGTGACCTCCTTCACCTTCTTCGGCTTCTTGTCGCCCTTGGCTTCCTCGCCCTTCGGGCGGGCGTGCAGCGTGGTCTCCTTCGCCGCGGGAGCCGCCGCAGGCACCGCGGCAGCGGCCGCCGGCGCTGCGGCTGCCTCGCGCTGCGCTTCCTTCTGCTCGGCATCGCGCCGCTCGCGTTCCTGCTTCTCGCGCAGCTCCGCCGCCTGGATCTCGGCGAGCTGCCGCTCGCGGCGCTGCTCCTGCTCGCGCAGCTCGAGCTCGCGCGCGTCGATCGCCGGCGGCGCGGCCGCCGGCGGCGGCGCGGCCGGCAGCTCCGCCGCCGCCGCGGCCGCGGCCAGCTCGGCCGGGTCGCGCTTCACGAACACGCGCTTCTTGCGCACCTCCACCTGGATGGTGCGCGCCTTGCCCATGGCGTCGGACTTCTTGATCTCGCTGGATTGCTTGCGCGTCAGAGTGATCTTGTTCTTCGCCTCGGCCGAGCCGTGCGCGCGCCGCAGGTAGGCAAGCAGCTTCGACTTGTCCTGCTCCGAGAGCGCGTCCTCCGGGACGCGCTTCTCCACCCCGGCCGCCCGGAGCTGCTCGAGCAGCACCGACGGCGGAACCTTGAGCTCGCTGGCGAACTGCGCGACGCTGGTCTGGGCCACGGCGCTCATGCCCCCTTGTGCGCGGCCTCGGGTTGCGCTTCTGCCGCGAACCAGTGCGCGCGCGCCGCCATGATCAGTCCCTTGGCGCGCTCGTCGTCCACGCCGGTCAGCTCCGAGAGTTCGTCCACCGCGAGGTCGGCGAGCGCGTCGCGCGTCTTGACCCCGCCCTGCGCGAGCTTGGCCGCGAGCTGGTTGTCCATGCCCTCGAGCTGCAGCAGCGCCTGCTCCACGCCTTCCAGGCTCTCCTCGCTGGCGATCGCCTGCACCAGCAGCGCGTTGCGCGCGCGGCTGCGCAGCTCGTTGACGGTGTTCTCGTCGAAGGCGTCGATCTCGAGCATCTCGTTGATCGGCACGTAGGCCACCTCCTCCAGCGACGAGAAGCCCTCCTGGATCAGGATGTCGGCGACCTCCTCGTCGACGTCGAGCTTCTCGATGAACAGCGACTTGAGGCGGTTGGACTCCTCCTGCTGCTTCTTGGTGGACTCCTCCTCGGTCATCAGGTTGATGGTCCAGCCCGTGAGCTCCGAGGCAAGCCGCACGTTCTGGCCGCTGCGGCCGATGGCGATGGCGAGGTTCTCCTCGTCCACCACCACGTCCATGGCGTGCTTTTCCTCGTCCACCAGGATCGAAGTGACCTCCGCCGGCGCGAGCGCGCCGATGACGAACTGCGCCGGATCGGCCGCCCAGAGCACGATGTCGACGCGCTCGCCAGCGAGCTCCTGCGTCACCGCCTGCACGCGCGAGCCGCGCATGCCGACGCAGGTGCCGATCGGGTCGATGCGCCGGTCGTTGGCGTGCACCGCGATCTTGGCGCGGATGCCCGGGTCGCGTGCCGCCGACTTGATCTCCAGCAGCCCCTCCTCGATCTCGGGCACCTCGAGCTCGAACAGCTTCATGATGAACTGCGGCGCGGTGCGCGAAAGGATGAGCTGCGGGCCGCGCGCGCCGCGGTCGATCTTCATCACCCAGGCCTTGACCCGGTCGTTCACCCGCAGGTTCTCCTTCGGGATCATCTGCTCGCGCGGCAGCAGCGCTTCCAGCCGGCCGGACTCGACGATGGCGTTGCCGCGCTCCATGCGCTTGACGGTGCCGGTCACCAGCTCGTCGCCGCGCGCGAGAAAGTCGTTCAGCATCTGCTCGCGCTCGGCGTCGCGGATGCGCTGCAAGATCACCTGCTTGGCGGTCTGCGCGCCGATGCGCCCGAACGGGACCGCCTCCAGCGGCTCCTCGATGTAGTCGTCGACCTTGAGGTCGGGCCGGGTCTTCTGCGCCTCGGAGATCGTCACCATCTGCGCCGGGATCATCTCCGGCTGGTCGTCCGGCACCACCTTCCAGCGCCGGAAGGCCTCGTGGGCGCCGGTGTTGCGGTCGACTGCGACGCGCACGTCCACGTCCTCGGCGAAGCGCTTCTTCGTCGCCGAGGCGAGCGCGAGCTCCAGCGCGCCGAAGACCACGTCGCGGTTGACGTTCTTCTCGCGCGCCAGCGCATCCACCAGCAGCAGAATTTCCCGGCTCATCCTCGCATTCTCCAGTCGCTACAGGTCCGGCACCAGCCGGGCCCGATCCATCTCGTCCAGGGCCAGCGCCATGCGCTGCCCTTCCACATCCAGCACCGCCTTGCCTTCCTCGACGCCGTGCAGCGTGCCTACGAAGCGCCTGCGCCCGGCGGCGTCCGGGGCGCGCATGCGCACCTCCGCCTTCCGGCCGGCGAAGCGGGCGAAGTCGCCCGGCTTGCGCAGCGGCCGGTCCAGCCCCGGCGACGACACCTCGAGCCTGTCGTAGTCGATTCCCTCGACCGCAAACACCCGCGTCAGGTGCCGGCTCACATCGGCGCAGTCGTCCAGCGTCACGCCGCCCGGCCGGTCCACGAAGATCCGAATCAGGCGGCCCCGGTTGGACAGTTGCGTGTCCACGAGTTCATAGCCCATCCCCGCAAGGGTGGACTCCACGATTCCCGCCAACGCCAGCACGCCCGCCACCTTTCCGGCCGAGCCACAAACAAAAAATGGGCCGAAGCCCATCTTTGCGCCGGAGCGATCCCACCGCTCCACTTGAAACACTTGAAGTTTAACCGCTTTTTGGCATCCGGGCAACGCCCGGAGCGCCTTGCGCCGGCGCCTGGCGCAGCACTTCATCGGGCGTCGCATCGATCCAGCGCCCGGGCTTGAGCGAGCGCGGCAGCCGCAACGCGCCGTAGCGCGTCCGGATCAGCCGGCCCACCTTGCAACCGACCGCCTCGAACAGGCGCCTGACCTCGCGCTTGCGTCCTTCGCCGAGCGTGACGCGGTACCAGCGGTTCGCGCTCTTCTCGCGGCCGCGCTCCATCGGCTCCAGGCTCGAGAAGCGCGCTTCGCCGTCCTCGAGCAGCACCCCGGACAAAAGGCGGCGCTCGGATTCCGCGCTCAGCGTGCCTAGAACGCGGACCGCGTACTCGCGCTCCAGTCCTGCCCTTGGATGCATCAATCGGTTGGCGAGTTCCCCCGAGTCGGTGAGCAAGAGCAGCCCCGAGGAATTCAGGTCGAGCCGGCCGACCGCGACCCAGCGCCCTTCGCGCAATCGCGGCAGACGATCGAACACCGTAGGCCGGCCCTGCGGGTCGCTTCGCGTGACGACCTCTCCCTCCGGCTTGTGGTAGGCGATGAGCCGCGCGGGCCGCGTCGCCCGGCGCAGCTGCAACGGCTTGCCGTCGAGCACGACTTGCTGCCCCGGCAGCGCCCGGTCGCCCAGCTTCGCCAACTTGCCGGCCAGCGTGACGCGCCCTGCGGCGATCCAGCGCTCGATCTCGCGGCGCGATCCCAGGCCCGCGGCGGCGAGCAGCTTCTGCAGCCGCTCGCCGCTGCGCTCACTCGGCGCCGGCGGCGGCGAGGGGTGCGGTCGGCTCGTTGGCGGCGGGCTGCGCCGGCGCAGGCGAAAGCTCCAGGGTGCGGGCGATCTCCTCGAGCGGCGGCAGTTCCTCGAGCGAGCGCAGCCCGAGGTCGTCGAGGAAGGCCTTGGTGGTGGCGTACAGCGCGGGCCGTCCCGGCGTGTCGCGATGACCGACCACGTCGATCCAGCCTCGCGCCTCCAGCGTCTGGATGATCTGGCTCGTCACGCCGACGCCGCGGATGTCCTCGATGTCGCCGCGCGTCACTGGCTGCTTGTAGGCGATGATCGCGAGGGTCTCCATCACCGCGCGCGAGTAGCGCGGCGGCTTGTCCGGGTTCAGGCGCTCGACGAACTGCTGCAGCTCGGGCCGAGTCTGGAAGCGCCAGCCGCTCGCCACGCTCACCAGCTCCACGCCGCGCCCGTTCCACTCCTGCTTCAGCTCCTCGAGCAGGCGCCGCAGCGTGTCGGTTCCGACCTCGCCGTCGAAGAGGCGCCTCAGGTCGTTGAGCGCGACGGGCTCCTGGGAGGCGAGCAGCGCCGCCTCGATGATGCGCTTGGCTTCAGTGGGGCTGGACATGGGCGATGCGAACGTAGATCGGCGCGTAGGGCTCGGCCTGGGTGATGTCGAGCAGCGACTCGCGCGCGAGCTCGAGCAGCGCGAGCAGCGTCACCACCAGCACCGCGACGCCGCGCCCGGGGTCGAAGAGCTCCAGGAACTCGAGCACGCGGTGCTCGCGCAGGCGGCGCAGGATCATGCTCATGTGCTCGCGCACCGACAGCTCCTCGCGCGTCACGCGGTGGTGCGCCGACAGGCGCGCGCGGTAAAGGAGCGTGCGCCAGGCCTCGGCAAGGTCGGCGACGTGCACCTCGGGCATGCGCTCGCCGAGCGAGCGCTCGAACCACACCGAGATCGCGATCACGTCGCGCCCCACGCGTGGCAGCGCGTCGAGCTTCTGCGCCGCCGCCTTCATGCGCTCGTATTCGAGCAGGCGTCGCACCAGCTCCGCCCTCGGGTCCTCTTCCTCCTCGCCCGTGGAGGGCGGGCGCGGCAGCAGCATTCGGGACTTGATCTCCATCAGCATCGCGGCCATCACCAGGTACTCGGCGGCGAGCTCCAGGTTCTTCGTGCGCATCAGCTCGACGTATTCCAGGTACTGGCGCGTGAGCGGCGCCATCTGGATGTCGAGGATCTCGAGGTTCTGCTTGCGGATGAGGTAGAGCAGCAGGTCGAGCGGGCCCTGGAATGCCTCCAGCATCACCTCGAGCGCATCGGGCGGGATGTAAAGGTCCGCCGGCAGCTCGATGAGCGGCTCGCCGTAGATGCGAGCGACCGGCTCGGCAATCGCTTCCCGTGGCGCCGCTTCGCTCATCAGCTGTAGTCCAGTCCCATCGCCTCGCGCACCTCGCGCATGGTCTCGCCGGCGAGCTTGCGCGCCTTGTCGCAGCCGTCGGCGAGGATGTTCTTCACCAGCGTCGGATCGTCGAGGTAAGTCTGCGCCCGTTCGCGCATCGGCGCCAGCTCCGCCTGCATGTTCTGGATCACGGGCTGCTTGCACTCCAGGCACCCGATGCCCGCAGTGGTGCAGCCCTTGCGCACCCAGTCGCGCAGCTTGTCGTCGGAGTACACCAGGTGCAGCTGCCATACCGGGCAGCGCTCGGGGTTGCCCGGGTCGCTGCGCTTCACGCGCGCCGGGTCGGTGGGCATGGTGCGCACCTTCTTCGCCACCTGCTCGGGCTCCTCGCGCAGCGCGATCGCGTTGCCGTAGGACTTGGACATCTTCTGGCCGTCGAGCCCCGGCATCTTCGCCGCTTCGGTCAGCAGCGCCTCGGGCTCGACCAGGATCTTGCGGCCTCCGCCCTCGAGCCAGCCGTAGAGCCGCTCGCGGTCGCCGCGCGGCAAGTTCTGCTGCTCGTCGAGCAGGGCGCGCGCGCGCGCGAGTGCCTCGGCGTCGCCGTTTTCCATGAATTTCGTGCGCAGCTCGTTGAAAAGGCGCGACTTTTTCGACCCGAGTTTCTTCAGCGCCGCCTTGGCCTTGTCCTCGAAGCCGGCCTCGCGCCCGTACAGGTGGTTGAAGCGCCGCGCCACCTCGCGCGTGAACTCGACGTGGGGCACCTGGTCCTCCCCCACCGGCACGTAGCGCGCGCGGTAGATGAGGATGTCGGCGGCCTGCAGCAGCGGATAGCCGAGAAAGCCGTAGGTCGAAAGGTCGCGATCGGTGAGCTTCTGCTGCTGGTCCTTGTAGGTCGGCACGCGCTCGAGCCATCCCAGCGGCGCCATCATCGAGAGCAGCAGGTGCAGCTCGGCGTGCTCCGGCACGAGCGATTGCACGAAAAGCGTCGCCTGGTTGGGATCCACGCCCGAGGCGAGCCAGTCCACCACCATGTCGGTGGCGTTCTTCTGCACCGCGCCCGGTGCCTCGTAATCGGTGGTGAGCGCATGCCAGTCGGCGACGAAGAACAGGCACGGGTATTCCGCCTGCAGCTTCACCCAGTTCTTCAGCACGCCGTGGTAATGGCCCAGGTGCAGCGCGCCGGTGGGCCGCATGCCCGAAAGGACTCTGGTTTCGAACACCGTGCCCGCGCTCCTTCCTAGAGCAACACCGCGCTGCGCAGCAGCGCAACGGAGTGCGACACCAGCGGGGTCAGCACGACATCCAGCACGTTGGTCACGAGCAGCAGCAGCAGCACCGGCAGCCCCCATGGCTCGAGCTTCGCGTACTGCCAGGCGACGCGGTTGGGAAGCAGGCTGGCGAGGATTCGGCCGCCGTCGAGCGGCAGGATCGGGAGCAGGTTCAGGAACATGAACACCACGTTCACCAGGATCCCCGCCTTCGCCATCTCGCCCATCGGCACGGTGAAGAAGTTCGGCGGCAGCTCGACGGCGAGCTTGAGCAGCAATGCCCAGCCGAGCGCCATCGCGAGATTCGCGCCGGGACCCGCCGCAGCCACCCACGCCATGTGCTGCTTGGGGCTCCGCAGCGCGGAATAGTTGACCGGCACGGGCTTCGCCCAGCCGAACAGGAACCTGCCGCCGGAAAGCAGCAGGATCACGATCGGGACCACGATCGTGCCGACGATATCGATGTGACGGATCGGGTTGAGGCTGATGCGCCCCTGCGCGTGGGCAGTCATGTCGCCGAAATGGCGCGCCACGTAGCCGTGCGCCGCTTCGTGCAGCGTGATCGCGAACAGCACCGGCAGCGCGTAGATCGCGACCGTCTGAACGAACTGGGAGACGTCCATCGAAGGGACCGGATTTTATCAGAGCCCCTGCGCGTTCCCGGCGCGCGAGGGTTGCGCGATTCCGAGCGAGCCGAGCGCGCCGCGCCCTTCGCGCAGCACCAGCGGCTCGTCGGTCGTCAGATCCACCACCGTGGTCGGCTCGATACCGCAGGCGCCGGAGTCGATCACGAGGTCGAGCTCGTGCTCGAGCCGGTCGCGGATCTCGGCGGCGTCCTGCAGCGGCCTCGGATCGCCCGGCAGCGACAGGGTCGCCGACAGCATCGGCTCGTCCAGCTCGGCGAGCAGCGCGTGCGCCACCGCGTGCTCCGGCACGCGCACGCCGATCGTCTTGCGGCGCGCGTGCAGCAGCCGCCGTGGCAGCTCGCGCGTCGCGCGCAGGATGAACGTGTAGGCGCCGGGCGTCACGGACTTGAGCAGCCGGAACTGCACGTTGTCGACGATCGCGTAGCTCGCGATCTCCGAGAGGTCGCGGCACATCAGCGTGAGGTGGTGCTTTTCATCCAGGCCGCGCACGCGACGCAGGCGCGCGAGCGCCCGCGCGTCGCCCAGGTGGCAGCCGAGCGCATAGCAGGAATCGGTGGGATAGGCGATCAGTCCTCCGCGGCGGACGATCTCCGCGGCCTGGCGCACCAGCCGCGCCTGCGGGTGCGTCGGGTGGATCTGGAAGAACTGCGCCAATCAGAAGCCCGGCAGCCGCCAGACCGGGGTGAGCGACTCGTCCAGCCCCGGCAGGCTGCCGAACTCCGCGCCTTCGTCGGGGCCGTGGAAGTCCGAGCCGCGCGAGACCGCCAGCCCGTAGCGGCGCGCCAGCGCGCCGAACTCGCTGTACTGGCCGCGCGAGTGGCTGCCCGTGACGGTCTCGATCGCCGAGCCGCCGCCCGTCTTGAATTCCTCGACCAGCTCGCCCATCGCTGCGGCCGAGAGGCCGTACCGGCCGGGATGCGCAAGCACCGCGATGCCGCCCGCGCCGCGGATCCAGCGCAGCGCATCCGCGAGCTGCGCCCACTGGTGCGGCACGTAGCCCGGCTTGCCCTGCACCAGGAACCGCTTGAACACGGCCCGCGTGTCGGCCGCCACACCCTGCTGCACGAGGAAGCGCGCGAAGTGCGTGCGGCTTACCATGGAGGGGTCCTCGGCGAGCGCGACCGCTCCTTCGTAGCTGCCCTTCATGCCCGCCGCGGCGAGCGCCTCGCCGATCTTCTGTGCGCGGCGCAGGCGCCCGCCGCGCACGTGCTCGAGACCCGCCTGCAGCGCCCGATCCACGGGATCGACGCGCAGCCCGACCACGTGCACGGTGATGCCGCGCCAGGTGACCGACACTTCGACCCCGCACGCGAACTCGATGCCGCACGCGCTGGCGGCCGCTCTCGCCTCTTCCAGGCCGCCCGTCTGATCGTGGTCGGTGAGCGCGAGCAGCGACACGCCGCGTTCCGCGGCACGGCGCACCACCTCCGCCGGGGCGAGCGCGCCGTCGGACGCGGTCGAATGGCAGTGCAGGTCGGCGTCCACGCTCATCCGAGCAGGAACTCCTCGATCAGCCGCGCCACCGTCTCCGGCTGGTCGTGGTGCAGCATGTGGCCGGCGCCGGCGATCGTCTCGTAGCGCAGGTTGGCGAAAGCGGCGCGGCGCTCGGCGTGCTCGGCCTCGGTGAGCCCCATGCGCTTGAGCGTGTCGGACTCCGCGGCGTCCACCCACAGCACCGGCGCAGTCACCTGCTTCCAGCAGGCGATCGACTCCTCGATGCGATAGAGCGTCGCGTTGACGATCTTGTGCGCCGGGTCGCTGCGCAGCACCACCTTGCCCTCCGGCGTGTCCTTGCCCCAGTGGCGGGCCAGGAACTCGGCGCGCTCGCGCGTGAGCCGTGCATTGTTCTGCTGCAGCCGGTCGGCGAGCGAGGCATAGCTCGCGTAGGGTCGCAGCTTCGGCCGGGCATGCAATTCGTCCATCCAGCGCGCGTAGCGTTTGGGCGCGTGCTCGGCGTGGGTCGAGCGCATCCCGAAGCCTTCGAGGTTGACGAGCTTCGCGACGCGCTCGGGCCGGATCCCCGCATAGAGGCTCGCGACGTTGCCGCCGAGGCTGTGCCCGACGAGATTCGCGGGGCTGTCGGGCTGGAGGCGCTCCAGCAGCCGCTCGAGGTCCGCGATGTAGTCCGGAAACCAGTAGGAGTCCGCGCCCGACCACGCCGACAGGCCGTAGCCGCGCCAGTCGGGGGCGAGAACGTCCCAGTCGCGCGCGAGCGCGTCCACCAGGAACTGGAACGACGCCGACACGTCCATCCAGCCGTGCAGCAGGATCATGCGGCGGCGCGCGTCGCCCTTCCAGTGGCGCACGTGGTAGCGCAGGCCGCGGACGTCGAGAAACTGCGATTCGCTCGCTCGCATGGGGGCGCTATGATAGCGGCCCTTTTCCGACCGCAGGCCTGCCATGCCCGTTTTTTCCCTCGGCGAGCGCCGCGTCGAGTTGCGCGGCGCCGGACACTTCATCGCGCACACCGCCACCGTCATCGGCTCGGTGGTGCTGGAGAACGAGGCGAGCATCTGGTACGGCGTCGTGATCCGCGCCGACAACGACCGGATCCATGTCGGCCCCCAGTGCAACGTCCAGGACGGCTCGGTCCTGCACGTGGATCCGGGATTCCCGCTCACGCTCGGCGCGCGCGTCAGCATCGGGCACAAGGCGATGCTGCACGGCTGCACCGTGGGCGAAGGCACGCTCATCGGCATCAACAGCGTGGTGCTCAACGGCGCGCGCATCGGTGCGGGCAGCCTGGTCGGCGCCAACACGCTGATCGCCGAAGGCAAGGAGATCCCGCCCGGCGTGCTGGTGGTGGGCACGCCCGGCAAGGTGGTGCGCGACCTGCGCCCAGGGGAGCGCGCGCTGCTCGGGCGGATCGCCGACGGCTACGTCGAGCGCGCGCGCCTGTTCAGCACCCAGCTGCGGGAACAGCGCTAGCGACTACCGCGGCGCCATGCGGATGGCGCCGTCGAGGCGGATGGTCTCGCCGTTCAGCATCTCGTTCTCGACGATGTGGCGGGCGAGCGCCGCGTATTCGACCGGGTTGCCCAGGCGCGGGGGGAACGGCACCTGCTTGCCGAGCGATTCCTGCGCCTCCTTGGGCAGCCCGAGCAGCATCGGCGTGAGGAAAAGGCCCGGCGCGATGGTCACGACGCGGATGCCGTTGCGCGACAGGTCGCGCGCGATCGGCAGCGTCATGCCGACGATTCCGGCCTTGGAAGCCGAGTAGGCCGCCTGCCCGATCTGGCCGTCGTACGCCGCCACCGACGCGGTGTTGACGATGACGCCCCGCTCGCCGGCGGCATTGGGTCCCGCCTTCGCCATGGCGTCGGCGGCGAGCCGGATCATGTTGAAGGTGCCGATCAGGTTGATGCTGATGACGCGCATGAAGTTGGCGAGGTTGTGCGGCGCGTCCTTGCCGATGGTGCGCTCCGCAACGCCGATGCCGGCGCAGTTCACCAGCACGTGCAGGCCGCCGTACTCCTTCAGCGCGAGCGCCACGGCCGCCTTGCCGTCCTCCTCCTTGGTGACGTCGCACTTGATGAACCTGCAGCCGAGTTCCCTGGCGAGCTTTTCGCCCGCCTCGACCTGAAGGTCGGCGATCACCACCTTGCCGCCGTTCTCCGCGGCCATGCGCGCGGTCGCGCCGCCAAGGCCCGAGGCGCCGCCGGTGACGAGGAAAACGCTGTTCTTGATCTGCATAGTGACTCCGGGAAATTGAGCGAGCAAATGGACCGGTGAATTTCGCCGCCGATTATAATTCACGCCCCTCCCATGACGCGCCTCGGTTTCGACCTGTCGTTCGAGCAGCTCTACCGGCGTGACGGCCTCGAGCGCGTGGACGCGGCGTTCCTCGCGGTCCTCGGTGAAGCCGACGTGCCGCTCGCGGAGCGGCTGCGCGCCGCGCGCGCCGCGCCCGGCACGCTGGACGCCAAGGCGGAATCGGACCTGCTGGTCGCGCTCGCGCCGCACCTCGACGACTTCCTTGCGCGCCTGTTCGCGATCGAGGCGGAAGCGCAGGCGCTCGCCGCGCGCCACCACAACTTCGCGCCGCTCTACTCGGTGAAGCGCCTGTTCGTGCAGCGCCGCGCCCTGCACAAGGTCAGGCCCGAGGACGCCGCCGCGGTGAACGGCGCCGCCGCCGAGCGGGAACTGCGCGCGCTCTTCGGCGGCCAGTTCACCGAGCTCGCGTTCGCGCGCCACGTCGCCGAGTGGCAGAAAGACGAGGGCGCCAACGCGAAACACCTCGATCTCGCGGCACGCTACGCGGCGTGGGCCGTGACCACGGCCGAGGGCAAGGCGAAGCACCGCGGCGGGGTGCTCTTCAAGGCGCCGCGCAAGCTCGACTTCCTGCGCCTGGTGCCGCTGCAGACCGACGACTCGCGCGGCTATGCGCGCCATTCGCTCGGGCACCTGCGCCGGCGCGACGGCTTCGCGCTCACCGACCCGGGAACCGACCTCGTGGGCGCGCTCGACGAGGCCAATTACTGCATCTGGTGCCACGAGCAGGGCAAGGACTCCTGCTCCAAGGGCCTGAAGGAGAAGGCTGCCGCGAAAGCCGGCGCGGGCGAGCCGGCGACGCTGGCCGGTTACCGCAAGTCGCCGCTCGGCACGCCGCTCGCCGGCTGCCCGCTGGAGGAGAAGATCTCCGAGTTTCAGCTCGTCAAGTCGCGCGGCCAGGCGCTCGCGGCGCTCGCGATCATCTGCGTCGACAACCCGATGCTCGCCGCCACCGGCCACCGCATCTGCAACGACTGCATGAAGTCCTGCATCTACCAGAAGCAGGACCCGGTCAACATCCCGCAGGCGGAGACGCGGACCCTGAAGGACGTCTTGAGCCTGCCGTGGGGCTTCGAGATTTACTCGCTCCTCACGCGCTGGAACCCGCTCAACCTGCGCCGGCCGCTGCCGCTGCCCGACAGCGGGCGCAAGGTGCTGGTGGTGGGCCTGGGTCCCGCGGGCTTCACGCTCGCGCACCACCTGATGAACGACGGCCACACCGTGGTCGGCATCGACGGCCTGAAGATCGAGCCGCTGCCCGCAGCGCTTTCGGGCGTGGACGCGCATGGCCGGCGCTCGGTCTTCGAGCCGGTGCGCAACGCGATGGACCTTTACGAGCCGCTCGACGAGCGCGCCATGGCGGGCTTCGGCGGCGTCGCCGAGTACGGCATCACGGTGCGCTGGGACAAGAACTTCCTCAAGCTCGTCCGGCTGCTGCTCGAGCGGCGGCCCGAGTTCGCGATGTTCGGCGGCGTGCGCTTCGGCGGCACGCTCGCGCTCGAGGACGCCTGGCAGATGGGCTTCGACCACGTGGCGCTGTGCGTGGGCGCGGGCGGTCCCACGGTGCTCGACATCCCGAACGGCCTTGCGCGTGGCGTGCGCGCCGCGTCCGACTTCCTCATGGCGCTGCAGCTCACCGGCGCGGCCAAGCAGGACTCGATCGCCAACATGCAGCTGCGATTGCCGGTGGTGGTGATCGGCGGCGGCCTCACCGCCATCGACACCGCCACGGAGTCGCTCGCCTACTACGTGGTGCAGGTGGAGAAGTTCCTCGCGCGCTACGAGGCGCTCGCCAGGGAGGTGGGCGAGAGCGCGATCCGCGACCGCTGGGACGACTACGAGCGCGAGATCGCGGAGGAGTTTCTCGCCCACGCGCGGGCGATCCGGGGCGAGCGCCGCGAAGCCGCGCGCGAAGGCCGCGCGCCGCGCATCGTGGAGCTGCTCCAGCACTGGGGCGGCGTGACCATCGCCTATCGCCGCCGGCTCGTCGACAGCCCCTCCTACACGCTGAACCACGAGGAAGTGGAAAAGGCGCTCGAGGAAGGCATCTGGTTCGCCGAGGAGCTCGCCCCCGCCGCGGTCGAGGTGGACCACTACGGCGCCGCGCGCGGCATCCGCCTCAAGCACGCGCCGAGCGGAAAAGAGCATTGGCTCCCGGCGCACACCGTGTTCGTCGCCGCGGGCACGCAACCGAACACGGTGCTCGCGCGCGAGCATGCGGCGCAGTTCAGGCTCGATGGCAAGTATTTCGCCGCCTGCGACGAGTCGGGAAACCCGGTGAAGCCCCAGCCCTCGACCTCCAAGCCGGGCGAAGCGCGCGTGCTGCTCTCGCGCCAGCCCGATGGCCGCTGCGTGAGCTTCTTCGGCGACGTGCACCCCTCCTACTTCGGCAACGTCGTCAAGGCGATGGGCTCGGCCAAGCAAGGCTACCCGGTGGTGTCGCGCGTGCTCGCCGCCCGCGCGCCGGCAAGCAAGGCGCCGCGCGGGCCGTTCTTCGCCTCGCTCGCGGACCAGCTGGTGGCGACCGTCGAGCGCGTCGAGCGCCTGACGCCCACCATCGTGGAGGTCGTGATGCGCGCGCCCATGGCCGCGCGCAAGTTCCGGCCGGGGCAGTTCTACCGGCTGCAGAACTTCGAGTCGCTGGCGCCGGTCGTGCATGGCACGCGCATGCAGATGGAAGGGCTCGCCATGACCGGCGCCTGGGTGGACCGCGAAAAAGGCCTCGTCTCCATCATCGCGCTC
>CAZVHU010000081.1:0-14711 GCA_964627075.1 uncultured Enterobacteriaceae bacterium | reverse complement strand
AAGCTGTTGCCGCCCCAGGTGCCGCAGCCCATCGAGAGCGAGAACGGCAGCCCGTTGTCGAAGCTGCCGCCGGTGGCGATGCAGTGCGCCTGGTTGACGATCACGCGCGCGACCGGCATTTCCAGCCCCAGGCGCATCGCCTGCGCCTCGTCGCGCGAGTGCAGCGACACCGAGTGGCCCTTGCCCTGGTAGTCGTAGATCGCCGAGGTGATGCGGAAGGCGTCGTCGAAGTCCCGGGCGCGATAGACCGCGAGCACGGGCGAGAGCTTCTCCCCGGAGAACGGATGCGCCGGACCCGCGCCGGTCTCCTCGACCATGAGGAACCTCGCCTTGCGCGCCGCCTCGCGCGTCAATCCGGCGAGCTCGGCGATTCGCGGCGCGGACTGCGCCGTCGCCGCAGGGGCGAGCTTGCCATCGGGGAACATGAGCTTCCGCAGCTTCGCCTTCTCGTCCGCATCCAGCATCACCCCGCCCTGCTTCGCGAGCTCCGCGAGCATCGCGTCGTAGGCCGGCGCCAGGATCACCACCGAGTTCTCGGAGGAGCAGCTCGTAGCATTGTCGAAGGTCTTGGAGAGCGCGATCTTCGCCGCCGCGTCCGCAAGATTCGCGGTCACGTCCACGATCGAGACCACGTTGCCCAGCCCCACGCCGATCGCGGGCGTGCCGCTCGAGTACGCGGCCCGGATGTTCGATTGCGAGCCGGTGGCGGCGACGAGGTCCGCCTGGCGCATCAGTTCGTGCGTCGCCTCCTTGGTGACCGGCTCCGGAAGCAACTGCACGAGGTCCTTCGGCGCGCCCACCTTCGCGAGCTCGGCGTGCGTGAACTGGAGCAGCTTCGCCACCGTGCTGTAGCCCTTGGGGGAGGGCGCGAGCACGATCGCGTTGCGGCACTTCACCGCATTGACGATCTGGTTGGCGGTGGTCGCGCCGGGGTTGGTCGAGGGCGTGAGCGCGGCCACCACGCCCACCGGCCGCGCGATCTCGGTGATTCCGCGCGCGCGGTCCTCCGAGATGACGCCTACGGTCTTCACGCCGGCGAGGTCGCGCAGCAGGCCGAGGGTCTTGCGGTGGTTCTTCGCGACCTTGTCGGCGACGTTGCCCAGCCCCGAGTCGCGCACCGCCATCTCGGCGAGCGCGCGGTTGTTCTCCGGCTTCATGATCGCCCAGCCGCAGGCGAGCGCGGCTTCGTCCACCCGCTCCTGCGGCCAGCGCTCGAACTCCGCCTGCGCGGCGCGCGCGCGGCGAATCAAGGCGGTTACCTGCGCGGGCGGCGATTTCGGGTTAGCGGCCATCGGAGGCAGGCCGAGCGTTGAGCGGCGCGGAGCGTCCGGCTCAATCGAGCTTGATCTTGGCGTCGCGGATCAGCGCGGCCCATTTCTTCAGCTCGCTCCTCACCACCCGGTCGAGCGCCTCGGGGCTCGAGCCCACGGTGTCGCCGCCCTGCTCCAGGAGCTTTTGCTTCACGTCGGGCATCTGGATGACGCGCGCCACTTCCTTCTGCATGCGCGCGATGACCGCGGGCGGGGTCTTCGCCGGCGCGAACATCGCATACCACGAGTCCACCTCGTAGTCGGGGATGCCGAGCGCCTCGGCCACCGTCGGGACCTCGGGCGCGCCGGGATTGCGCTTGAGCGTGGTCACCGCGAGCGGCCTGAGCTTGCCGCCCCGCACGTTGCCCATCGCCGCCGGCATCGTCACGAAGAGCAGCCACACCTGCCCGCCGATCGTGTCAGCGACCGCCGGCCCGCCGCCCTTGTAGGGCACGTGCACGATGTCGATCCCCGCCTTGATCTTGAGCAGCTCCCCGGCGATGTGCGACGGCGTGCCATTGCCCACCGAGGCGAAGTGCAGCTTGCCGGGGTGCGCCTTGGCGGTGGCGATCACGTCCTGCATCGTCTTAAGCGGCGAGCCGGTGTTGGCCGCGATCAGCTGCGGCACGCTCACGATCAGCGTCACGGGCGCGAAATCGCGCTCGACGTCGTAGTTGAGCTTGTAGAGCAGCGGGTTGATGGTGTGCGAAGACAGCGTGAAGAGAAACGTGTAGCCGTCGGGCGCGGATTTCGCTGCCGCCTCGGTGCCCACCGCGCCGCCCGCGCCACCGCGGTTCTCGATCACGATCGTCTGGCCGAGCGCCTCCTGCAGGCGCGGCTGCACGATGCGCGCGATCACGTCGGTGCCGCCGCCCGGAGGATACGGCACGATGAAGCGCAGCGGCTTGCCGGGCCACTCCTGCGCCAATGCAGCGCCCGCGGCGAGCGCCGCCGCGAGGCCAACGACGATATTCTTCAGCATCACGGCCTCCTCAGACGTACTTGCTGTATTTCTCGAGCATGCGGCGCGGTTTCTTCAGCGCATCGCGCCGGAACGGGTCGCCCAGCTCGCGCGTGCACATCATCTCTACGATCGTGGTCTTGCCCTCCTTCTGCTGCCTGCACGCCTGGCGGAACGCCTCGCCCACGTCGGAGACCTTGTCCACCACCACCCCTTCCGCGCCCATCGCCCTGGCGATGCCGGCGAAGCTCGGGTTCTCGAGGTTCACGCCGAGGAACCGGTTGGAATAGAAGTCCACGTGGTTCTTCTTCTCCGCGCCCCACTGCTGGTTGTTGAACACCACCGCCGTCACCGGGATCTTCTCGCGCACGCAGGTGAGGATCTCGCCGAAGCTCATGCCCCAGGCGCCGTCGCCGACGTAGGCGACCGCGGTGCGATCCGGCGCGCCCACCTTGCAGCCGATCATGGTCGGGAACGCATAGCCGCAGTTGCCGAACATCATCGCGCCGAACATCGAGCGCGGCCGGTGGAACTTCAGATACGAATTGGCGATCTGGCAGATGTTGCCGATGTCGGTGGACACCATCGCATCCTCCGGCATCGCCCTGGCGAGCTCGCGCAGCATCTGGCGCGGGTGCATGTACTTCGAGTCCCTGGCGACTTCCAGGCTCCAGCTGTCCTTCTCGAAGTCCCAGCTCGCGAGCTCCTGCGCCCAGGCGTCCTTCTCGCTCTGTATCGCGGCCAGGCGCTCGGCCCGGTTCGCCGCGCTCGCGAGCTGCCGGCACTTGAGCCGCGCCGCAAGCGCGAGCGCCGCCTCGCGCGCATCGCCGTTCACGGTCACCGAGGTCTTCTTGACCAGCCCCAGCACGCGCGGGTCGGCGTCCACCTGCACGAGCTTCGCGTTCGCCGGCCAGTAGTCCATGCCGTATTGCGGCAGCACCCCGAACGGCCCCAGGCGCGAGCCCAGCGCGAGCACCACGTCGGCGCGCGCGAGCACCTTCATCGCCGCCTTGGAGCCGTGGTAGCCGAGCGGCCCGCAAGCGAGGCGGTGGCTCGCCGGGAAGGTGTCGTTGTGGAGGTACGAATTGCACACGGGCGCGTCGAGCGTCTCCGCGAGCGCGATGCAGGCGTCCACGCCGTTCGCCATGGTGACGCCGCCGCCGGCGATGATCACCGGGAAGCGCGCCTGGGCGAGGGCATCGGCCGCCGCGTCGAGGCTCGCCGAGCCGCCGGGCCCGCGCTCGATGCGGATCGGCTGCGGGATCTCGCACTCGATCTCGCCGTAGAGGTAGTCGCGCGGGATGTTGAGCTGCGTGGGGCCCATCTCCAGGAGCGCGCGGTCGAAGGCGCGCGCCGTGAGCTCCGCCATGCGCGCCGGGTTGTTGACGTGCGCCTGGTACTTGGTGATCTTGGAGAAGATCGGCAGCTGGTCGGTCTCCTGGAAGCCGCCCAGGCCGATGGACATCGAGCCCGTCTCCGGCGTGATCGCCACCACGGCGCTGTGCGCCCAGTAGGCGGCGGCGATCGCGGTGACGAAATTGGTGATGCCCGGGCCGTTCTGCCCGATGCACACGCCGTGCCTGCCGGTGACGCGGAAATAGCCGTCCGCCATGTGCGCCGCGCCCTGCTCGTGCACCGTCGGGATGAAGCGGATGCCCGCCGCGGGGAACAGGTCCAGCGCGTCCATGTAGGCCGAGCCGACGATGCCGAAGACGTTCCTGACGCCCTGCGCCACCATCGACTCCACGAACGCCTCGGACGGCGTCATGCGCTGCTTGCCGGTGACCACGGCTTGCGCCGGGAGGTCCATCTCCTTGCCCATTGGGTCGCTCCTCAGGATGGCGTTGCGGAAGTTCTCGAAGTCTATCAGGTGCGAAGGAAGCCGCCGTCCACGGCGACGGTCTCCCCGGTGATGAAGTCCGACCAGTCGGAGGCGAGGAACACCGCCAGCCGCGCGACGTCGTCCTCCTCCGCGAGCCGCCCCAGCGGGATCCGGGCGACGATGCGCTCGCGCGCTTCCGGCGTGAGGAGCGAGCGCACCATGTCGGTCGCCACCACCGCCGGCGCGATTGCGTTCACGCGGATGCCGAAGGGGCCGAGCTCGCGACCGAGCCCCTTGGTCATCGCCACAACGCCTGCCTTGGTGGCGCCGTACCAGACGTTGCCGAAGGCACCCCCGCCCTTTTCGTGCGAGACCGAAGCGATGTTGATGATCGAGCCCTTGCCGCGGCGCCGCATCGCCGGGACCGCCGCCTGCACGCAGTTGTAGATTCCGGTGAGGTTCACCGCGACCAGGTTGTCCCAAGCCTCCCCGGTGGTCGCATCGAACGGGCCGTTGGCGAGCAGCCCGGCGTTGTTGACGAGGATGTCGAGGCCGCCGCTTTCGCGCTCGATGCGCTCGACCGCGGCGCGCACCGCCGCGCGATCGCGCACGTCCATGCGCAGCGCCGAGCGATCGTCCACGTCGGAGGCGTAGACCCTCGCGCCGTGCTCGGAAAGGCGCGCGGCGATGCGCGCGCCCACGCCACGCGCCGCCCCGGTGACGAGCGCCACGCGTCCTTTCAGGTCGAATTCCATGCGGGCGGCTACGCGGAAAAGGTTATCTCGGTGCCGCCGTAGCGCACCTGCGCGTATTCGATGTCCCGGCGCGAGCCGAGAAAGCGGATCAGCTCGTTGAGCGGCGTGGTGCGGAACTCGTACTTCGGCGCCGGCTTCTTCAGCGGCTCGAGCAAAGACTTGTCGTAGAACGCCGCGAGCAGCAAGTCCTCGTCAGGCACGCCCGCCCCCAGTTCCTTTCTCAGCCGCGGGACCCGCGGCTCGAGGTGCTCGCCCGGCCGCCCGGTGACGAGCTCGCCCGGCTTGAGGTTCAACCGGTCGAGGAACTCGCCGCTCGGCTTGGCCGCGAGCCTGCCGTAGCAGCCCGCCGCATACTTGCGGATCTCGTCCGGGATGGTCTTGTAGCGCTCGCCCTGCACCACGTTGAGCGTCGCCTGCGTGACGATGTACTGCGCGAACGGGCTCACCACGATGGGGTAGCCGAGATCCTCGCGCACCCGCGGCACCTCTTGCAGGATTTCCGGCAGGCGGTGCTCGAGCTTCATCGCCTGCAGCTGGTAGCGCAGGTTCGAGATCATGCCACCCGGGATCTGGTGCTCGTGGAGCGCGGCGTCGTAGCGCGCGACCTCGCCGAGCGGCTTGCCCTCGCGCTCGGCGACGCACCTGAAGTAGCCCGCCACTTCCTTGAGCGCGCGTGCGTCGAGCGAAGTGCGAAAGCCGAGGCGCCTTGCGCGCGCACCGATGTCCTCTGTCGCCGGGAGCGAAGCGCCGTTGGCGAGCGGCTCGCTCGCCGTGTAGCCGGCGCGAAAGCCGCTTTGCATCGCCACCTCGTAGACCTGCGGCGCAAGGCCCGACTGGCAGTGCGAGTGAAGCTGCACGGGAATCTTTCCCGCGGCTTTGAGCACCGCGGGGAACAGCGTGCGGCCGCGCTCCGGCGTCAGGAGCCCGGTCGGGTCCTTGATGCACATGTAATCCACGCCGAGCTTCACCAGCTCCTTCGCGCGCGCGGCGTAATAGGTGTCGGTGTGCACCGGGCTCAGCGTGTAGGTCATCCAGCCGTTGATCTTCATGCCGGCGGCGCGCCCGGCGCGGATCGAGGATTCGAGGTTGCGGTTGTCGTTGAGCGCGTCGTAGACGGTGAACACCCTGACCCCGAGCCGCGCCAGCACCTGCGCGTTCAGCCCGACGATGTCGTCGGGGAAAAGCTCGAAGGTGTAGAGGCTCTGCCCGCGCGTGAGCGCGTCGCACGGCGTCGCGAGGCGCCCGCACAGGACGCGCACGCGCTCCCAGGGGCTCTCGTGCAGGTAGCGCACGCAGACGTCGAACACCGCGCCGCCCAGGATGTTGATCGCCGAGTAGCCGCAGCGGTCGATCGCGCCCAGGATCGGCGTCATCATCGCGGTGGTCATGCGGGTGGACCACAGGCACTGGTGCGCGTCGCGCAGCGTCACGTCCACGAAGTCGAACTTGCGGCTCATCCGTCCTCCGGGTCGGGGCGGATCGCCATCAGGACTTCGCCCGCTCCTACGTGCGCGCCGTTCGCGACCAGGATCTCGGCGACGATGCCGCGCGCCTCGGCGGCGATCGAGTTCATGAGCTTCATCACCTCGATGATGCAGACCGTCGCGCCGGGCTCGACATGGCTCCCCACCTCCACGAACGCAGGCGCATCGGGCGCGGGCGCCCGGTAGAAGGTGCCGACCATCGGCGAGCGCACCAGCACCGAGCCGGGCGGGAACTCGCGCTCCCTTGCCGGCGCGCTTGGCCGCGCAGCCGCGTCGCCGTGCGCGGCCGCGCCCTTGCTCTCCGCGGCGGCGGCTTCCTGCTCCGGCGGCGCGGCGCCGTTGCTGCGGCGCAAGTGCACTTCGATCTCGCCCACCTTGAGGCGAAACTCCGAGAACCGCGTCGTCTTGACCAGCTCGACGATCCGCACCACTTCTTCGTAGCTGAGTTCGCGGCGCGGCATGGGAAGCGGCGATCATTGCACGCGCTCCGAAACTCTTGCAATATCCTCTGCGAGACCATGGCCGAGCCCGTCATCATCACCGTCGCGATCACCGGCGCGGTCCCGAAGAAGAAGGACAACCCAGCGGTACCGGTGACGCCCTCCGAGCAGATCGAGTCCACGCACGAGGCGTTCGAGGCCGGCGCCTCGCTCGTTCACATCCACGTGCGCAACCCCGACGAGTCGCCGGGCTCGGACCCGGAGCTCTACGGCCGGGTGCAGGAAGGCGTGCGCAAGCACTGCCCGGGGATGATCGTGCAGTTCTCCACCGGCGGCCGCGGCCGCGAGCAGGCGAAGCGCGGCGCGATGCTCTACCTGAAGCCCGACATGGCGTCGCTTGCGACCGGCTCAGTGAACTTCCCGACGAACATCTACGAGAACCCGCCCGATTTCGTAGAGGGGCTCGCCAAGGCGATGCTCGACTACGACATCAAGCCCGAGATCGAGGTGTTCGACCTGGCGATGCTCTACAACGCCGCGAACCTGGTGAAGAAGGGCCTGCTCAAGGACCCGCCGCACGTGCAATTCGTGATGGGCATCCCGAACGCGATGCCCGCGCGGCGCTCGATCTTCGACTTCCTGCGCGCGGAGCTCAAGGCGGTGCTGCCCAAGGCGACGTGGGTCGCGGCGGGCGTCGCGCGCCACCAGTGGGAAGTGAACCAGTGGTGCCTGGAAGCCGGCGGCCATTGCCGTACGGGTCTCGAGGACAACCTCAAGATCGAGGCCGACCGCCTCGCCGCGAGCAACGCGGAGCTCGTCAAGAAGATCGCGGACAACTGCGAGCGCTTCGGCCGGCGCGTGGCGAGCCCCGCCGAGGCGCGGCGGATTCTGGGACTGCGCGCGGCGTAGCGATTGCGCGAGAGCAGCTAGCGCCTCGCGTCCTCCAGGATCAGGTCGGAAGCCTTCTCGGCGATCATCACCACCGGCGCGTGGGTGTTGCCCGAGGTGAGGTCCGGCATCACCGAGCAGTCCACCACGCGTAGCGCCTCCACGCCGCGCACGCGCAGCCGCGCATCCACCACCGCCATGGGATCGCCGCCCATCTTGCAGGTGCCTGAAGGGTGGAAGATGGTCGCGCCGTACTCGCGCGCGAACGCGAGCAGATCGTCGTCGCTCCGCGCCTGCGCGCCCGGCCGGTATTCCTCGGCGATGTAGGGCGCGAGCGCCTTTGTCGCAGCAAGCGCGCGCGCGAGCTTGATGCCCGCGAGCGCGCAGCGCCGGTCAGCCTCGGTAGAGAGGTAGTTGGGCTGCATGGAAGGCGGCTCGAAGGCATCGAGCGAGCGGATGCGCACGCGGCCGGTCGACTCGGGCCTGAGCTGGCACACCGACATGGTGAACCCCGGCCACGGATGCGGCTTCGCGCCGGCGAGCTCCGCCGAGAGGGTGGCGAAGTGGAACTGCACGTCGGGCGTCCTCGACTCGGGCAGCGCGCGCGCGAACAGCCCTCCCTGATTGATGCCGATCGCAAGCGGCCCTTTTCGCCATACGAGCCACTTCAGGCCGATGCCGAGGCTCCTCCACCAGCTCGCGAGGTCGTCGTTGGTGGTAATGGGCTTCGTGCACTTGTACATGAGCCGCAGCTGCAGGTGGTCGCGCAGGTTCTCGCCCACCCCGCCGAGATCGCGCACCACCGGTATGCCGAATGACTGCAGCACGCTCGCCGGACCGACGCCCGAGAGTTGCAAGAGCTGCGGGCTTTGCAGCGCGCCAGCCGAAAGAATCACTTCGCCAGCCGCCCGGACTTCCTTTTCCACGCCGCCCTGCCGGTAGCGCACGCCGACCGCACGCGAGCCTTCGAACACGATCCGGGTAGCGTGCGCTTCGGTCTCGACGCGCAGGTTGGGACGCTTCTCGGCCGCGCGCAGGTAGCCGGTCGCGCTGGAGCAGCGCCAGCCCTTCTTCGTGAACAGCTGGTAGTAGCCCACGCCCTCCTGGCGCGCGCCGTTGAAGTCGTCGTTGCGCGCGATGCCGAGCTCGTTCGCCGCGCGGATGATCGCCTCCATGAGTTCGTGCCGTTCGCCGATGTCGGAGCAGGCCTGCGGGCCGCCCGCGCCATGGAATTCGCTCGCGCCGCGCGAGTTGTCCTCGCTGCGGATGAAATACGGCAGCACGTCGCGCCAGCCCCAGCCCGGGTTGCCGAGCGATTCCCAACGGTCGTAGTCCTCGGGCTGGCCGCGCACGTAGATGAGGCCGTTGATCGAGGAGGAGCCGCCCAGCACGCGCCCGCGCGGCCAGTAGATGCGCCGCCCGTTCATGCCGGGGTCGGGGTCGGTCTGGAAGCCCCAGTTGTACACCGGGTGGAACATCGTCCTGCCATAGCCGATCGGGATGTGGATCCAGGGGTAGCGGTCGCGCGGCCCCGCCTCCAGCAGCAGCACGCGATGGCGCGGATCGGCGCTCAGCCGGTTGGCGAGCACGCAACCGGCGCTGCCCGCGCCCACGACGACGAAGTCGAATTTCATGTTGACCCGCGCGAAATGCCCGACCTAGACTGCCTCCCACCCCCAAGCATACAGAGTCGGCCCGCATGGAATACCTGAAACGCGCAGCCAAGACCCCCGAGACCGAAACCGCCTCGGCGCGCAAGGTCGCGGAGGAAATGCTCGCCGAGATCGAGAAGCGCGGCGAAGCCGCGGTGCGCGAATACGCGGCGAAGCTCGACAAGTGGACCGGCGAGATCGTCGTCACGCGCGAGGAGATCGAGCGCCGCACCGCGAGCCTGCCCGCTTCCGTCAAGCGCGACATCGAATTTGCCACCGGGCAGGTGCGGCGCTTCGCGCTCGCGCAGCGCGCCTCGATGCAGGAATTCCAGACCGAGATCCACCCCGGCCTCACCGCCGGGCAGCGCCTCATCCCGGTGAACGTCGCCGGCTGCTACATCCCGGCGGGCCGCTACGCGCACATCGCCTCGGCCTACATGGCGATCGCCACCGCCAAAGCCGCGGGCGTGCCTACCGTGATCGCCGCGTCGACCCCGTTCCGCGGCGAGGGCATCCACCCGCAGATCCTCTACGCGATGAAGGTCTCGGGCGCCGATGCGATCCTGGCGCTGGGCGGAGTGCAGGCGATCGCCTCGCTCGCCTACGGGTTATTCACCGGCAAGCCCGCAGACATCGTGGTCGGCCCGGGCAACAAGTTCGTGGCCGAAGCAAAGCGCATGCTCTTCGGCAAGGTCGGCATCGACGTCTTCGCCGGCCCGACCGAGATCGCCGTGATCGCAGACGATTCGGCCGACCCCGCGGTGGTGGCGAGCGATCTCGTGGGGCAAGCCGAGCACGGCCACGAGTCCCCCGCCTGGCTCATCACCACCTCGCGCGCGCTCGCCGAAGAAGTGATGCGCCGCGTGCCGCCGCTGATCGAGAAGCTCCCGCCCACCGCACGCGATGCGGCGGGCGCGGCGTGGCGCGACTACGGCGAGGTGGTGCTGTGCGCGACGCGCGAGGAGGCGGCGAAGCTCTCGGACCGGTATGCCGCCGAGCACCTGGAAGTGCATGCGCGCGAACTCGACTGGTGGCTCGCCAACCTCACCTGCTACGGGTCGCTGTTCCTTGGCGAGGAGACCACGGTCGCGTTCGGCGACAAGTCTTCGGGCCCCAACCACATCCTGCCCACCAAGGGCGCAGCGCGCTACTCGGGCGGGCTGTCGGTGCACAAGTTCATCAAGACGGTGACCTGGCAGCGCATGACCCGCGAGGCCAACCGCCAGATCGCGCAGTCCACGGCGCGCATCTCGCGCCTGGAAGGCATGGAAGCGCACGCGCGCACCGCCGACGACCGGCTGGCGAAGTACTTCCCGGGCGAGAAGTTCGATCTCGGCGAGCCGGTGCGCAGTTGACCCTCGACGAGCTGTTCTCGCTGCATGGGCGCGTCGCGCTCGTCACCGGCGCGAGCTCCGGCATCGGCCGGGCGATCGCGCACGCCTATGCGGAGGCCGGGGCGAAGCTGGTGCTGGTGGCGCGGCGCGCGGCCGAGCTGGAGGCCGCGAAGCGCGAGATCGAGTCGGACGGAGGAAGCGCGGCTTGCATCGCCTGCGACCTCGCCGACCGCGGCGCGATCGCGGATTGCGCGGCGCGCGCGCCCGGCTTCTTCGGCGCGCCCGACATCCTGGTTTCGGCCGCGGGAGTGAATATCAGGAAGCCGATGCTCGAGATCAGCGCCGCCGACTGGGACGCGACGCTCAAGGTGAACCTCGAAGCGCCGTTCTTCCTCGCGCAGAAGCTCGCCCCGGTGATGATCGCCAAGCGCTGGGGCCGCATCATCAACATCGCCTCGCTGCAGTCCGTGCGCGCCTTCGGCAACTCGGGTCCCTACGGCGCCTCCAAGGGCGGCATCACGCAATTGACGCGCGCGCAGGCGGAAGCCTGGTCGAAGCACGGGATCAATGCCAACGCCATCGCGCCGGGCTTCTTCGCCACGCCGCTTACTGCGCCGGTGGCGAACGACCCGGCGCGCTGGAAGGCGATGGCCGAGCGCACCTTCATCGGCCGCAACGGGGAGCTTGCCGACCTGCGCGGCACCGCGATTTTCCTCGCCAGCCGCGCGTCCGACTACGTCACCGGGCAGACGATCTTCGTGGACGGGGGCTTCTCGGCGGGATGAAACTAGTATTCCAGCTCTGCGGGGCCGTGCTATGTTCGCGTTGCAACGCAGTCAACCAGGGGAGGAGACCATGCTGAGCAGGATGAAGACCACTATGGCGGGCGCTGCCGCCGCAGCGATGCTCGCCGGCAGCGCGATGTTCGCAACCGATGCCGCAGCGCAGCAGTCGTTCCGCATGCGCCTGCAGATGGCGGTCCCGGCAGCCGCCGACGAGTTCAAGATGATGCAGAAGTTCTCCCAGCGCGTGGACGCCATGACCGGCGGGCGCCTCAAGATCGAGGTGCTGCCCGACGGCGCAGTGGTCGGCGCCTTCGAAATCCTCGACGCGGTGGACAAGGGCCTGGTCGAGTCGGGCTTCGCCTGGACGCACTACTGGTCGGGCAAGCACCCGGCGGCGATGCTCTTCGGCTCGCCCTCGGGCGGCTCCGGCCTCGGGATGGACCAGATGGCGTGGGTGTCCTGGTTCCTCGAAGGCGGCGGCAAGGAGCTCTACCGCGAGATGTGGGACCAGCACATGAAAATGAACGTGGTCGGCTTCATGGTGCAGCCGGTCGGCCCGGAGGCGCTGGGCTGGTTCAAGGAACCGATCAAGAGCCTCGACGACCTGCGCAAGAAACGCTTCCGCACGCCCCCGGGCATTCCCGGCGCGATCTACAAGGAGATGGGCGTGACGGCGATCGCGCTGCCCGGCGCCGAGATCATCCCCTCGGCCGAGCGCGGCGTGCTCGACGCGGCCGAGTGGTGCTGCCCGGTGACCGACCTCGCCTACGGCTTTCACCGCGCGTTCAAGCACTACTACCTGCAGGGGCTGCACCAGAACACCGTGAACGCCGACGTCTACATCAACAAGGCGTTCTGGGGGAAGCTCCCCAAGGACGTGCAGGCGATCTTCGAGGGCGCGGCGCTCGCCTCGCTCACCGAGTCGGTCGCCTACCGCATCCGCGCCAACGCGCTCGCGCTGATCGAGTTGAAGGCCAAGCACGGCGTGCAGGTGCACGAGACGCCGCCGGATTACTTCCCGGCGTTCATGGCGGCGACCAAGAAGGTGATGGACGAGAACGCGGCCAAGAACCCCTTCTTCAAGAAGGTGCTGGACTCGCAGACGGCGTTCGCCAGGGACGTGGTGCCCTACTGGCACAGCATCCAGACGCTGAACACCTCGGTCTCGGGCGCCTACCTGAAGGGCGCGAAGTAGCGCCGGCGCGACGGCATCTCGCACAGGCGGCCCCGCGGCCGCCTGTTTTTTTGGGAGACGCGCAATGCAACCGCAAACGGGGAGGCTCGAGCGGGCGATCCGCGCCATCGACGCGGCGAGCGCGTGGTCGGGCCGCATCGTCGCCTGGCTGGTCCTGCCGCTCATCGCGACGATGACCTACGAGGTGGCGATCCGCTACATCGCCACCCCGACGCAGTGGGCCTACGACTTGAGCTACATGCTCTACGGCGCGCTGTTCATGCTCGGCGCCGCCTACACGCTGTACCGCGGCGCGCACATCCGCACCGATTTCCTGTACCAGAAGTGGTCGGTGAAGACGCAGGCGACGGTGGATGCGTTGTGCTACCTGCTGCTGTTCTTCCCCGGCATCGCCGTCTTCTTGTGGCTGGGCGCCGAGTTCGCCTGGAACTCGTGGCTGCGCGGCGAGCGCACCGCCGGCAGCTCGTGGATGCCGATCATCTATCCGCTGAAGTCCGTGATCCCGGTCGCCGCGGCGCTGCTGCTCCTGCAGGGGGTGTCGGAGTTCCTCAAGTGCGTCTACGCGCTGCGCACGGGACGCTGGCTCGTGGTGCACAGGACGCTCGAGGAACTCGTCAGCCACGACACGCCGCAATGAGCAGCGAATTCATCGGCGTCTGGATGATCGCGGCGCTGCTGACGGGCATCTTCGTAGGGTTCCCGATCGCCTTCACGCTCATCATCCTGGGAATCCTGTTCGGCTACGCGGGGTTCGGGGACACCGTGTTCCACCTCATGGTGTTCCAGTTCTTCCAGGTGATGCGCGAGCAGACCCTCGCCTCGGTTCCGCTGTTCGTCTTCATGGGGCTGCTGCTCGAGCAGGCGGGGCTGCTCGAGCGCCTGTTCCGCTCGGTTCAGCTCGCGCTCGCGCGCGTGCACGGGTCGCTGTTCATCGCGGTGATGTTCTGCGCCACGATCTTCGCTGCCGCGACCGGCATCGTGGGGGCTTCGGTGACCTTGCTCGGCATCATGGCGGCGAAGGCGATGGACCGCTCCGGCTATGACGTGCGCATGTCGGCCGGCATCATCACCGCGGGCGGCACGCTCGGCATCCTGATCCCGCCCTCGGTGATGCTGGTGGTGATGGGGCCGGTGATCGGCGTGCCGGTCACGGACCTGTTCGCCGCGGCGGTGATCCCGGGCCTCGCGCTCGCCGGCATCTACACGCTCTACGCCATGGTGCGCTGCTACCTCGACCCGGCGCTCGGGCCGGCGCTGCCCGAGGCCGAGCACGCCGAATCGAAGCTCGAGATCCTGAAGGAGTTCCTCCAGGGGCTGGTTCCGCCCGCGGTGCTGGTGCTGGCGTCGCTCGGCTCGATCCTGTTCGGCTTCGCGACGCCCACCGAGGGCGCCGCGGTCGGCGCGGCGGGCTCGCTGCTTCTCACCATCGTGTATCACAGGCTCAGCTGGAAGCTGCTCTACGACTCGGTGCTGAAGACGCTCGAGGTGTCGTGCCTCATCCTGTTCCTGGTCGCGGCCTCCAACTTCTTCGGCGCGGTGTTCTCGCGCCTGGGCACGCCGATGATGATGACGCAGGCGCTGCTCGGCCTGGAGTTGCCGCCGATGGCGATCCTCATCCTGCTCATGGTGGTGATCTTCCTGCTCGCCTGGCCGCTGGAGTGGGTGCCGATCGTGCTCATCTTCCTGCCGATCATGCTGCCGATGGTGAAGGAGCTCGGGTTCAACGTGACCTGGTTCGGCATCCTGATCGCGGTCAACCTGCAGACCGCGTGGCTCTCGCCGCCGGTCGCGCTCTCGGCATACTTCCTCAAGGGCGTGGCGCCGCAATGGCAGCTCTCGGACATCTACAAGGGAATGCTCCAGTTCATGGTGCTGCAGGCGATCGGGCTCGCGCTGGTGATGATCTTCCCGCAGCTCGCGCTCTGGCTTCCCGGCGTGCTCTACGGCAAGTGACGCCGTGGCCGACGACAAGATCGAGATCCGCCGCGGCCTGAAGGAGGTCTACTTCGACCGCTCGCGCGTGTGCTTCATCGACGGCCGCGCGGGCGAGCTGCGCTACCGCGGCTACTCGATCCACGACCTCGC
>CAZVHU010000080.1:0-14758 GCA_964627075.1 uncultured Enterobacteriaceae bacterium | reverse complement strand
CGATCGACGATTTCGGCACCGGCTACTCCTCGCTCGCCTACCTCAAGCGCTTCCCGATCGACAACCTCAAGATCGACCGCAGCTTCGTGCGCAACCTGCCGGCGGACGGCGACGACCTGGCGATCAGCCGGGCGGTGATCGACCTCGCGCGCCGGCTGGAGCTGGAAGTGGTGGCCGAGGGCATCGAGACGCGCGAGCAGCGGGAGGTGCTTGCGGCGAACGGCTGCGACATGGCGCAGGGGTACTTCTTCGGCAGGCCCGTCGATCCGGCCGAGTTCATGGCGCCGGAGGCGAAACCCGAGCGCAAGCCGGCGCGCCGCAAGCGCTGAGCGCGCTGCGCGCGTCGACATCGCCCCGGGGCGATCGCAACCTCGTCACGGGCTGTCCACCGAGTTTCTTGGCCATCGCCGTCCCCGCGCAAGCGGGGACCCGTGCGCCCGCGTGCCGAAAGCCGTCGCCGGATCGCCGAGGGCTGCACGGCTCGCCGCAATCGCAAACCAGGGGCATCCGGGATGGCATGCCGAGCACAAGGCGACGCACGCGGCGGCGCGGCAGCTCGGGCTGCAACTCGGCTGGCTGCCGGTGCAGAACCCGACGCGCTTCGAGCTGGCCATTGATCACGAACAGCTCGAGGTCGTCCGAGCAGTCGGCCGCGTCGGCGCGCTCGATCTGGATCCATTCCCGCGTGCTCGTGATGCCGCCCGGCTGGAACGGGAACACGTTGTCGCGCGAGAACTGCAGCCCGGTCGCGGTGGCGACCGGCAGCCGCAGGCCGATGCCGCGGCCGCTGATGCAGGCGAACATCCTGTCGCTGACGAAATAGGCGTCGAGGCCGTGGATCTTGCGCGCGCTCACGCCGGGGAGCTTGAGCAGCAGGGCGTCGATCTGCGCCTTCCGGAAATCGGGGGGCTGGGCGCTTATCCGCAACATGTAAAGCACGACTTTACAGTACGAATCTGCACCGCCACCGTGCCCGGCGCGAAGGCTCCGTCAGGCGATCGCGACGCCCGCGCGCGGCGCCGCCTTGCTAAGCGGCCCGTCCCTCGCGGCGATCGGTATTCGCAGCCGGAGCGCCAGCTCCAGGTAAGTGGCGTCGTAGGCGGAAAGCGACAGGCGCTTCGCGAGGGTCGCCAGCTCGCGCGCCGAGGGCGGCTCCGAATCGGTGGCGAATTCGAGCGCCTCGATCTGCTCGAAGATGTCGCTCAGGCGCTCGGGTGGGAGCTTGCGCCGGTGCGCCAGGACGAGCAGCGCATTGCCGAATTCGGCGTGCCAGAGCGCCGGCACGCAAATCTGCTCGCGCGCCGCGCGACGCAGGAGGGAATTTGCATACTCCGTCGCCTGGCTCCTGACGAACCACGCCACCGCCACCGACGCGTCAACGACGAACGGCATCAACGCCGGCCGGCGGCGATCAGCCTGCGAACGTCTACGCCGCGGATGTCAAGCTCGTCGCGCAGCTTTTCGATGCGCCTCACCGCCGCACCCCTCCGGCGCGCGGCTGCGCCGCGGTCCGTTCCGGCGGCAACCAGCCTGACGATGGGCTTGCCGCGCCGGGTGATGACGATTTCGTCGCCCCCCGCCGCGCGCTCGATCAGCTCCGAGAACCTCGCCCGCGCATCGTAAACCCCGATCCGCTCCACCGCTCGCTCCTGACTAGGCAGAACGCGATGATGATACGCCCGCCGGCTGGAGCGGGCAATCGGCAGCCCTCGCGCGCGGCCTTCCCCGTCAGGGCTGCGCCACGGCGAACGCGCCCGGCCTGCCCTGCTTCGCCGCCTGCAGCGCAGCCCAGACGCGCTGCGGCGTCGCCGGCATGTCGAAGTGCGTGACGCCTGCCTGGCGCAGCGCGTCGAGCACCGCGTTCATGATGCACGGCATCGAGCCGGTGACCCCCGCCTCGCCAACGCCCTTGGCGCCGAGCGGGTTGGTCGCGGTCGGCACCGGATGGTCGAGTACCCGCAGATTGTTGACGAGCACCGCGCGCGGCATCGGGTAGTCCATGAAGGTGCCCGAGAGCAGCTGCCCCGAGCCGTCGTACACCGCCTGCTCGCCGAGGATATGACCGGCTCCTTGCGTGATGCCGCCCTGCATCTGGCCTTCGACGATCTGGTGGTTGACGATGGTTCCGGCGTCGTCGACCGCGACGTAAGAGACGATCTCCACGTCGCCCGTCTCGGGCTCGATCTCGACTTCGGCCACGTGGCAGCCGTTGGGAAAGGTCGACGGCACTTTCGGCCGCTCCTTGTAGTCGAGGTCGAGCTTGCCCGGGAATTTCCTTGCGAGCGCCGTGATCGGGATCGCGCGGTCGGTGCCCTTGATGCGGTAGGCGCCCTCGCCGAACTCGATGTCGGCGACGGCGCTTTCCAGCTCCTCCGCGGCGAGCGGCTTGCCGTTCTCGACGATCTCGCGCGCAGCGAAGAGCATCGCGCTGCCGATGCCGAGAAGCGTCCTCGAGCCGCCGGTCGGGTTCGCGGTCATGAAATGGTCCGGCTCCGAGGTGCGCAGCCGGATCGACTCCACCGGGATGCCCAGCACGCTCGAGACCACCTGCGCGAGCGTGGTCTCGTGCCCCTGGCCGTGGTTGTGCGAGGCGGTGCGCAAGGTGACCGTGCCGTCTTTTTCCCAGGTGATGTGCGCCTGGTCGTAGGGCGCGAAGCCCCCGGCGGCGCTCGCCTCGATGTAGGTGGAGATGCCGCGCCCGCGCAGGCGGCCGCGCTTCGCCGATTCCGCGCGCCGCGCTTCGAACCCCTTCCAGTCCGATTCGCGCAGCGCCTTTTCCAGGACGCCCTCGAAGTCGCCGCAGTCGTATTCGAATCCCGTGACGATCCTGTAGGGGAACTTCGACTTCGGCACGAGGTTGCGGCGGCGGAACTCGGCAGGATCCAGGCCCGCCTCGTGCGCCGCCTGGTCGATGAGGCGTTCGAGCGCGAACGACGCCACGGGGCGCCCGGCGCCGCGATAGGCGGCCGTGGGCACCGTGTTCGTGAGGACGAGCTTCGCCTGCACGTGCACCGCCTGCACGTCGTAGACGCCGCTCGCCACGTTGACGAGGTTCACGGTGTTGATGAACGAGCCCGTGAAGGCGAGGTAGGCGCCGACGTTCGAGACGTAATTGAAGCGCATGCCGAGGATGCGGGCCTGCGCATCCAGCGCGATCTCGCCCAGGCAATCGATGTCGCGCGCCTGCTCGTCCGCGACGAACACCTCGGAGCGCGTCGCGACCCACTTCACCGGCCGGCCGAGCTTCTTCGCCGCGAGCAGCAGCGCGCCGTACTCCGGGTAGGCGTTGAAGCGCACGCCGAACCCGCCGCCCACCTCTTCCGCAACGATGCGAACCTTCTCGGGCGGCACGCCCAGCATCGCGCCCACCTGCAGGCGCATGGGACCCGCGCCCTGCGTGGTGGCGTGCAGCGTGTAGAAGTCGCCCGCGGCGTCGTAGGAGCCGGTGGCGGCGCGCGGCTCCATGGGATTGCCGACCACTCGCGTGTGGTAGCTCGCGAGCTTCACCACCTTCGCCGCGCGCGCGAAGGCGGCGTTGGTGGCCGCCTCGTCGCCGCCGACGAAATCGAGCACCAGGTTCCCCGGCGCCTGCTCGTGCAATTGCGGCGCGCCGGGCGCGAGCGCATCGGAAGCCTTCACCACCGCCGGCAGGTCGTTGTATTCGATCGCGATCGCTTCCGCGGCGTCCTGCGCCTGCGCCGCGGACTGCGCGACCACCAGCGCGATCGGCTCGCCGACGTAGCGCACGCGGCCGCGCGTGAGCGCATAGCGCGGCGGCACGATCTGGTCCTTGCCGCCGCGGCCCTTCATCGGCGCGGCTGCGGGCATCGGCTTCTGGCCGGCGGCCGCCACGTCGTCGCCCGTCAGCACCGCGATCACGCCGGGCATCGCGAGCGCCGCCGAGGCCTCGAGCGACGCGATCTCGGCGTGCGGCCTGTCGGAGCGCAGGAAGTGGCCGTAGGCCTGGTTGGGGAAGCTCCAGTCCGAGACGTAGCGCCCGGTCCCTTTGAGCATGCGCGCGTCCTCGAGGCGTCCGCGCAGCGCCTTGGCGCCGAATTTCTCCATAGGGCGCCGATTGTAGGAACAAAAAGGCCCGCTTGCGCGGGCCCTGGCGAAACCGAGAGAGGGAGGAGGACTACTCGGTCTTCGCCTTAACGTAGGCGCGCAGCTCGGCCACGTCGGCGCTGTCGGGCTGCCGGCGCGCCATTTCCTCGACCACCGGCTTCATTTCGCCGTAGAGCAGGTGGTCCTGCAGCACCGAGTAGAGGTAGAGCTCGGGCGTGATGTCGTCGGCCGCGGCGCTCGCGCGCAGTTGCTGGTAGATGTGCCGCGCCTGGCGCACCTCGGCTTGCTGCTGCGGGGTGAGGCGGCGCTCGCCGCCGACGCCGCGCACCGCGACGCCCCCGGCCCGGCCGAGCTTGGCGATCTGGATCAGCTCGGGCGTCTGCGAGATTTTCTGCGGCACGCCCGCCGGCAGCGTCGTCACCTGCGGCGCGGAGCCGCTTTGCACGCTGCTCGACTGCCCGCCCGCGGTGAACGAAGCCGGGCCGGCGAAAGTTTCCTGCCGCCCGCCCTGGAAGTAGACCACGCGCACCTGCGCGCCGGCGGGCACGGTGAAGCGGTCGCCTTCGCGCACCTTCATGTAGGGCTGCGCCCTGGAAGTGGCGGCGCCGCTCGAGTAGCTGACTTCGCCCGCCAGGTGGTTGATGAGGCCCACGTCGCTCGCGGCGTAGGCGCCGGTCGCGGCGGCGAGCGCCGCGGCCATCAGCAGCCTGCTCAGTCCCCTGGATTTCATGTCGGTCCCCGTGCTCTTCGTCGTGCTGCCAAATTACGCTCCGCGCATCGAGTCCCTGGAGGAATTAGGTCACGCCTGACAGAGCCTAACGTACTGATCCGGCTTGAAAAGCCGTCATTGCGTGACCTGTGCCCGCTCACTGTCCGGTCCTGCGCTGCAGCCAGCTCTCGAGCGCCATTATGTTCTCGCTCGCGGGCTGCTTGCGCCGCAGTACAGCAACCACGGATTTCATCTCGTCGTAGAGGTGCTACTCGGCGAAAGCCGCGCCGCTCGCCGTCAGAAGAACCGCCATCACCTGCTTTCGCATGCGTCGCTCCTCGATCAGGCTTGCCCGTCCAGCCCGAGGACCTCGTGCACCAGAAGGGCCTGCGTCTTGCCCTTCACGGTGACCTCCTGCGAGCGCCCGGTCCGCACGCCTGATCCTGCAGCAAGCACCGTCGCCTGACTTGCGGCAATCGTGATGCGCATGTCCTTTGTCACGCCCTCCAGCCGCGAGGCCGCGTTCACGGTATCGCCGATCGCCGTGAACTCCTTCCTCCTCGGCGTGCCGATGTCGCCGATCACCGCCTCGCCGGTGTGCAATCCGATACCGATCCTGAATTCGGCCAGCCCGCGCCCGGGAAAGCGCCGCGCCATCCACTGCTTGAATGATTCGGCTTCGCGCGCCATGCCGAGGGCGGCGCGCAGCGCGCGGCGCGCGTGGTCCGGGTGCCGCACCGGCGAGCCGAACACCGCCATCACCGCGTCGCCGATGTACTTGTCCACCGTGCCGCCCTGCTCCAGGATCGGCTCGCACGCGCGCGTGAAGTAGGCGTTGATCATCTCCACCACCTCGTGCGCGCTGAGCTTCTCCGAGATCGTGGTGAAGCCGCGGATGTCGGAAAAGAGCACCGTCACCGTGAGCGCCTCGCCGCCCAGGTCCGGGCGCCTGCCCTCCTCCAGGAGCTTTGTCACCACCTCGTCGGAGACGTAGCGCCCGAACATCTGCCGGATGCGCGCGCGCTCGCGCTCCTCGCCCGTCAGCCGCAGCCCGAGCGCCATGAGGAACGCCGCGGCGATGCCGAATTGCGGCTCGGCGACCGGCAGCACGATGTCGGCCTTCAGCGCGAAATACGCCGGCGCCGCGAGCCAGGCGCCGATCGCGAAGCCCGCGGCCGCGCCCCACCCCACGCCCAGCCGCAGGAACGCGAGCGCGGCAAGCGCGACCAGCGCCGCGACGTACCCGATCTCCGCCCAGGGCGCGAGCGCAGTCGGGTAGCGGCCGCCGAGGATCGTCTCGATGATGTTGGCGTGGATCTCGCCGCCCGCCATCTGGTTGGCGGTGGCGCCGCGCGAGTAAGGCGTGAAGTGCAGGTCGGAGGTGCCCGCGTTGTTGGCGGCGATGACGACGAGCTTGCCCTTGAGCGCGCGCACCTCGGGCCGGTCGAGCGCGTCGGGCTGCAGCAGCGCGTTCATCGAGACCGTCGGCACCGTTCCCGGCGGGCCGGTGTAGCCGATGCGGCGCTGGACGACCTCGCGCTCGATGCGCTTGCCGCCGATCTCCCAGCCGTTCGCCGCGGCGTCGAGCCCCGCGCCGCGCAGCGCGAGCTGCATGCCGAAACCGATGCCGGCCTTCTTCGGGTCCGGGTCCATCACCGCGTAGAAGCGCCGCACGTGCTTGTCGTCGTCCGGGTGCAGGTTGGCGATGCCGAGGTCGTGCAGCCCGCCGGGCAGGAGCAGCAGCTGGTCGAGCGGCGGCGTGAGCAACTCGAGTTCCCCCGACTTCATCTCGACCAGGTGCGTGATCAGGATCTTGTTCCCCGAGGCGAGCGCGGCGCGCAGGGGCGAGTCGTAATTGCGCGAGATCTCGCTGTCGGGGAGATTGAGCTTCCTCAGCCAGGCCTCGGCGCTCACCTGGTAGATGAAGTCGAGACCCACCGCCTTCGCGCCCGCGCGCGTGAGCGTGTCCATCGCTCTTCCGAAGTGCGGCGCCCAGAAGGCGAGCGGGTCGTCCTTGAGCGCCACCAGCGTCTCGTCGTCCATGGACACGAACGCGGCGTGCCTGGGCTCGTAGCGCTTGCCGGCGAGCAGGTGCCAGTAGTCGTAGTAGGTGCTCTCTACCGAGCGCCCCCAGATGGTCCCGGCGATGCCGGCGGCGAACGCGGTGGCGAGCGCCACCACGGCGACGAACCGGACCAGGTGCCTGGCGGCCACCTTCAGTCGCCCACGAACACGAACGGCGCCCAGAAGAACGGGTGCGCGCGCGAGAAGTGGAAGGCGCCGCTCGTGTAGCGCCCGCCGATCAGCTGGCGCTGCGCGTCGCTCACCGCGGCGTGGCCCGGCATGCCCTTGCGGATGTTGCGGAAGGTCTCGGTCATGAGCGCGCGCGTCGAGTGGCTGTCCACGCTCCAATGCGATACCAACAGCCCGCGCGCGCCGGCGTACATGAAGGCGCGCGTCAGGCCCGCGAAACCCTCGCCGTTGTTCGCCTGCACCGACTCGCCCGCGGTGTTGCACGCCGAGAGCGCGACCAGCTCCGCATTGAGCTCGAGGTCCTCGATCACCTCCTTCATGGTGAGCAGCCCGTCCTCGCCCTTGAGGTCGCCGACGAGCGTCAGCGCGAGCGAGGGCTGCGCCTGCCGCCGGCCCGCCGGGCGCTGCGGCGCGGCGGGATCGAAGGGTTGGTCGCTCGCGAGGAACTCGCCGCCGAGGAAGCCGTGCGTGGCGAAAAGCACGAACCGGGCCGCGCGCAGCTCGCCCGACTTGGCGACGCGCTCCTGCGCCTGCTCGCCGATGTAGAGCCGGCTCGAGCCGCCCAGCACGCCCGCGATCTCCTTCGCCTCGTCGGCGGTCTCCGGCAGCGGCGGGATGATCGGCGCGCCCGCCGCGGTGCGCCCGAAGCCGACGTTGAGCTGCGCGAGCGTGTCGCGCGTCGCCGCGGGCATCTCGCGCCCGGCACCCGGCGCGAACACCGGGTCGGCGAACGCGACCAGCTCATGCCGCTGCGGCGCGGCAGTCTTGGGATAGAGGCGCTGCGAGGCGAGCGCGGCGAGGCTGGGCAGGTAGGCGAACTGCTGGCGCTTGCCGAGGTACTCGAGCGGCGCGTACTCGCCGAGGAACGGCCGCTCGGCGCTGCCGTCGGCGGCGCGGCGCGCCGCTTCGAACGCCTCGCGCTGCCCGGGCGTGTATTGCGCGAGCAGGAACTCGAACGGCACCGTTTGCAGCGGCCCGTCGGCCACCACGAACACCTTCTGCTTGCCGGCGAGCACGCCGGACACCGGCGCCACGAGGTCCCTGTGCAGGGAATAGAGCGTGTCCGGGTCGATGTCGCGCAGGAACAGCACCGACTCGCCGAGCGCCACCTTCTCGATCGCGCGCCTCACGCGCAGCACGCGCGAGGCGATCTCGGAGCGCCGCGCCGGCGTCACCGCCATGAAGAAGCGCTCGCTCGTCATCGCGAACACCACGGTCTCTCCGGGCAGCAGCACGTAGGACACGAGCGCCTCGTCGGCCTTGAGCAGGCGCTTCTGCAGGTCCTCGACCGTCACCGGCCGCGGGTTGGCGAGCTCCATGAAGCGCGGGTAGTCGCGCCAGAGCTGCTCCTCGGCGGCGGCGAGGTCCTTCGACGCGGCCGCGATCCGGGCGTCGAACTCGGCGACGCGCTCCGCGGCGTTGGCGAGCGTGACCGGCACCGTGGCGCGCGCCTGGCGCAACTGCGCGAGGCGCTCCTGCAGGCCGTCGCGCCGCTCGCGCAGGCGCGCGAAAGCGGCCTCGCCGGAAAAGCGCGCGACGTCCGCCTGGCGCATCATCTCGGTGAAGATTCGGCTCTGGTTGCGCGAGGCGATCGCCAGCGCCTCGCGGTCGAAGCCGCTCGTGCCGGCGACGCGGTGCAGGCGGATGAGGAGCTGGATCGTCTCGCGGTAGATCGACGAGAACTGCGAAAGGAACGCGGCGCGCGTCTCCTCCGAATAGCCGCGCGTCTGCGAGTACAGGAAATCGAGCGTCTCGATCGCCTCCTTGTAGTAGGGCAGCGCCTCGCGGTAGCGGCCGCGGGTGGCGAGCATCGACCCCAGCCGCGCGGCGTTGATGAGCAGGTTCCTCGGGTTGCCGGTCTTGCGCGAAATTCCGACCGCGCGCTTGTAGGAGGCCTCCGCGTCCACGATCTTGCCCTGGCGGTCGAGCGCGAAGGAGAGCGCGGTCAGCGCGCTCGCGGTCTCGGGGTGCTGCTCGCCGAAGACCTTCTCCATGGTGCCCAGCGCCGCGCGGTGCATCGTCTCGGCCTGCGCGAAGTCTCCGCGCAGCGAGAGCGTCACGCCGAGGTTGTTCAGGGAGGTGGCGGTGGCCGGGTTGTCGCGGCCGAGGGTGCGCTCCTGGATCGCGAGCGCGCGCCGTCGCATCGCCTCCACCTGGGTCAGCGCGCCCACCTGGCCGCCCGCCTCGAAGCGCGCGCGCTGCTCGGAGATCCCGACCTGCTGGTCGCGGCCGAGTTCCTGGCGCGCGTTGGCGAGGTTGTTGAGGCTGGTGGCGACATCGGGGTGGTTGTCGCCGAGCTGCTTTTCGCGGATCGCGAGCGCGCGCTGGTAGACCTTCTCGGCCTCGGCGTGCTTGCCCTGCAGGTAGAGCACGTTGCCGAGATTGGACAGGCTCGTCGCCGTGGTCGGGTGCTCGGCGCCGAGCGTCTTGTCGTGGATCGCGACCACCTGGTGCTGCAGCGTTTCGGCCTCGGCGTACTGGCCGCGGCTCAGCGCTTCGCTGGCGCGCGCAGCGAGCCGCGCCGCTTCGCCGTCGTCCGCCGGCGGCTTCGCGCCCGGCGCCGGCTTCGCGGGCGCGGCGCGCGAGCCGGCGTCGGCGAACTTGCCCTGCTGCTCGAGCACGCGCCCGAGGTTGGAGAGCGCGACCGCGGTGTCCGGGTGCTCGCGCCCGAGCTTCTTTTCCAGGATCGCCACCGCGCGCCTGAGCAGCGTCTCGGCACCCGGGTAGTCGCCGAGCTTCTCCAGCACGAGCGCCAGGCTGTTCAACGCCGCGGCCGTGAACTCGTGGTCCGGGCCGACCCCGCGCTCGTAGATCGCGAGCATCCTGCGGAAATACCCCTCGGCCTCGCCGAACCGGCCCATGCGAAGGCTCGCCGCCCCGAGCAGGTTGAGCGCCACCGCGATATCGGGATGGTTCGGGCCGAAGGCGCGCGTGCCCTCCTCCAGCAGCCGCTGCGCCGCGGCCTGCGTCGCCGGGTAGTCGCCGCGCTGGTAGGCGCGCTGCGCTTCCTCGAGCAAGGCGCGGAACTGGCGGCCGTCGGCCCGCCGAGGCGGGGGGCTCGCGGGCGGCTTTCCGGGGGCCGCCTGCGGCGGCGCGGAAGGCGCTGGCTTCGCCTGTGCGAGCAGCGTGCCGGCACGCGCGGGAAGCAGCGCGGCGGCCATGGCGAGCGCCGCGGCGGCTACGAGCGCGTGTGATTTCAGGTCTTGGATAGCGCGATCAGGATACTGCAGGGCGCGTAATCGAGCAGCGAGGCGCCCACCGACCCCTTCCACCAGCGCGCCGCCCAGGAGGTGTTCTGGTTGTGACCGACCACGATCAGGTCCGCCCCGACCTCCTTCGCGACGCGGCAGATCTCCTCCACCGGCTCGCCCACCGCGAGCTGGCCGCTCGCCTTGAAGCCGCGCTCGGTGAGCGTCTTGATGCCCTCGTCGAGCACCGACTGGGTGCGCTTCTTCTCCTCCTCCAGCAGCTCCTCGGGCACGAAGCCCTCGGTGAGGAACAGACTCGGCGGCATGCTTGCCACCGCGAGCAGGTGCGTCTCGGCTTGCAGGAAGCCCGCCAGGTCGGCGCACTCAAAGAGCGCGCGCTTGCCCTCCTGGGAGCCGTTGTAGGCAAGAAGGATCTTCCGGTACTTCATGGCCGCCTCCTCCAAGTCGGACGCGACGATTATAGCCCTGCGAATCGGGCCGGTCTCATCCTTCCCGCCGCAGGCGCTTTCCGCTACATTCCCCGGACGCCCTGCAGGAGCAGCGCCGCAAGCCCGATGGCAGACAATCCCTACGCAGACGAGATCATCATCTCCTGGGTCGAGTTGCACCGCGATACGCGGTATCTCTCGCAGGTGCTGCACGACAAGAGCCCGTGGAAGGGCATCATCGCGGTGACGCGCGGCGGGCTCGTGCCCGCGGCGCTGGTCGCGCGCGAGCTGGGAATCCACCTGGTGGACACGGTGTGCGTGACGAGCTACGACACCGGCGCCCCCGGCGCCGCGGCACAGGTGCAGGGCGAGGTCAAGGTGCTCAAGGCGAGCATCGCCGACGACGGCGAAGGCTGGCTGCTGATCGACGACCTGGTGGACACCGGGCGCACCGCGCAGGTGGTGCGCAAGCTCCTTCCCAAGGCACACTTCGCCACGCTCTACGCCAAGCCCGCCGGAAGGCCGTTCGTGGATACCTTCGTCAAGGAATTCAAGCAGAACAAGTGGATCCATTTCCCCTGGGACATCGATTACCGCTTCGCCACGCCGATCAAGGAAGGCGGGCGCGTCGCCGCGGGCCCGGGCTGAGGACATGCTGGACGCGGACCGCAAGGACCTCGTAGCCGGCGTCGCCGGCACCGGCACCATGGGGCGCGGCATCGCGCAGGTGCTGGCGCAGTGCGGCGTGCGCACGCTGGTTTTCGACACGCTGCCCGGCGCGGCGAGCGCCGCGAAGAAGTCGATCGGCGACGCCCTCGGCAAGCTCGCCGAGAAGGGCCGCCTCACGCAAGGTGAGATCGACGCCGCGCTCGGCCGCATCGAGATCGTGGACGCGCTCGACGCGCTGCAGCCCGCGCACGTGGTGATCGAGGCGATCGTGGAGAAGCTCGAGGCGAAGCGCGAGCTGTTTCGCGCGCTCGAAGGCGTGGTGGACGAGAACTGCATTCTCGCCTCCAACACCTCGTCGCTCTCGGTCACCGCGATGGCGGCGGCGTGCAGGCGGCCGCAGCGCGTCGCCGGCTACCACTTCTTCAACCCGGTGCCGGTGATGAAGATCGTGGAAGTGGTCGACGGCACGCTCACCGAGCCGTGGGTGGGCGATGCGCTCACCGCGCTCGCGAAGCGCTACGGCCACAAGCCGGTGCGCTGCAAGGACACGCCGGGCTTCATCGTCAACCACGCGGGCCGCGGGTTCATCCCGGAGAGCCTGCGCACCTACGCCGAGGGCGTAGCCGACTTCGCGACCATCGATCGCATCCTGGTGGAGGCGGCGGGCTTTCGCCTCGGGCCCTTCGGCCTGCTCGACCTGGTGGGGCTCGACGTGGCGCACGGCGTGATGCAGTCGTTCTACCAGCAGTACTACGCCGAGCCCAAGTACGCGCCGTCCTACGTCTGCGACCCGCGCGTCGCGGCCGGATTGCTGGGCCGAAAGACCGGCCGAGGCTGGTACGTCTACGGCAAGGACGGCATCGCGCAGAAGGTCCCCGAGCCCGCGGCGCCTTGCGCCAGGGCGCAGAAGGTCTGGGTGGCGCCGGACGCGCCGGCGCTGAAGGAGCTCGCGTCGAAGCTCGGCGCGCAGGTGGAGGGCGGGGCGAGACCCTCGTTGGATTCCGTGTGCATGGTGGCGCCGCTGGGAAAAGACGCGACCACGACCGCGCTCGAGCTCGGCATCGACCCCGCGCGCACCGTGGCGGTGGACCCGCTTTTCGGCTTCGCCAAGCGCCGGACGCTCATGACCACGCCGGTGACCAGGCCCGAAGCGCGCGACGCGGCGCACGGCCTGCTCGCCTCCGACGGCGTTCCGGTTTCCGTCATCCGCGACTCCTGCGGCTTCGTGGCGCAGCGCGTGGTGGCGCACATCGTGAACGTCGGCTGCGACATCGTGCAGCAAAGGATCGCGACGCCAACGGACCTGGACTCGGCGGTGATGCTGGGCCTGGGCTACCCGCACGGGCCGCTCGCGATGGGCGACGCCGTCGGCGCGGGCCGCATCCTCGCAGTCCTCGATGCGATGCATGACCTGCATCAAGAGCCGCGCTACCGCGCGAGCCCCTGGCTGCGCCGCCGCGCGCGCCTCGGCGTATCCTTGCTGACCCCCGATTCCTGAACTCCGCAGAAGGCCCTGCCATGCTCGACGCCTACATCTACGACGGACTCCGCTCCCCCATCGGCCGCCACGCCGGCGCGCTTGCCGGCGTGCGCCCCGATGACCTCGCAGGCGAGGTGATCGCGGAAGTCGTCAAGCGCAACCAGGTCAAGCCCGAGGAGATCAGCGACGTGATCATGGGCTGCGTGACGCAGGCCGGCGAGGACTGCAGGAACGTCGCGCGCTTCGCCGCGCGCCTGGCCGGCCTGCCGCCCACCACGCCGGGCGTGACGGTGAACCGCCTTTGCGCCTCGGGCCTGCAGGCGGTGACGGATGCCGCGCGGGCGATTTCCTGCGGCGAGGGCGACCTCTACATCGCCGGCGGCGTCGAGAGCATGACGCGCTCGCCCTACGTGATCGCCAAGTCCGAATCGGCCTACTCGCGCGAGGTGAAGATGTACGACACCACCATCGGCTCGCGCTTCACCAACCCGCGCATGAAGAAGATGTACGGCGACCACTCGATGCCCGAGACCGGCGACAACGTCGCCAGGGACTTCGGCATCAGCCGCGAGCAGGCCGACGAGTTCGCGCTCGCCTCGCAGAAGAAGTACGCCAGGGCCGAGGCCGAGGGCTTCTACAGGGGCGAGATCAAGCCCGTCACGCTGCCGGCGAAGAGGAAGGACGCGCCGCCCGCGGTGGTCAGCGCCGACGAGCACCCGCGGCGCGACAGCTCGATGGAAGCGCTGGCGAAGTTGAAGCCCCTCTTCGAGGGCGGCGTGGTCACCGCGGGCAACGCCTCGGGCGTGAACGACGGCGCGGCAGCCCTCGTCATCGCGAGCCGCAAGTGGGGCGAGAAGAACGGCAAGAAGCCGATGGCACGCATCCTTTCGGCGGCCTCCGCCGCGGTCGAGCCGCGCATCATGGGCGTGGGGCCCGCCTACGCGATCCCCAAGGCGCTCGAGCGCGCCGGGCTGAAGCTGAACGACATGGAGATCATCGAGATCAACGAGGCGTTCGCAAGCCAGGTGCTGGGGTGCCTCAGGCTCCTGAACGTGGACTTCAAGGACCCGCGCGTCAATCCCAATGGCGGCGCGATCGCCATCGGCCACCCGCTCGGCTGCTCGGGCGCGCGCCTCGCGCTCACCGTGTCGCGCCAGTTGAAGGAGACCGGCGGCCGCTACGCCGCGGTGTCGCTGTGCATCGGCGTCGGCCAGGGCCTTGCCGTGATCCTCGAACGCGCGAACTGAGAGGGAGACCGCGATGAACGCGCCGCTCAAGCCCGCCCGCAAGGCGCAATTCGCCTGGGACGACCCGCTGCGCCTCGGCGACCAGCTGACCGAAGACGAGCGCATGGTGCGCGACGCCGCGCAGGCGTATTGCCAGGACAAGCTCGCGCCGCGCGTGCTGGAAGCGTTCCGCCACGAGAGGACCGACGCCTCGATCTTCCGCGAGATGGGCGAAGTGGGGCTGCTCGGCCCCACCATCCCGCAGCAGTACGGCGGCCCGGGCCTGGGCTACGTGAGCTACGGCCTGATCGCGCGCGAAGTCGAGCGCGTGGACTCGGGCTACCGATCGATGATGAGCGTGCAGTCGTCGCTCGTCATGCTGCCGATCTACGAGTTCGGCACCGAGGCGCAGCGGCAGAAGTACCTGCCGAAGCTCGCGCGCGGCGAGTGGATCGGCTGCTTCGGCCTGACCGAGCCCAACCACGGCTCGGACCCCGGCTCGATGGTGACGCGCGCGAAGAAGGCGAAAGGCGGCTACGCCCTCACCGGCTCCAAGATGTGGATTTCCAACTCGCCGATCGCCGACGTGTTCGTCGTGTGGGCGAAGGATGACGAGGGCGCGATCCGCGGCTTCGTGCTGGAAAAGGGCATGAAGGGGCTCACGGCGCCCGCGATCCACGGCAAGGTGGGCCTGCGCGCCTCGATCACCGGCGAGATCG
>CAZVHU010000079.1:11616-14887 GCA_964627075.1 uncultured Enterobacteriaceae bacterium | reverse complement strand
AGGAACTGCTCGTTGTCCTCGCCCTTCTTGTCCCAGTTGGCGAGCAGCGACGAGGTGATGTAGACGCGCTTGCCGTCCCAGCTCTGCGAGATCATGTTGATCTGCTTGCCGGTCTTCTTGGTGTAGGTCTCCTTCGGCGCCTCGGGGTTCGAGAGGTCGAAGTAGCGCGTCGTGCCGTCCATGAAGGTGTTGACCCACAGCCCCTTGCCGTTGGCCGCGATCGAGATGTCCACCGGCAGCGGGATCTTGGCCGGGTCTCCGATGGTGGCGACGTCCTTTGCCTGCCAGCCCCCCTTGCCGTCGGGCTTGATGAGCCAGATCTTCGAGGTGAGCGCGGTCGCGGCCACCGCCCAGTTGTCCTTCGGGTTGAGCGACCAGCGGATCTCGAGCGGCGAGCCGGGCACGCTGAATACCTGCTTGGGCTTCATCGCCTTGAGGTCCCAGGCGGCCATGGTGCCGCCGAATTTCTTCATTGCCTCGCCGTCCTTCACCATCTTGCCCATGTCCATCATGTAGTTGTTCCAGCCGGTGAAGCTGGAGGTGAGCAGGACGTTCTTCTGCGGGTTGATGGCGAGGTCGTAGCCGTAGCCGTCGCCTTTCACGCCGCCCACGTCGCCCGTGGGCATGTCGTACTTGGCGACGAACTCGCCCTTGTTGTTGTAGACCGCCATGCCGGTGGCGCCGCCGTGGTCCTTGTTGTTGGACAGGGCCTGGATCAGCATCCGGCCGGGCAGGGCGTAGAAGGTGTGGGGACCCACGAAGCCGGTCTTCGCCGGCAGGTCGGTGATGGTCTTGACGAGCTTGGGCTTGGCCGGGTCGGTGCCGACGTCGAAGATGTGGATCTTGGAGTCGTCGAGGCCGCCCGCCCACAGGTGCTTGCGGTCATCGGTGAAGCCCATGTGGTGCGCCTCGCCGCGGCCGCCCACAGAGAGCGTGTGCACGACCTTGCCGTAGCTCTTGGACTTTGGATTGACGTCCACGGTGACGAGCTTGTCCGAGCCGTCGCCGACGCCCTCGGCGCCCAGCGTCCAGACGTGGACATAGTCCTCCTGCCCCTTGATCAGGCGGGTGGTGTAGGGCGAGTTGCAGGTTTCGTCGGCGAGCGCCGCGCTCGAGAATGCGACCGCGATGGCGCTCGCGGCAAGCGTCTTCCGGAACTGCGTCATGGTCACTCCTCCTCGGGTGGATCCGTACTGCGCGGTATGCTACGACCTTGCCTGCCGGCGGGTCAACCGGGTCTGCTTACGCCGCCACCAGCGTTTCCGCGTAGCGCCGGAAATGCCGGAGCGCGCGCCGCAGGGCTCCTCGGCCGCCGGTCGTGCGGTTGAGAATCAACGCCCCCTCGATGATGGCGAGCAGCAGTTCGGCGAGCTCGCGCGGCCGCACCGCGGGTCGCACCGGCAGCAACGAAAAAATCTCGTTCAATTCCCTGGCTGCCCCGTCCAGCCATTCGGCGATTGCTGCGGCGCACAACCTGCGCACGCGGGAGTGCGGGTCGGCGTTCTCGTAGGCGAAGATCGCGAACAGGCAGCCATCGCGAAAGCGCGGGTCGTCGGCGTACATCGCTTCCAGGTGCTCGAGGTAGCAATGCAGGCGGCGCCGCGGGTCTCGCTCGGCAGCGTGCGCGCTTGCGCGCAGCGCACTGCGGCCGGAGTCGCGGAAATGGCTCAGCAGCTCGAGCCCCAGCTCGTCCTTATCGTGGAAATAATGGAAGAACGCGCCCTTGGTGGTTCCGGTATCGTGGCAGATCGCATCGAGCGACGTGGTCGCGAAGCCGCGCGCCTGCACGAGGCGGAGGGCGGAATCGAGGAATTTCTGCTTGCGCGAGGGCAGCGGCACGGCCCGCATGGTAACCGACCGACAAATGGGGTGGGGAACCGGTGCCGACCGCCGGCCAGGGGCGTGGGACTCGCCGCCGCTGGTGGCAGGTTTGATGGCGGTCAAACCCGCATGGACCATGGCCTCTAGCATGGGCGCATGTTTCGGGTGTCACGCCTCATGCAGGAGATCGCGTCTCCGGGCTCGCTCGGAGAGTGCCGCAAGCCCTCCGGCCCAGTGGTGATCTGGAACCTGGTGCGGCGCTGCAACCTGACCTGCGTTCACTGCTACTCGATCTCCGCCGACGTGGACTTCCCGGGCGAGTTGTCCACGGCCGAGGTGTTCGGCGTCATGGACGACCTGAAGGCGTTCGGTGTGCCGGTGCTGATCCTCTCGGGCGGCGAGCCGCTGCTGCGGCGCGACATCTTCGAGATCGCGGCGCGCGCGAAGAAGATGGGCTTCTATACCGGGCTTTCCACCAACGGCACACTGATCTGCGAGCGCGCTGCCGACCGCATCGCGGCCGCGGGCTTCGACTACGTGGGCATCAGCCTCGACGGTCTGCGCGAGCGCCACGACCGCTTCCGCAGGAAGGCGGGCGCCTTCGACGCCTCGCTCGCCGGCATCCGCCGCTGCCGCGACCGCGGCGCCAAGGTGGGGTTGCGCTTCACGCTCACGCAGGACAACGCCGCCGACCTCGACGCCCTGATGGACCTCGCGGAGGCCGAGCGCATCGACAAGTTCTACCTCTCGCACCTCAACTACGCCGGCCGCGGCAACAGGAACCGCGAGCGCGACGCCGCGCACCGGCTGACGCGCGAGATCATGGAGCGGGTGTTCGACCGCTGCTGGGACTACCAGAAGCGGGGGCTCGCCAAGGAGTTCGTAACCGGCAACAACGACGCCGACGGCCCGTGGCTGCTGCAGTGGGTGCGGCGCAATCTTCCCGATCGGGAAGATTTCACCCGGCAGCGCCTGCTCGCCTGGGGCGGCAATTCGTCGGGCGTCAACGTCGCCAACATCGACAACCTCGGCAACGTGCATCCCGACACGATGTGGTGGGACTACACGCTCGGCAACGTGCGCGAGCGGCCGTTCTCGGAGATCTGGATGGACACGCGCGACCCGGTGATGGCGGGCTTGAAGCAGCACCCGCGCCCGGTGAAGGGGCGCTGCGGTGCCTGCGCGCACCTCGCGATCTGCAACGGCAACACGCGCGTGCGCGCGCGCCAGATGACGGGCGACGCCTGGGAAGAGGACCCGGGGTGCTATCTCACCGACGAGGAGATCGGCGTCGCGCCGGGTGCCGAGCGCGTTCCGGTGCTGGCGTACCGCGGAAAGGGCGTGACGTGGCTGCGCGCCGGCTGATTGCTGCGCTCGCGCTTGTCTTCGCTGCGGAGGCTGCGCCCGCGCAGCAGGCTGTTGCGACCGCACCCACGCAGCAGGCGGCGAA
>CAZVHU010000079.1:0-11606 GCA_964627075.1 uncultured Enterobacteriaceae bacterium | reverse complement strand
CACGGCGCCGAGCGCCTGGGCGGCACGGGGCCGGCGCTGCTGCCGGAGAACCTCGAGCGGCTGCGCCGCCCCGCGGCGGCCGAGGTGATCGCCAAGGGCCGCATCGCCACGCAGATGCAGGGCTTCGGCGACAAGCTCGATGCCGCGGCGGTGCAGGAGCTGGTCGAGTTCATCTACGCCAGGCCTGCGGTCGCGCCGCGCTGGGAGCTGGACGAAATTCGCGCGAGCCATATCGTACATCCGGCCGGGAAGCCCGACTCGCCGCGGCCGGTCTACAAGGCCGACCCGATGAAGCTCTTCGTGGTGGTGGAGACGGGCGACCACCACGCCACGATCCTCGACGGCGAGCGCTTCGAGCCGCTCGTGCGTTTCGCCACGCGCTACGCGCTGCACGGCGGGCCGAAGTTCTCGCCCGACGGCCGCTATGTCTACTTCGGCTCGCGCGACGGCTGGGTGCAGAAGTACGACCTGTGGAACCTGCGCATGGTGGCGGAGGTGCGCGCGGGCCTCAACACGCGCAACATCGCGACCTCCAGCGACGGCCGCTTCGTCGCGGTGGCGAACTACCTGCCGCACACGCTGGTGATCCTGGACTCCGACCTCCAGCCGGTGAAGCTGATGCCGGTGCGGGACCGCGAGGGCAAGGCGAGCTCGCGGGTCTCGGCGGTCTACGACGCCGCGCCGCGCAGGAGCTTCGTGGCGGCGCTGAAGGACGTGCGCGAGGTCTGGGAGATCTCCTACGACCCGAAGGCACCCGACATTCCCGCCGGCCTGATCCACGATTTCCGCTTCCGCGAAGGCGCGTTCGTGCCGGGCTTCCTCAACCCGCGGCGCACGGTGCTGGAGGACTTTCTGGACGATTTCTTCTTCACCCCGGACTACAGCGAGCTGCTGGGCGCCTCGCGCGAGGGGGCGAAGGCGCAGGTCGTTCACCTCGACGTTCGCCGCCGCATCGCCTCGATCGAGCTGCCTGGCATGCCGCATTTGGGCTCGGGCATCAGCTGGGAGCGCGACGGCCGGCGCCTGATGGCCACGCCGAACCTCCGCGAGGGGCTGGTGACGGTGGTCGACGTGAAGGACTGGAAGCTCGTGAAGCAGATCCCGACGCGCGGCCCCGGCTTCTTCCTGCGCAGCCACGAGAACACGCCCTACGCCTGGGTGGACGCCTTCAGCAGCAAGCACAAGGACACGATGCAGGTGATCGACAAGCGCACGCTCGAGGTGGTGAAGGAGCTGCGGCCGGCGCCGGGCAGGACCACGGCGCACGTCGAGTTCTCCGCCGACGGCCGGCACGCGCTGGTGTCGGTGTGGGAGATGGACGGCGAGCTGCTCGTTTACGACGCCGCGAGCTTCGAGCTCGTGAAGCGCCTGCCGATGAAGAAGCCCTCGGGAAAGTACAACGTGCACAACAAGATCACGCGCTCGGACGGGACGAGCCATTGATGGAACGCGCCAACGAAGGCGCGCGCCGCGCGCGCCCCTCGCAGATCCGGGTGCAGGCGTTCCTCGCCAACCTGCCGATGTTCAGCGGCCTGAGCGCCGAGGAGCTGGATCTCATCGCGCGGGGCACGCTGCCCTCGCACGCCGCCAAGGGCGAGACCATCGTGCGCGCGGGCGACCCGTGCACGGGCTTTCACCTCGTGGTCTACGGGCAGGTGAAGCTCGGCTTCACCTCGCCGCAGGGCGTGGAGAAGGTGATCGAGATCATCCGCCCGGGGCAGAGCTTCGGCGAGGCGCTGATGTTCCTGGAGAAGCCCTACATCGTCACCGCCCAGGCGCTCGCCGACTCGATGCTGCTGCACGTGTCGCGGCAGGCGGTGTTCGAGGGCCTGGCGCGAGATCCGGGCTTCGCCCGCCGCATGCTCGCGGGGCTGTCGCGAAAGCTGCACGGCCTGGTGCGCGACGTCGAGGCCTACACGCTGCGCTCGGGCACCGAGCGCGTGGTGGGCTACCTGCTGGCGGACGTGCCCGACGGCGCGGGCGGCAACGGCGAGCCGGTGTCGGTCAACCTGTCGGCGGGCAAGAGCGTGATCGCCTCGCGCCTGAACATGACCCCGGAGCACTTCTCGCGCATCCTGCACGACCTCGCCGCCGCCGGCACCATCGAGGTCGAGGGCCGCACCATCAGGATCCCGAGCATCGAGCGCCTGCGCGGCTAGGGGACAGACCCCGATGGGGACAGACCCCGAATCTTCTTGGTTCTCGCTTTTCGGGTCTGTCCCCGATTTTGGCGGGTTCCCGCTTCAGCGGGAACGACGGCAGGGTGCGCTCAGTGCATCCCGCTGCGCATCGAGTCGGCGGGCGGCTCCCAGCTCTCCAGCGCGCGCGAGGGCGCGAGCGTCTCGCTGACGTAGCGCAGCACCTCGGGGTCGGTGATGAAGCTCGCCGCGCTCGCCGCGCCGAGCAATTTCGCGGACTCCTGAGGCCGCGCGATGGCGTAGCCCTGCACGTAGTCCACCCCGATCTGCGCCAGCGACTCGACCGTGGCGCGGTCCTCGGCCCACTCGGCGATGGTCTGCATGCCGAAGTTGCGCCCCAGCTCGACGATCGCCTCGACGATGGCGAGGTTGGCGGGGTGCGCGTTCACCCCCTTGATGAAGCTGCCGTCGATCTTGAGCGCGTCGGCGGGCAGCTCCTTCAAGTACGAGAACGAGGTGTAGCCCGCGCCGAAGTCGTCCAGCGCCAGGCGCGCCCCGTAGCCGCGCACCCGGTCGATGAAGCGGCGGGTGTTGTCCAGGTCGTGCAGCGCCACGCCCTCGGTGATCTCGACGCACAGGCGCTGCACCGCGCGCGGGTGCTCGCGCAGCATGGCGAACGCGTCCTGCACGAATTTTTCGTCGTTGAGCGACGCGCCCGACAGGTTCATGGTGACGAAGCGCGTGCTGGCGAGCGCCTCGTGATGGCGCTCGAGCCACTTCAGCGTGTTGGCGAGCACCCAGCGGTCGATCACCGCGGCGCGGCCGTTGTTCTCGGCGGCGGCGATGATCACGCCCGCCGGCGTCACCGAGCCGTCGCCCTCGCGCATGCGCACCAGCACCTCGAAGTCGAGCGACCCGTAGGGCGCGCGCAGCGACATGATCGGCTGCATCATGAGGAACAGGCCCTCGGGCGCCATGCCTGCACCGAGGCGCTCGACCAGGCGCAGCTCCTGCTCGCGGTCGCGGAACTCGCGCGCGCCGCGCTGGTAGACCACCAGCCCTTCGCCGGCGCCGGCCTTGGCGGCGCGGCAGGCGCGGTCGGCGAGCGAGATTGCGTCCTTCACCGGCAGCGGCCCGGCGACCTCCACCAGGCCGATCGAGATGCGCACCTGGAACGCCTTGTCGCCGGTCTGGAAGGCGTTGCCGCCGACCGACTCGACGATGCCGCGGCAGATCGCGGCGGCGGCGCCGACCGGCGCGCCGCGGAACACGATCACGAACTCGTCGCCGCCGACCCGGCCGAGCGCGTGCCCCTCGGCGAGCAGCCCCTCGATGCGCCGGCAGGTCTGGCGCAGCACCTCGTCGCCCGCGACGTGGCCGAACAGGTCGTTGATCAGCTTGAAGCGGTCGAGGTCGAGGTACGCGACCGCGAGCGGCCGCCCGGCGGCGGCTTCATCGGTCGCCTGCGCGAGGACGTTCTCCACGCCGCGCCGGTTGAGCACGCCGGTGAGCGGATCGTTCTCGGCCAGGAACCGCAGCGCCTCGGTGGCGGCGTTGCGCTCGGTGAAGTCCTGCAGCGAGCCCTCGATGCGGTCGCCGGTGAGCGCCGCCTTGACGTGGTACACGCGCGCCGGCTCGCCGGCGCGCGGCGCGCTTCGCACCTCGAGCTCGCCGCCCGGGCCGCCGCGCACGAGGTCGAGCAACCGGTCCCACGAGCCGGGCTCGAAATGGTCGCGCCAGCTGCGCCGCTCGCCGTCCGGCGCTGCGCCGAGCATCGTCTCCAGGGCCGGGTTGCTGCGCTCGAAGCTGCCGTCGCGCGACACCGTGAAAAGCCCGATCGGGATCGCCTCGTAGGCGTTCTTGAGCGCGGCTTGCGCTTGGACGCGCTCCAGGCGCTCCTGGCGCATCTGCTCCGCGATGGCGAGCGCGCACAGCAGGCCCGAGGACAGCGCCGCAGTGACGTGGTTCACCGCGCCGATCAGCAGCTTGACGCCGAGCGCCGCGGCGAGCACCTCGTAGATGCCGGCGAGCAGGATGATGGCGAGCGAGGCCGAGTACCACATCGCGACCGCCGAGCGCGTCACCATGAGCATGCGCGCGAGCAGGAAAACGATCACCGCGATTCCGACCCCGACGGTGCCCCACATCACCGGCAGGAACTGGGCGAAAGGCAGCGCGAACGCGGCGGCGAGGATCACCACGCAGGACCATTGCGCAAGGCCAAGCAGCCAGCCGCTGCCGACGACCTTGCGCAGGTCGTCGCGGAACAGGCGCGCGAACAGCGCGTAGGTGAGCGTGAAATAGACCGCGATGGTGAGCTTGCGCGCGAGCAGGATCCAGTCGGGCGGCACCGAGCGCCCGAGCCACTGCGTGTCCCAGCCCGCCGACAGCGCGCCCAGGCGCAAGCTGGCGAGCAGCCACGCCGCGAGCAGCACGTGCAGCCACTCGCGATTGATCGCGGCGGTGACCAGCACGAACGCGGCGAGCACCAGCAGGCCGCCTTCCAGCAGGCCGGCGTTGCGGTGGTATTCCTCGGACGATGCCGCGAGCTGGCCTTCGGGCCACTGCTGCGCGGTGATGCGCGCGGGCCCGGCGAAGCTCGCCCGGCAAAGCAGCGCGTCGCCGGCATCGGCCGGCACCAACGAGATCGCGAAGCCCGCTTTCACGGGCCGCACGCGCCCGAAGCTCTCGCTGCGGTCGGCGCGGCCGATGGACTGGAACGCGCGCGCTTCCCAGCATTCCACCTGCAGCGCGTGGCGCGACGGCAGCTCGAGCTCGCCGCCGCGGCCGTCGACGCCGCGCGGCGCGAGCCAGAACGGCGCCTCGGAGCGCTGCGTGTCGCGGTACTGCACGGCCGGCGCGCCGCGCAGGCGCTCGGCGGCCTCTGCGGGGCCGAGCGCCGCGCCGCGTTCCTCGAGCACCGCGATCGCGAGCGGTGCCGGGCTTGCCCCCTCGTACTGGCTGTCCCAAGCCAGTAGCGCGACCAGGGTTACCAGGCCGATCACCAGCGGCACGCCCCAGACCGACAGCGCATAGATGAACGCGTCGATCGCGGAATGGAACTCGCGCCGCCAGGGAGGATGGCGATTCACGGCCTGGGTCCTTCAGCTACCTGTTGCAGCGGCCTCCGCGTTACGCGGCAAGTGCCACCGGCGCCATCGGCTGCCGCTGCAGCGGGATGCGCGCAGGCGAGACGGCCGTGCGCTCGAGGTCCGGATGGATGGTGTTGACGAACAGGTCGAACAGCGGGTGCTTCGCCTCGCGCCAGCGCGCCTCTGCGGTCGCCATTTCGAACGCGAGGATGCGGTGCGGCAGGTTGCCGGCGTGCTTGAGCGGGATGTAGCCCTGTCCCGGGTACACGTCCTGGAACAGCAGCGCCTGGTACATGCGGTCCAGCGGCGAGCGCGCGCCGATCACGAGCCAGTCGATGTCGGCCGCGATGCAGTACTGGTAGAAGGCCTTGAACAGCATCGTCTTCACGACGCGGCCGATGCGTCCCTCGGCGACGCCCAGACGGGTGGCTTCCGCGAGGCTGCGCCCCTGGAGCCACTCGGGCAGCTCGACCGAGCTCTCCAGCGTGAGCGGACGGCTGCGGTTGGTCTGGATGCGCAGCGTGCCGAGCGGCTCGCCATCGAGCCGGGATTCCGCCAGCAGGATCACGCTGTCCGGATCGCGGTCCAGGGCCTCGGGCGCCCTGAGCATCTCGCCCAGCGCCGGGATGTGGCGCCCGTAGGCACGCTGGCGAATCGACACCGCCTTGTACAGCTGCTGCTCGTGCCGCACCACGCGGACCGTGAACGGCAGGCGCTCGACGTTGGCCGGGCCATGCGCCTCGGATGCCTGCATGGACGCGAACTGCGGCGCGCCGCGGGCGGTGGTGGAATTCAAGGAAAAAAGTGCTTCCATGGTTGCCTCCCTGGTCAAAGAGTGTGAAGGAGGCTCCCACCGCGGGACTGCGGCGTTCGGTCTGTAGCACCCCTAGGGCACCTCCCCCAGGGTGATTAGACCTCCGTTCGCGAGGGCGAAGCAAGGGTAAGCCATTGAGAGTCAATATCTTATTGTCCGATTTTCGCCCTTTGCGTGACGTGCGTGGGCATTTTTTCACGTTTTTCCGGGGGTTGGCGTCCCGGATCGGGTGTCTAGGGTGCTTTTCCCGGGGGGCAGCCCCCGATCAGGTGGGCAACCAGGTCGCGTACCGGGCGGGTCTGCCCGCCGAAAGGCAGGGGCTCGGAGCCGCGGAAAAACAGCCCCCGGTCGGTGTCGCCGCGAAGCGCCGCGGCGAGGTGGTGGTCGATGCAGAACTGGCCGGCGCGCGGCAGTCCGTCGCGAAGGCCGCACTGCACGAGGCAGTCCCAGGCGAGCGTGCACTGGCGGCGGGGCTTCGCCCGGCGCCGAAGCACCTCCTCCTTTTCCAGGTAGCCCGCGAGCCACGGCGTGCGCACCGCGCGCGCCGGCAAGCCCGCGACGCTCATGAACACCACGATGTCCTCGGGTCGCGCCTCGGCGAGCACGCGCTTGAAATTGGGGTGCGCATCGCCCTCTTCGGCGACGGCGAAGGGCGTGCCGACCTGGACCGCGTCGGCGCCCGCGGCGCGTGCCGCGGCGACGCGCTCGGGCGAATTGATGCCGCCGGCGGCGATCAGCGGGACCGCGTCCGCGTCCAGGCCCAGCTCACGCAGTACGGCGCGGATCTCGGGCAGCACGCGCTCGAAATCGAAGCGCGCATCGCCCACCTCGTCGGTGCGCGTCGCGCCCAGGTGCCCGCCGGCGTAGCGTGGATGCTCGACCACGATCGCGTCGGGCGGCCGGCCGCGCCGCAGCCAGCGCCGCGCGATGAGCGCCGCGGCGCGCGCTTCCGACACGATCGGCACCAGCGCGACGCGCGGCCAGTCGGCGGCGAGCTCCGGCAGGTCCATGGCGAGCCCGGCACCGACCACGATTGCGTCGGCGCCGCTGGCGCAGGACTGGCGCACGTGTTCGGCGTACTGCGACACCGCGCGCATGACGTTCACCGCCACCAGGCCTTCGCCTCGCGCGAGCTCCTTCGCGGCGTGGATCTCGCGGTCGAGCGCCACCAGGTTCGCCTGGTCGATCGCCGCCTTGTCGCGCGAGCGGCCGGTGGCGCGCATCAGGTCCGGGTGATGGCGCCTCAAGTCCACGCTGGAGATCGTGCCGACGCAGCCTTCGCGCGCCACCGCGCCGGCGAGCCGGTGCGCGGACACGCCCACGCCCATTCCGCCCTGCACCAGCGGCCGCGCTTCCATTCCCCGGATCCGCAAGGCTTGCAAGTCGCTCCGCGCCAGGCCGGCGAAAAAGCGAAAGTATCCTCGCTTGCGCGGGCCAAAAGCTTGACATGCCTCAAGCATGCGTCGCGCGGGGATTTCTAGAATTCGTCGTTTTTCCCGAGCGGAAGGTCATCGCATGGAACTGGTGTGCCCGGCCGGCAGCCTCCCCGCGCTCAAGGCGGCGGTGGACAACGGCGCCGACTGGGTCTATCTCGGGCTGCGCGACGACACCAACGCGCGCAACTTCACAGGGCTCAACTTCGACGCCGCCGCGCTCGCCGAAGGACTGCGCCATGCGCACGCGCGCCGGCGCAAGGTGGTGGTCGCGATCAACACCTACCCGCAGGCGCACAACTGGCCGCGCTGGACGGCGACCGTGGACCTCGCCGCGCGCGCCGGGGCCGACGCGGTGATCGTCGCCGACCTCGGGCTGCTCGGCTACGCGCGGCGCGCGCACCCGGGGCTGGAGCTGCACCTCTCGGTACAGGGCTCGGCAACGAGCCACGAGGCGATCAACTTCTACCGCGAGCGCTTCGGCGTGAAGCGCGCGGTGCTGCCGCGGGTGCTGTCGCTCGCGCAGGTGGAGCAGGTGATCCGCAACACGTCGGTCGAGATCGAGGTGTTCGGCTTCGGCGGCCTGTGCGTGATGGTCGAGGGGCGCTGCCAGCTCTCGGCCTACGCCTGTGGCGGCTCGCCCAATACCATGGGCGCGTGCTCGCCGGGGCACGCCGTGCGCTGGCAGGAAACGCCTCGCGGGCTCGAGTCGCGGCTGAACGGCATCCTGATCAACCGCTACGCGCCGGGCGAGCGCGCCGCCTACCCGACGCTGTGCAAGGGGCGCTTCGAGGTGGAAGGCGCGCAGTACTACGCGATCGAGGAGCCGGCGAGCCTCAACGCCATCGAGCTGCTGCCGCAATTCCTCGAGATCGGCGTGCGCGCGGTCAAGATCGAGGGCCGGCAGCGAAGTCCCGTGTACGTCGCGCAGGTGACGCGCATCTGGCGCGAGGCGATCGATGCCGCGTTGCGCGAGCGCTCGGCGTTCCGCGCGCGCCCCGCGTGGATGGCCGGCCTCGACCGGCACGCCGAGGGCAGCCAGCACACGCTGGGCGCCTTCTCCCGGCCGTGGAAGTGAGCACCGCCGCATGAAGCTTGCGCTCGGGCCGCTGCTCTACTGCTGGCCGCGCGCGCAGGTGCTCGAGTTCTACGCCGCCATCGCCGGGTCGCCGGCGGACACCATCTACCTCGGCGAAGTGGTCTGCTCGCGCCGGCAGGAGATGCGCCTCGAGGACTGGCTGGAGGTCGCGGCGCTGCTCGAGGCGCACGGCAAGGAGGTGGTGCTCTCGACGCAGGCGCTCACCGAGGGCGAGGGCGACCTGAAGCTGGTGCGCCGGGTGGCGAGGAACGGCCGCTATCGCGTCGAGGCGAACGACATGGGCGCGGTGCGCATGCTGGCGGGCGCGAGCGGCTGGGTCGCCGGCCCGCACCTCAACCTCTACAACCCGCAGTCGCTCGCGATGCTGTGCGAGCTGGGCGCCACGCGCTGGGTGGCGCCGGTCGAGACCTCGCGCGAGATGGTGGCGGGCGTGCTGGCGGGCGCCCCGATCGAGGCCGAAGTGTTCGCCCACGGCAGGCTGCCGCTCGCGTTCTCCGCGCGCTGCTTCACCGCGCGGCGCCACAAGCTGCAGAAGGAATCGTGCGCCTGGCGCTGCCTGGAGAACCCCGACGGCATGGCGCTCGCGACGCGCGAGGGCCGGCCGTTCCTCGCGCTGAACGGCGTGCAGACGCAGTCGGCGCTGGTCTACAGCCTGGTGGGCGACGTGGCATCGCTCAGGGGGGCGGGCGTCGGCGTGCTGCGCGTCAGCCCGCAGTCGCGCGGCACGCTGGAGGCGCTCGCCGCGCTGCGCGAATGCTGCGACGGGTCGCTGGATCCGGCGGCGGCCGCCGCGCGGCTGGAGCCGGCGCTCATCGCGCCGTCCTGCAACGGCTTCTGGCACGGGCGGCCGGGGCTGGAGCGCGCGGAGTGAGGCTGTTCTCGATGCTGCCGGAAGCGCCGCCGGCGCAGCTGCTTGCGCTCGCGCTCGATTTCGCGGTCTCCGCGGGGCTGCTCTCGCGCGGCGCGCTCGAGCCGCTGCGCGGCAAGACGATCGCGCTGGAAGCGAGCGATCTCGGCGCCCGCGTCAGGGTGCGCTACGGCCCGGCGGGGTTCAGGGCATCGCGCGCAGTTCCCGACGTGACGATCCGTTCGACCGTTTCGGGCTACGCCGAGCTCGCGCTCAGGCGCGCCGATCCCGACACGCTGTTCTTCAACCGGCGCCTCGTGATCGAGGGCGACACCGACCTCGGCCTCGTGGCGAAGAACGCGCTCGATGCCGTGGATTGGTCGAAAATCGGGGTCAGAGCCCGATTTGCCGAAAACCGGGGACAGGCCCCGAAAAGCGAGAACCAGGAAAAATCGGAGTCTGTCCCCTAGAGGCGGCAGCCGAGCTGGCCGCGCTTGGTGTTCTCGAAATAGCCGGTGTCGCCCGGGCACTCGAGCTTGGCCGCGGGCGGCCTGGTGCCGGCCTTGGCGGTGCAGGTGTAGGCGCCGGTCTTCCTGTTTACCGATTTCGGATCGAGCTTCCAGCCCTCCGGGCAGGCGGGCATGGGCGCGCTCGCGGCGGCGGGCTTGGCCGGCGCCGCCGCCGGCGCGGGCGCCTGCACCTTGACGAAGAACTCCTGGTTCTTGCCGCCGCAGCCCGCGAGCAGCGGGCCCTGCGACTTGCCCTCGGCCATGACGCGGAACTCGCCCGCCTTGCTCCAGGCGCGCGTCGTCACCAAGGGCGAGTCCTTCGCCTGGTTGAGCTTGAAGTCCTGCGTCGTGCCGTCGCCGTAATGCAGGCGCAGGCCGCAGTTGGGCAGCTTCTGGTTGCCGAGGTCGAGGTTGACGGTGATCTTCGCCGTCTCCCCGACCTTGAGCTGCGCCGGCTCGACCTTGACGTCGGCGATGAACTGCGCCGAGACGATGCCCGGAACGGCGAGGGCAAACGCGGCGGCGGAAGCGAGAGCGAATCTCCGGGCGGTCATGCGGCCTCCTTCTCTACATGGCGAGGATCCAGCTTACCAGCGTCTTGATGTCGCCGTCGGGCACCGCGGGGTTGGGCGCCATCGGCACCGGCCCCCAGACGCCCGAGCCGCCCTTCTTCACCTTCTCGGCGAGCTTGGCGTCGACCCCGGACTGGCCCTTGTACTTCTTGGCGATGTCCTTATAGCTCGGGCCGACGGACTTCTTGTCGACCTGGTGGCAGGCGAGGCAGTTGTGCTTTTTCGCCAGGTCCTCGCTCGCCTGCGCGCTGCCTGCGGCGAGCAGGGCGCTGGCGGCGAGCGCGGCGATCGTCAGGGTGCTGCGGACTGCGGTCATGCGTCGTCTCCTTGTGCGCGGGATCTCAGTACACGTCGTGCTGCGTGTTGTAGACGTTGAACTTGCCGGTCGGCGTCACCAGGCGCTTGTCCTTGATGACGTGCTTCACCTTGAGCGTCCTGTCGTCGACGATCACGATCGCCGACTCCTGCTCCTTGCCGTTCCATACCGAGAACCAGACCTCGTCGCCGGCCTTGTTGTACTCGGGCTGCACCACGCGCCTGCCGCCGTCCTTGATCCCGGACCACTCGGCGATCGGCAGGATCTGCGCCGGCTTGTCCAGGTTCTTCAGGTCCCAGACCGCGATCGACTGCGAGATCTTGGCGTCCGGGTTGAGCGCCGTGTCCGCGTACAGGTGCGACGACTTCGGATGGGTCTTGACGAACAGGTTGCCGCCGCCCTGGCCTTTCAGCGTGCGCACCACCTTCCAGGCGTGCTGCTTGTTCTTCCCGGGATCGGTGCCGATCAGCACCACGGTCTCGTCGCCCAGGTGGCCGGTGGCCCACACCGGCCCGAACTTCGGGTCCTTGAAGTTGGCGCCGCGCCCGGGGTGCGGGATCTTGCCCGTGTCCACCAGCGCCGCGAGCTTGTTGGTCTTGGTGTCCACCACCGCGACCTTGTTCGACTGGTTGGCGGCCACCAGGAAGTAGCGCTTGGTCGCGTCCCAGCCGCCGTCGTGCAGGAAGCGCGCCGCGGCGATCTCGGTGGTCTTCATGTTGCCGAGGTCGGAGTAGTCCACCATCAGGATCTTGCCCGTCTCCTTCACGTTGACCACGAACTCGGGCC
>CAZVHU010000078.1:0-15023 GCA_964627075.1 uncultured Enterobacteriaceae bacterium | reverse complement strand
TGATGGGCTTCGTCAACCTCGCGCACGGCGGCTTCGCCATGCTGGGCGGCTACGCCATCGTGCTCGCGATGAAGCATTGGGGCCTGTCGTTCTTCCCGGCGCTCGCGCTCGGCTTCGCGGCGGTCGCGGCATTGTCGGTCGCGCTCGAGCGGCTGCTGTATGCGCGCCTGTACCGCGCCGCGGAGCTCGACCAGGTGTTGTTCACGATCGGCCTGGTGTTCGTGATGATCGCCTCGATCACGCTCGCGGTCGGCCCCGAGACGCAGACGCTCAAGCTGCCGGACTGGCTGCGCGGCCAGACCGACCTCGGCGTCATCAAGTACCGCACCTACAGCCTCGCCATGATCGCCGCCGGCTGCGCGCTGATGCTCGCGCTGTGGCTCGGCTTCGAGCGCACGCGCTACGGCGCGCGCATCCGCGCCGCGGTGGACAACCGGCGCATGGCGCAGTCGCTCGGCGTGGACGTGGGGCGCCTGTTCACCGTCACCTTCGCCATCGGCAGCGGCCTGGCGGCGGTGGGCGGCGGCCTCGGCGCCGAGATCCTGGGGCTCGATCCGCAGTATCCGCTGAGGTACCTGGTCTACTTCCTGATCGTGGTCGCGGTCGGCGGACTGGGCAAGGTGAGCGGCGTGTTCTTCGCCGCGCTGCTCATCGGCGTGCTCGACTTCGTGCTCAAGATCCACTTTCCCAAGGGCGGGACGCTGTTCATCTACGCGCTCACGCTGGTGCTGCTGCTGTGGCGGCCGCAGGGGCTTTTCGGCAGGCGCGGCACGTGAGCGGGCCCGCGAGCGCCAACCCCGCCGCGCTCGCGCTCGCGCAGCGCCACCGGCTGCGCTGGTGGGAGCTGCTGCCCTGGCTCGCGGCGATCGCGGCGTTCTTCGCCTTCCCCAACTACCTCGCGTTCGGCTCGCAGCTGCTGATCATGGTGCTGTTCGCGCTGTCGCTCGACCTGGTGCTGGGCTACGCCGGCATCATCACGCTCGGGCACGCCGCGTTCTTCGGCGCCGGCGCCTACACCGTGGGGATCCTCGCGCAGCACGCGGGCTGGACCGAGCCGATCTCGGGGCTCGCCGCCGCGGCGCTGGTGGCCGCCGCCATCGGCCTCGCGAGCGGCTGGGTGCTGCTGCGCACGCACGGACTGACGCTGCTGATGCTCACGCTGTGCACCATGGCGCTGCTGGAGGAGGCCGCCAACATGGCCTCGCGCTACACCGGCGGCTTCGACGGCATGCCGGGGCTGAAGTTCGCGCCGCTGCTCGGCATGTTCGCCTTCGACCCGCTCTACTTCCGCTCGCAGTACGTGTATTCGCTCGCGGTGCTCTTGGTCTGCTTCCTGGCGGTGCGGCGGGTGGTCTACTCGCCCTTCGGCCAGAGCCTCACCGGGATTCGCGAGAACGTGCTGCGCATGCACGCGGTGGGGGCGCCGGTGCGCGCGCGGCTGGTGATCGCCTACACCGTCTCGGCGGCGCTCGCCGGCGTCGCCGGCGGCCTGTTCACCCAGACCAACGCCTTCGTCAACCTGGCGGCGCTGGGCCTGGAGCGCGCCGCGGGCGTGATGATCGTGCTGATCCTCGGCGGCCACGGGCGCCTCTATGGCGCCTTCGTGGGAGCGGTGGTCTACCTGCTGCTCGAGCACACGCTCGCCAAGGCCTATCCGACCGCCTGGCAGATCGGCGTCGGCCTGATGCTGATCGCGGTGGCGCTCTACGCGCGCAACGGCATCCTCGGAATCGGCGCCGAGTGGCTGCGGCGCAAGGGGACGCGATGAGCCGAGCCCTGTTGGAGACGCAGGGACTGTGCAAGAGCTTCGGCGCGCTGGAGGTGGCGCGCGACATCTCGTTCCGCCTCGAGCGCGGCGCGCGCCACGCGCTCATCGGCCCCAACGGCGCCGGCAAGACCACCTTCATCAACCTGCTCACCGGCCTGCACGCGCCGAGCGCCGGGCGCGTGCTGCTCGACGGCGAGGACGTGACCGCGCTGGCGCAGGCGAAGCGCGTCAAGCGCGGCATCGCGCGCACCTTCCAGATCAATCAGCTGTTTCGCGGGCTGACGGTGCTGGAGAACGTGTGCATCGCGGTCGCCGAGCGCCTCGGCGCCGGGGGCTCGATGTGGCGCCCCGCCGGGCGGCGCGCAGACGTGCTCGCCGAGGCCGAGCGGCTGCTGGAGGCGATGCGCCTCGGCGGCGACGCGGGCCGGCGCGTCGGCGAGCTGCCCTACGGCCGGCAGCGGCTGGTGGAGATCGCGATCGCGCTCGGCCTGGAGCCGCGCGTGCTGCTGCTCGACGAGCCGGCGGCGGGCGTGCCGAGCGCCGAGAGCCACATCATCCTGGACGCGATCGCCGCCCTGGCCGCGGAGATCGCGGTGCTCATCATCGAGCACGACATGGACCTCGTGTTCCGCTTCGCCGAGCGCATCACGGTGCTGGTGAGCGGCGCGCTGTTCGCCGAAGGCGCGCCCGAGGAGATCGCGGCCAACCGCGACGTGCGCGCCGTCTACCTCGGGAGCGTGCTCGATGCCTGAAGCCCTGAGGCTGCGCGGCGTTTCGGCGGGCTACGGCGAGACGCACGTGCTCGAGGGCATCGACCTCGCGCTCAGCGAGGGCGAGAGCCTGAGCCTGATCGGCCGCAACGGCGTCGGCAAGTCGACGCTGCTCGCGACCGTCATGGGCCACACCACGCTGCACGCCGGCGAGATCGCGCTCGGCGGCGGCCGCATCGAGGCCTCGCCCGTGCACCGCCGCGCGCTCGCGGGCCTGGGCCACGTGCCGCAGGAGCGCGAGATCTTCCCCTCGCTCACGGTGCGCGAGAACCTGGAGCTCGGCGCCCGGCCCGGCCCCTGGGACCTGGCGCGCGTGTTCGCCCTGTTTCCGCAGCTGCGCGAGCGCCTGCAGAACGCCGGCAGCCAGCTCTCGGGCGGCGAGCAGCAGATGCTCGCCATCGCCCGCGCCCTGCTCACCAACCCGAGGGTGCTGCTCATGGACGAGCCCACCGAGGGGCTCGCGCCGGTGATCGTGCAGGCGCTGGTCAAGGTGCTGGCGCGGCTGCGCGACGAGGGCGGCATGGCGATCCTGCTGGTGGAGCAGAACAGCCGCGTGGCGCTCGAATTCTCCGAGCGCACCGTGGTGATGGACAAGGGCCGCATCGTCTACGACGGCGCCTCCGACACGCTGCGCGCCGACCCCGAGCGCCTCGCCGGCCTGATCGCCGCGGAGTGACCCGGCCGCCGGGCCGCGAAGTGTAAAGTCTGCCTTTACACTTCGCCGTGCTGCGCCCGCCTCACTCCGCCGGAGGCGGCCGCTTCACGCGGAACCACGCCGCGTACAGCGCCGGCACGAACAGGATCGTGAGCGCGGTCGCGGTCAGCAGCCCGCCCATGATGGCGTAGGCCATCGGCCCCCACAGCACGCTGCGCGTGAGCGGCAGCATCGCCAGCATCGCCGCCGCAGCGGTGAGCACGATCGGTCGGAAGCGCCTCACCGCGGCCTCGCGGATCGCCACCCAGACCGGGTGCCCGGCGGCGATGTCCTGCTCGATCTGGTCCACCAGGATCACGGTGTTGCGCATGATCATGCCGGCGAGCGCGATCGCGCCCAGCATCGCCACGAACCCGAAGGGCTTGCCGAACACCAGCAGCGCGAGCGCCACGCCCACGATGCCGAGCGGCGCGGTGGCGAGCACCATGAAGCTGCGCGAGAAGCTCTTGAGCTGCAGCATGAGCAGCGCGAGCACCACCGCGAGCGTCATCGGCATGCCGGCGGCGATCGAGGACTGCGCCTTGGTGTTCTCCTCCCAGGCGCCGCCCGCCTCGATGCGGTAGCCGGGCGGGAGGCTCTTCCTGATCTCCGCCAGCGACGGCTCGATCGCCATGGTGACATCCGGCGCCTGCACGCCGTCCAAGATGTCGGCGCGCGCCCAGAGCGCGAGCTCGCGGCTGCGGCGCCACAGGATCGGCTCTTCCAGCACCTCCTGCACGCGGGCCACCTGCGCGAGCGGCACGCTGCGGCCGCTCGCCGAGGGCACCGCCAGCTCGCCAAGGGCCGCGAGCGAGGCGCGTTCCCCGGGCGGCGCGCGCAGCACGACTTCGATCAGGCGGTCGCCCTCGCGGTACTGGCCGATCGCCACGCCCGAGACCACCGCCGCCACCGCGCGCGACACCGACTGCGAGGACACGCCGAGCGCCCGCGCGCGGTCCTGGTCCACTTCGGCGCGCAGCGCGAGCACCCGGTCGCCCCAGTTGAGGTGCGTGTCCACCGTATGGGGATTGGCGCGCATCCTGTCCGCCACGCGCTCCGCGATCGCCTTGAGCGTGGCCGGGTCCTCGCCGATGACTCGGAACTGCACCGGGTAGTTGACCGGCGGCCCGAGCGGAACGCGCTGCACGCGGGTGCGCACGCCCGGGAAGTCCTCGGCGAGCGACTTGCGCATGCGCGCCAGCACGCGCTCGCGCGCCGCGACGTCGCGCGTGAGCACGATCAGCTGCGCGAAGTTGGCGCGGAACAGCTGCTGGTCGAGCGACAGGAAGAACCTCGGCGAGCCGTTGCCGACGTAGGTGACGTAGCTCGCGACGTCCGGGTCGCCCGCGAGCAGCGATTCGACCCTCTTCGCCTCGCGCTCGCTGGCCCGGATCGAGGACCCCTCGGGCAGCCACAGGTCCACCATCAGCTCGACGCGGTTGGACGAGGGGAAGAACTGCTTTTCCGTCAGTCCCATGCCGGCGATGCCGAGCGCGAGCGTGGCGACGGTGACCGCGATGGTGCGCCAGCGGTGCTCGACGCACCATTCGATGACGCCGCGCAGCCGCCGGTAGAACGGCGTCGCGAACACGTCGTGCAGCTCCTCGCCGCCGGCGACCCGGTGCTCCTTCAGCAGGTAGGCGCCGATGAAGGGCGTGGCGATCACCGCCGCGAACCAGGAGATGACCAGCGCGATGGTGGTCACCGCGAAGATGCTGAAGGTGTACTCGCCGGTGGTGGACTTGGCGGTGGCGATCGGCAGGAAGCCCGCCGCCATGATTAGCGTGCCCGAGAGCATCGGGAACGCGGTCGAGGTGTAGGCGAAGGTCGCCGCGCGCAGCTTGTCGAAGCCCTCCTCGAGCTTCCTGTGCATCATCTCGACCGCGATGATGGCGTCGTCCACCAGCAGCCCCAGCGCAATGATCAGCGCTCCGGTCGAGACGCGGTGCAAGTCGATGCCGAACCAGCGCATGGCGAAGAACGTGGCGGCGAGCACCAGCGGTATCGTGAGCGCGACCACCAGTCCCGTGCGCACGCCGAGCGTGACGAACGAGATCAGCAGCACGATCGCCACCGCCTCGGCGAGCGACCTCATGAACTCGCCCACCGCGCGCTGCACCACCCCGGGCTGGTCCGACACCTGCTCGAACTCGATGCCCACGGGCAGCTCTGCCCTCAGGCGCTGCATCGCGGCCTGCAGGTCGCGACCGAGCTTGAGGACGTCGCCGTCCCGCACCATCGATACCGCGAGGCCGATCGCCTCGCGCCCCTTGAAGCGCATGGTCATCACCGGCGGGTCGGCGAAGCCGCGGCTCACCTGCGCGATGTCGCCGAGGCGGAAGGTCTGGCCGCCGGCGCGCAGCAGCAGGTCCGACACCGCCTGCACCGAATCGAGCTGGCCGGTGACGCGCAGCGCCACCGAGTTCTGCGCCGTCTCGACCGTGCCCGGCGGCACGATCGCGTTTTGCGCCGCGAGCGCCTGCCCGATCTGCTGCGGGTCGAGCCCCAGCGCCGCGATGCGCTTGGAGGATATCTCTACGAAGATGCGGTCGTCCTGCACGCCGACGAGCTCGGCCTTGGCGACGTTGGGCAGCCGCAGCACCTGCTGGCGCGCGCGCTCGACGTAGTCGCGCAGCTCCGAGAGCGTGAAGCCGTCGGCGGTGAAGGCGTAGATCGAGCCGAAGACGTCGCCGAACTCGTCGTTGAAGAACGGCCCCAGCGCCTCGGGCGGCAGCGTATGGCGGATGTCGCCGAGCTTCTTGCGCACCTGGTACCAGATCGCCGGCACCTCGCGCGCCGGGGCGGTGTCGAGCAGCTCCAGCACGATCAGCGACTCGCCGGGCTTGGAATGGCTGTGGGTCCACTTGTAGTAGGGCGTCTCCTGCAGCTTCTTCTCGATGCGGTCGGTGACCTGGCGGTCGACCTGCTCGGCGGTGGCCCCGGGCCAGAGCGTGCGGATCACCATGGCGCGGAAGGTGAAGTCGGGGTCCTCGCGCTGCCCGAGCTGGAAGTAGGCGGCAATGCCGCCCAGCGCGATCACCACGAGGAAGAACAGCGTCAGCTGCCGGTGCCTGAGCGCCGCCGCCGAGAGATTGAACTTGTGCTCCATGATTTCGCGGCGCCCGCGGGCCGCTCAGCCCGCGATCGCGTCTTGCTTACTTGCCATCGAGGACGCGCACTTTTTGCCCGGGGCGCAGCAGCGAGGCACCCGCGGCGACCACCACGTCCCCTGGCGCGAGGCCGGACTCGACCACCACCCGGTCGCCGGAGATGCCGCCGGTCTTGACCGCGCGCGGCTGCACGGTGTCGCCGCCCTGCACCACGAACACCTGCGGCTGGTCGCCCTTCGCGTGCAGCGCAGCGACCGGCACCTCTATCCTCGGCGCGCCGCCGTTGGCGCTCGCCGTCACGCGCGCGCTCATGCCGAGCTCCACCTCGGGGCCGGGCTCGAGCACCGTGACGCGCGCGGCGTAGGTGCGCGCCGCCGGGTCGGCCGCGGGCGAGAGCTCGCGCAGCCTGCCGTTCCACGCCTTGCCGGGCACCGCGCTCAGGCTCACGGCGAAGCTGCTCGCGCGCTCCACGAACTCGCGCTGCGACTCGGGCACCGCGATCAGGACCTCTTTCTCGCCGGGGCGCGCAAGGCGCGCCACCGTCTGGCCGGCGGCGACCACCTGCCCTGCCTCCGCCTCGAGCGCCGTGATCACGCCGTCGGTGTCTGCGGCGAGCAGCGCATAGCCCGCCTGATTGGACGCCTGCCGCAGCTGCGCGCGCGCGGCCTCCAGCCGGGCCTCGGAGGTCGCGTGCGCGTTGGCGCGCCGGTCGTATTCCGCCTGGCTGATGAAGTTCTTCTGCCGCAGCTCCTTGTAGCGCGCATGGTCGGCGGCGGCGAGGTCGCGCTCGGCCTGCAGGCTCGCCACCTGAGCGGTGGCGCTCGCCACCGCCAGCTCCAGGTCCGCGGCATCGAGCCGCGCGACCGGCTGTCCGGCCTTGACGCGGCTGCCGACCTCCACCATCCGCTCCACGATCTTGCCGCCGACGCGGAACGCGAGCCGCGTCTCGTGGCGCGGCCGCACCTCGCCCGCGAGCTCGAAGGAGCGCCTCGCCTCGGCCGGGCCGATCTTGATCACGCGCACCGGCCGCACGTCATCGGGCCTGGGATCGGGCGCCTTGCCGCAGGCGGCGAGCGCGGCGAGCGCAAGCACCCCGATGAGTCGCTTCATGGCTGCCTCCTTGCGCCGCGGCGCTCGGCGCTCTGCCACAGGTCGAGCAGCGCCGCCTCCAGCTGCCTGCGGAAATCGATGCGGTAGATCGCCATCTCCGGCCGCTTCATCGCGCGCCGCAGCACGCGCGGCGTGTCGGCCTGCTGCCACAGCCCGATGATCAGGGCATAGCTGTTCATGAGCAGCGCCGCCCCCTCGCCGCGCCGCAGCCCCGGGTACAGCGCCTCGATGCGCTCGCCGATGGCGGCGATGCGCTGCGCGAGGCCGGCGCGAAACGCGACCGCCGCCCGCTCGCAGACGTTGCTGTCGAGCATCGCGCGGCAGTTGCCGGCGAGGGGATAGAACTCGGGGTGCGAGGCGTGGTGCTCGAGCCCGGCGCGCACCACGCTGCCGGCGTGCGCGCCCGGCGCGGCGAGCGTGCGCTCGAGCACGTCGAACAGCTCGTGGATCTGCTTTTCGTGCAGCGCGAGCAGCACCTCCTCGCGGCTGCCGAAGTACAGATACACCGTGCCCTTGGCCAGCCCTGCGCGGCGCGCGAGCGCCTCGACGGTGAAGTCGGCTGCCGGATTGCGATGCAGCAGCGCCTCGGCGGCGCGCACGATCGCCGCGCGGCGCTCGGACTTGTCCGCCGGCGCGCGCGCCCGCCTGCTGCGTAACTGACCGGAAGTCATTATGCTCGCAGCTTAAATGACCGGCGGTCAGCAATCAACCGACCGGCGCCAGGGTCTTTGCCGCGGCCCAGGGCGCGGCGCCGGCCGCGAGCCGTGAAAAAGGTCCTGGTGCGGCAAGGGCTTATCGCCCCGTCCTGCCGGGTGCTTCATAATGCGGGCACGCCTGCACTTCCGCCCGGGCACCGATGCGCTTCCTGATCGTCGACGAATCCAGCCCCTTCCGCAGGTCGCTCGCCACCATGTTGCGGGACTGCTGGCCCGGCGCGGAGACCGAGGAATGGGATCCGAGGACGCGCGGCAACCCGAGCGCCGAGGTGGCGCGGGGCACCTTCAACGCGGTGCTGATCGACTCGCGCCCCTGCGGCGAGGACGGCACCGAGTGGGTGGCGCAGATCCGGCAGGACCCGAACGCGCCGCTGGTGGTCATGATGGCTTCCGAGGGCGGCGAGAACCTGGCAGTGAAGGCGATGAAGGCCGGCGCCACCGACTACCTGCGCAAGGCCGACCTCACCTCGCGGCGGCTGGAACTCGCGCTCAGGGACGCGCTGCGCGAGCGCGCGCGGCAGCGCACCGGCGAGCTGCCCGCGCGCGCCGCGTTCCAGCGCACCGTGCAGCTCGACGCGCGCAAGATCGGCGTGCCCGGCATCGACAACACGGTGCGCGTCAAGGGCGAGGAGCTGGGGATGCGCATCGCCGGCTACCGGCTGCTCGCCAGGATCGGCAAGGGCGGCATGGCCGAGGTGTTCCTCGCCGAGCGCGAGCAGGACGGCCTTCAGGTGGCGATCAAGGTGCTCGACCGCAGCCTGCGCGAGGACCAGGTATTCCTCAAGCGCTTCGAGCGCGAATACAAGCTGATGGCGGCGCTGCGCGACCCGCACGTGGTGCGCATCTACGACCAGGGACTCGCCGCCGAGCGGCCCTACATCGTGATGGAGTACCTCACCGGCGGCACGCTCGCGGTGCGCATCCACGAAGGGATCCCGTCGCTCGAGGCGCTGCGCATCGTCTCGCAGGTCGCGCGCGCGCTCGACACCATCCACACCCACGGCATCGTGCACCGCGACCTCAAGCCCCAGAACATCATGTTCAGGTCGGACGGCCTGGCGGTGCTGCTCGACTTCGGCCTGGCGCGCGACATCGACAGCAGCACCAACCTGACGCGCCACGGCGAGGTATTCGCCACCCCGCGCTACATGAGCCCCGAGCAGTGCCAGGGACAGACTGCGGATGCCCGCTCCGACATCTACAGCCTGGGGGTGATCTTCTACGAGATGCTCACCCGCAAGCCCCTTTTCACCGGCTCCAACCCGGCCGAGCTGGTGGACCAGCACCTCAACGTCGAGCCGCCGCGCCTGCCGCCCCACCTCGCCGGCTACCAGAGGGTGCTCGACAGGATGCTCGCCAAGCGGCGCGAAGACCGCTACCAGAGCGCGCGCGAGTTGTTCGCTACCATAGCGGTATGAGGTTCAACCCGGGCGAGCAGCAGTACCTCGACCTGCTCGCCGAAGTCCTGGAGCACGGCGCCGACAAGGCGGACCGCACCGGCACCGGCACGCTGTCGGTGTTCGGGCGGCAGATGCGCTTCGCGCTCGGCGAGAGCTTCCCGCTGCTCACCACCAAGAAGCTGCACCTCAAGTCGATCGTCCTCGAGCTGCTGTGGTTCCTGCGCGGCGACACCAACGTCAGGTGGCTGCAGGAGCGCGGCGTGACCATCTGGGACGAATGGGCCGACGCCTCGGGCGAGCTGGGGCCGGTTTACGGCTACCAGTGGCGCAAGTGGCGCACGCCCGACGGCCGGGTCATCGACCAGATGGCCGACGTGGTGGCCTCGATCCGCGCCAACCCCGACTCGCGCCGTCACGTCGTCACCGCCTGGAACCCGGCCGACATCGGGCGCATGGCGCTGCCGCCCTGCCACGCCCTGTTCCAGTTCTACGTCGCGCGCGGGCGGCTCTCCTGCCAGCTCTACCAGCGCAGCGCCGACCTGTTCCTCGGCGTGCCGTTCAACATCGCTTCCTACTCGCTGCTCACGCTGATGATGGCGCAGGTCACGGGCCTGCAGCCCGGCGAGTTCGTGCTCACCCTAGGCGACGCGCACCTCTACCGCAACCACCTCGAGCAGGCGCGCGAGCAGCTCTCGCGCGCGCCGCGGCCGTTCCCGCGCATGCGCCTCAACCCCGAAGTGAAGGACCTGTTCGGGTTCCGCTACGAGGACTTCGCGCTCGAGGCCTACGACCCGCATCCCGCGATCAAGGCGCCGATCGCGGTTTAGTCGGGGCTAGAGGCCGCCGTAGAGGACGAGCTGAACGGCGTAGAACAGCCCGCTGGCAGCGAAGACGTAGACGAAAAGGTCGGAGAACTTGTTGCGGCGGCGCGCCGAGATCCATTCGCGCGTGGCCCACGCGAACACCGCGATCCAGATCACGCCCAGGAACGCCGTCAGGCCGCCCGCGAGCCCCTTGCCGAAGGCCTGGGCCAGCCAGCCGTCGGGCGAGATCAGCTTGTAGACGGTGCCGGCGACGCCGAGTATGACCAGGGCGACGATCGCGAAGCCCGCCAGGGCCTGGAAGAAAACCGCGGCCCTGCCAGGCGGCGAGTTGTCGCGCTCAGCCATGGGCTCGCCGGCCCTGCCTGGCGGGTTCCTGCGGGAGGCGCTCCAAGTACCGCATGCGCGGGGCGGGAGCATACAGCGATTCCGGAATCGCCGCGCCGGCGCGGGCCGAGCGAAAAAAAGAGGCCCGCCTGTAGGGGGACAGGACGGGCCGGGGGAAATACCCTGCAGAGGAGGCCGTTGTTGTTGTGCGCTAGAAACCGCCGTGCGCGAGCAGCAGCGCGACGTAGAGCAGGCCGGCGCCGGCGAAGGCGTAGACGAACGCCTCGGAGAATCGGTTGCGATGGCGCGCGGAAACCCATTCGCGCGTGACCCAGGCGAAGCCCGCCAGCGCCGCAAGCGCAAGGACCGCCGCAACTCCGCCCGCCAGCCCCCGGCCGAAAGCCTGCGCCACCCAGCCGTCCGGGGCGACCATCCTGTAGACCGTGCCGCCCACGCCCAGCATGACCAGCGCGGCGATGGCGAATCCCGCCAGCGCCTGGAAAAAGATCGTCGTATCGCTCATGCGCTTGAAACGGATGTCTTCCATGGCCCGCCTCGCTCGCTCTCCTGACCGGATTCCTGCCGCTAGGCCCGTTCCAGGCCGGCGCCGTCCACGATGCGCACGCGGTCGCCGACCGAGAAGGCCGGCGCGGCGCGCTGCGACAGCGCGCGCACCGAGCCGTCGTCCAGCCGTACCGTGATGCGCCAGGCAACGCTGCGCGACTCGCCGCGCGGCTCGACGGCGCGAATCGCCTCGATCACGCCGCAACGCGCGCAACCCGCCGCCGGAGCGGACGGCGCGCCTGGAACAGCCTCGGCCTTGAAGCCAACGAGGTAAGCCACGCCGGGAATCGCGTTCCCGCCGAGCGCAGCCGCGAGCAGCAGCGCCGCGGCGGTGAGCAGCATCGGTTGAGGCTGTGCGATATGCATGGAAAATGTCACGCGCGATCAAAGGGCTACGCACAGTTCCTTGCAATCGCTGTGCCAGCGCTGAAAACGCGTGCCGCGTCAGCGGGTTGTGCGCAAAGCGTGAACGATTTGCAGCGGCGTGCCGCTGGCGTTTCTGTCACCGTGCGGCGACGCGATCAGCCCCGGGGACGCGAAGCCCCTGATATGTCTCGATTTTGGCTGTCGCTGCGCGGCGACGATTTGAACATCGCGGGCTCGAGCGCGTGCCGGTCGAGCAGCCGGTAGAACTCGGTGCGGTTGCGTCCCGCAAGGCGCGCCGCCTGCGTGACGTTGCCGGCTGTGATCTTGAGGATGCGCGCGAGGTAGTCGCGCTCGAAGGCGCGCCGCGCCTCGTCGAGCGGCGCGAACGCGCTCTCGCCCGCGTCGAGCGCCTGGCGAACGAGCGACGCCGGAATGACATCGGTGGCGGCGAGCGCCACCGCCTGCTCGAGGACGTTGAGCAGCTGCCGGACGTTGCCGGGCCAGGGCGCGGTGACCAGCAGCTCGGTTGCTTCGGGCGCGAGCGCAAGCCGCGGCCGGCCGTAGCGCTCGCCCAGGCGCGCCAGGCACTGCGCCGCGAGCAGCGGGATGTCCTCGCGCCGCTCCGCCAGCGCCGGCAGCGCGAGCCGCACCACGTTCAGGCGGTAGTAAAGGTCCTGCCGGAACTGCCCCGCGGCGATGCGCTCCTCGAGCCTGCGGTGCGTGGCGGAGATGATCCTCACGTCGGTGGCGATCGTCTCGTTCGACCCCACCGGGCGCACTACGCGGTCCTCGAGCGCGCGCAGCAGCTTGACCTGCAGTGCAAGCGGCATGTCGCCCACCTCGTCCAGGAACAGGGTCCCGCCCTCGGCCGCCTGAAAGAGGCCCTTGCGGTCGTGCAGCGCGCCGGTGAACGCGCCGCGGCGGTGGCCGAACAGCTCGGACTCGAGGAGCCCCTCGGGTATCGCGCCGCAATTGACGGCAACGAACGGCGCCTGCGCGCGGGGGCTGGCGCGATGGATCGCCTGCGCCAGCAGCTCCTTGCCGGTGCCGCTCGCGCCGAAGATGCACACGCTCGCCTCGGAGGCAGCGACGCGCTTGGCCTGCGCGAGCAGCGACTCCATCGCCGGCGAGCGCGTGGCGAAACCCGCGCGCCAGTCCTCGCCGTCCGTCGCGGCACCGCCGGTCAGGCGAAGCGCGTCGGCAACGGTCTCCAGCAGCACCTTGGCGTCGAACGGCTTGGTGAGGAAGCCGAACACCCCGCGCCGCGTCGCCGCCACCGCTTCGGGGATGGTGCCGTGCGCGGTCAGGATCACCACCGGCAGCGCCGGCGCCTCGCGGTGGATGGCGTCGAACAGCGCCATGCCGTCCATGCCCTGCATGCGCAGGTCGGTGACCACCAGCTCGGGGCGCGTCGTCGAGAGCGCGGCGAGCGCCGCCTCGCCCGAAGGCGCGGTAGTGACCGCGTAGCCCGCCGCGCCGAGCCGCATCGAGATGAGATGCAGCAGGTCCTTGTCGTCGTCCACCAGGAGAATCCGTCGTGCGCCGTTGTCCATCGCCTACCTCGCTTGCAGTTGCAGGCGTTCCTCGCGTTCGAGGACGCCACGTTCGATTGCCTTCAGGGCTTCGATCTGGTCCTTGAGCGCCGCCTCGCGGCGCGCGCCGCTGCGCGCCAGGCGCTGGTGCTCGGATACGAGCCGCTGCTGCTCCGCCACCAGGCGCTGCCGCTCGGCCGCGAGCCGCTGGCGCTCCGCGACGAGCCGCTCGCGCTCGGCGAGCTGCGCGGCGAGCAGCGCCGCAAGCCGAGTGTACGGCGTTTCGGGGCGCCGTGCGGCGAGCGGCGCGAGCAGCGCCGCGGCGCGCGCGTCGTCGCGCTCGGGCGCCGGCAGCGTCGCGAGCAGCGCTGCCAGGCGCAGCCGGCTCGCGTCGTCGGCGAGCCGCTCGAACGCGGCTTGAGCGCGCGCCAGCTCGTGCCGGCGTGCGTCGGCGGGCAGGCGCGCAGCGGCGACGGTCTGGGCGACGATGGCGTCGGTCTCCGACGCCTGGCGCGCGTCGGGGCCGAAGGCGACGCAGCCCGCGGCGATCAACGCGCAGCACAGGACTGAAGCCGCCCGAAGCGGTCTCATGCCGCCTCCGCCAATGCCAGCGCCGGGCGCTTGGGCAGGGTGACGCGGAATTGGCCCCCCGCGCCGCGCGCCACGACCTCGATCCTGCCGCCGTGCGCCTGCGCGAACTCGCGCGCGATCGCGAGGCCCAGGCCGCTGCCCTCGGCGCGGCCCGAAGCGCTGGCGCGGCCGCGGAAAAAGGCGTCGAAGATCGCCTCGCACTCCTCGGCCGGCACGCCGGGTCCGCTGTCGAGCACGTCGATCACGACGTGCGCGCCCTGCTCGCGCGCGAGCACCGTCACCAGGCCGCCGGCAGGCGTGTACTTCACCGCGTTGCCCACCAGATTGTCCACGATCGAGCGCAGCTTGGCTGCATCGGCATGCAGCGTCAATGGCGGGCAGCTCAGCTCGATGCGCTGGTCTCTGGCCTGCGCCGCAAGGCGGTGCGCCTGCACCGACTGTCCGAGCAGCTCATCGAGCTGCAGCGGCGCCGCGTCCAGCCCCGCGGCGGCGTGCAGCGCGCGCTGGAAGTCGAGCAGCTCCTCGATCATGCGCTGCAGCTTCACGCTGTTGTCCCGCAGGATGCCCACCACCTGGCGCTGCGGCGGCGCAAGCGGCCCGGCAACCTGGTCGTTGAGCAGCTCGGTGCCCTCGCGCAGCGCCGCGAGCGGCGTCTTCAGGTCGTGCGACAGGTGGCGCAGGAAGCGGCTTTTCTGCGCCTCGAGCTCAGCCAGCCGCTGCCTCAGCCAGTCGAGCCTCTCGCCCAGGCTCTTCAGGTCCTCGGGTCCGCGCACCCGGATCGGCTGCGCGAAGTCGGCGCCGCCCAGCTGCCGGATCGCCGCATCGAGCTCGGCGATCGGCCGCGCCACCGCGCGCGTAAGGACGAGCGCCGCTGCAAGCGCCAGCGCGATCGCCACCGCGACCAGCGCCACCAGGCGCCGCTGCACGCCTTCGGCGCTGGCGCGCAGCCGTTCTGCCTCGCGGTCGGCGACCAGGTAGCTGATCGCGAGCACCTGGTGCGCGTCGTCGGCGAGCGCGCCCACGAGCTCGCGCACCCTGCGCGCCTCGGGGCGCGCGACCGGCACGGGCTCGAGCAGCTCGTAAAGGGCCTGCTCGCGCTCGATGGTGCGGTTGAGCGCCGCGTGCTGCTCCTCCTCCAGCGGCAGCAGCGACATGTCGCTCGAGACCTGCTTGAAGCTCGCGTGCACCCGGGCGAAGTCGGCGCGCAGCTCCGCATCGGGCAGCACGGCGAGCTGCAGCGCCAGGCGCTCGATC
>CAZVHU010000077.1:0-15078 GCA_964627075.1 uncultured Enterobacteriaceae bacterium | reverse complement strand
GACACCGTGCCCATGAAGGCGGCGATCTGGCCGCCGAGCAGGTCGGTCATCGCCGGCGCGCCGCCCTTGTAGGGCACGTGCACGATGTTCACCTTCGCCATCATGCGGAAAAGCTCCCCCGACAGGTGGCCGATGTTGCCAATGCCGGAGGAGCCGTAGGCGAGCCCTTCGGGCCTGGAGTTCGCGAGCCTGACGAACTCCGCGAGCGTGTTCGCAGGGACCGACGAGTTGACCACCAGCACGTTGGGGAACGCCACCGCCATGCCGATCGGCGCGAAGTCGCGCTGCGGATCGTAGGGGAGCCTCGCGATCATGTGCGGCGCCACCGTCAGCGGGCCCGGCGACACGAGATACACCGTGTGGCCGTCGGGCGCGGCCTTGGCGGTGAGCTCGGCGGCGATGTTGCCGCCGGCGCCGGGGCGGTTCTCCACGACCACCGCCTGCCCCATGGTCTCGGCGAGCCGCTTGGCGAGGATGCGCGCCGCGGTGTCGGTGCCGCCGCCCGGCGCGAAGCCCACGAGCACCGTCACCTGCCGCGACGGGAAAGCGGCCTGCGCGAGCGCGCCGCAGGCGAATAGCGCCGCGCCGGCCGACGCGAGCGCGGCTGCGAGCGTGCGAATCATGGCTTGCCTCCCTCCTTCAGGGTTCCCGCGGCCACGTTGCGCAGATTGGCGAACGCGAGCCGGTCGCCCAGGTTCCTGATCAGCGCGCGCATCAGGTGCAGCTGCGCGCCCAGGCTCATCCTGTCCAGCGCCGGCTGCTCGAACTCGGCGAGCACCGCTTCGGTCAGCGTCTCGACCGTCGCGTGCCGCGGCACCTCGCCGCCGCGGATCCAGGACATCTCGCCGAAGAACTCGCCCTCGCCGACCAGGCTCAGCAGCTTCACCCCCTTCAGCACCTTGGCCTCGCCCCTGGCGACGAAGAAGAACGTCGTGCCGGGCTCGTTCTCCTTCACGATCTGGCGCTTCGCCGTGGCGCGGAACCATCTGCCCGCGCTCACCAGCTCCCAGATCTCCGACTCGGTCAGCGGCGCGAGCATCAGCACCTTCTTGAGCGAGTTGAACTTCTCGCTGTCCGGGATCTCGACCGCCGAGAGCACGAGCTGGCCCGCGCCCGAGAGCGCATCGGCGAACTGGTGCCAGTCCGGGTAGCGCTCGGCGGGCTTTTTCCTGAGCGCGCGCAGCACCACCTCGTCCACCGCGCGCGGGATGCCCTCGCGCATGGACGAAGGCGGCGCGGGCTCCTGCGCGAGGATATTCGCGACCAGCGCTTCCAGGGTGTCGCCGCCGAAGGGCCGCGCGCCGGTGAGCAGCTCGTAGATCACCATGCCGAGCGAGTACATGTCGCTGTGGAAGGTGACCTCCTCGCCCGAGAGCTGCTCGGGCGACATGTAGTACGGCGAGCCCATGAGCGCGGTCTGCACCGACTGGCTCTTCTTCAGGAAGGCGGCGCCGAAGTCCGTGATCTTCACGTCGGTGCCCTTCGCCACCAGGATGTTCGCGGGCTTCACGTCGCGGTGCACGATGCCCTGCTTGAAGGCGTACTCGAGCGCGCCGCAGCACTTGAAGCCGATCTGCAGCGCGTCGCCCACCGGCAGCAGCTTGCCCGGTGCGACGTACTGCGAGAGCTCGCCGCCGGTGACCAGCTCCATCGCCACGTAGCCCGAGTTCTTCTCCACCACCGCGTCGAGGATGGCGGCGATGTGCGGGTGCCGCAGCTTGCCGGCGAGCGAGGCCTCGTTCAGGAACTGCGCGCGATAGACCTTGCCGAACTCGGGGTCGCGGAACACCTCGGGCTCGATGGTCTTGAGCGCGACCTCGTTGCCGGAGAAGGTGTCCTTGGCGAGATACACGGTTCCGGTCGCGCCCTTGCCGAGGAGCTTCTGCACCTCGTACTTGCCGACCTGGAGGTTCAGGTCGAGGACGAAACCGGCGGACATGGTTCCTGCGCTAGACGTTGCCGATGAAATCCCGCTTGGCGAGCTCGACGCCGTTGTGGCGCAGGATGTCGTAGGCGGTGACGGCATGGAAGTAGAAGTTGGGCAGCGCGAAGCCGAGCAGGTATTGCATGCCCTGCCACTTCGCCTCCATCCTGCCGAGCTTGAGCTCCACGGTGCGCGCCTCGCTGCCGTCGATCTGCGCCGGCTTGATCGACTCGACGAACGCGAGCGTCTTCGCGATGCGCGCCTTCAGCTCGTCGAAGCTCTTCTCCGTGTCCTCGTGCTTCGGCACCTCCACCCCCGCGAGGCGCGCCACCGCCCCCTTGGCGTTGTCGCAAGCGACCTGGACCTGGCGCGAAAACGGGAACATGTCCGGGTAGAGCCGCGCGCCAAGGAGCGCCGCCGGGTCGATCTTCCTCGCCTCGCAGTGCGCGGCCGCCTTGTCGACGATCGCGGCGAGGTTCTTCAGCGTGTTGGCGAAGCGCGGCGCGCTCGCCTGGTACATCGAGATGCTCATCTGGCCTTCCGTAGAATGGACGACGGGATAATTCTCGCACGCCCGCGCAAGTGACGCAGGAGACCCCCCGCCGCATCATCCACCTCGACATGGACGCGTTCTACGCCTCGGTCGAGCAGCGCGACGACCCCGCCCTGCGCGGAAAGCCCGTGGCGGTCGGCGGCCCGCCGCAGTCGCGCGGGGTGGTGGCGGCGGCGAGCTACGAGGCGCGCGAATTCGGCGTGCGCTCGGCGATGCCGATGTCGCGCGCGGTGCGCCAGTGCCCCCAGCTCGTCATCGTGCGGCCCGATTTCGCGCGCTACCGCGCGGTGTCGCAGCAGGTGATGGCGATCCTCAGGTCGGCGACGCCGCTCGTCGAGCCGCTGTCGCTCGACGAGGCGTACCTGGACGTCACCGGGAACCTGCTCGGCGAGCCGCTCGCGGTGAACGTCGCGATGCGCCTGAAGCAGCGCATCCGCGACGAGCTCTCGCTCACCGCCTCGGCGGGCGTCGCGCCGAACAAGTTCCTCGCCAAGATCGCCTCGGGGTGGAAGAAGCCCGACGGCCTCACCGTGATCGCGCCCGAGCGCGTCGAGGCGTTCCTGCAGAAGCTGCCGGTCGAGGCGCTCTGGGGCGTGGGGCCGGTGACGGCGAAGAAGCTGCGCGCGATCGGCATCGAGCGCCTGGTCGAGGTGCGCGAGGCGGACCCGGAGCTGCTGCGGCGCACGGTGGGGAGCCTCGCCGAATGGCTCGAGCAGCTTGCGCGCGGCCACGACCCGCGCCCGGTGCGCCCCGACCGGCCGTGGAAGTCTCGCTCAGCCGAGACCACCTACGCCGAGGACCTCGTCGAGCTCGCCGAGATGCGCGCCGAGGTCGAGCGCCTCGCGAAGCGCGTCGCCGCGATGCTGGAAAAGAAAGGCCTCGCCGCGCGCACCGTAACGATCAAGGTGCGCTATCCGGACTTCACTACTGTCACGCGCAGCCACACCGCAGATGCGCCTACCGCCGACGCATCGGACATCGCGCGCCGCGCGCTCGCATTGCTCGAGCGCACCGAGGCGGGCCGCCGCCCGGTGCGTCTGCTCGGCGTCGGCGCGCACGAGCTCTCGGGCGAAGGCGACTGGCCCGCCGCGCCGGGTGAGCTTCCCTTCTAGTCGAGTGGATAGATCGGCCGCCGCACGCGGCTGAAGCCGAGCTGCGAGTAGTCGGAGGTGCAGACGCCCGTTCCGGCGCACTCGACCCAGGCCTTGGCGAGCGGCCCGAGCCCCGCGCGCCAGTGCACGCGGCTCTTCAGCATCACGTAGCGCTTCCTCGCCGGATCGAGGCCCAGCGCGCGGAACGAGCCCAAGTCGTAGGGCTCGGCGTGGCGCGAGATCACCGCGATCTCGATTTTCCCGGTGTCGAGCACGGCGCTCGCTCCCATGTCGCCCGCCGCGCCCTTCGCCATCGGGCCCTCGTTGCGGTACTTGCCGTCCGAGAGGCGCTTCACCTTCCCGCTCACCGTGCGCGGCGTGCCCTTCAGGCCGAGCGCCGGCATGTCGAGCTTGCCGCCCAGGTCGAGGGTCACGTTCGCGCCCGCGCCCGCTTCCTGCATCTTCCGCACCGCGCCGGGATCGAACACCGCGAAGGCGAGCGCGTCCTCGAGCCCCGCGTCGAGCATCGCGCCGAGCACCGTCATCGTGTCCATGGTGCCGCCGGAGGCGCAGTTGTCGTAGTGGTCGAGCAGCACCACGGGGCGCGCGTGGATGCCGGCGGCGCGCGCGAGCGATTTCTCGAGCGGCTCGAGCGCGTAGACGAACTTCGCGCGGTCGCGCCACGCCATGTCGAGCAGCTCGTCGCGCTCGCGCCGCGCGCGCGCCGCGTCGCCGTCGGTGACGACGACCGCGGAGGCGCCCGCGAACGGGATGTCGGCGTGCGGAAAGCCCACGAAGAAGGTCGCCGCGAGCGTGCCGGCGCGCTCCATCTCCTTCGCGCGCTGCTGGATCTCCTTGTTGGGCGAATCGAGGCTCGCCTGCCGCATCACGTGCGGCAGCATCGGCCGGTGGCCGAAGGCCATCGCCGGCCTTGCCTTGCCCTCGAGCATCGCGAGCACCGGCCGCGCCGCGCGCAGGCCGGTGGCGTGCATGTCCACGTGCGGGTAGGTCTGGTAGCCTGCGAGCACGGTCGCGTGCTCGGCCATCGCCGGAAAGAGGTTGGTGTGCATGTCCAGCGCCACCGCAATCGGCACCTTGGGCGCGACCTGCCGGATGCGGCGCAGCAGCTCGCCTTCGCCGTCGTCGAAGCCCTCGGGGACCATCGCGCCGTGCAGGTCGAGCAGCACCGCGTCGCAGCCCTTTGCCACCGCCTCCACGATGCGCCCCGCCATCCACTCGTACGCGGCGCGCTCGACGGGGCCGCTGGGCGCCGCGTCGCCCGCGACCGGGAACACCGCGGCTGCGCCCGCCTTTTCGGCGAGCTCGATGAAGGCGCCGATCGCGGTGCCCGTGCCCTTGAAGGCGTCGCGCACCGCTTCGCCGGTGTACGGCTCGGGCCCGCCGCGCGCAAAGCGCGCGAGCGGCGTCGGAACCGGAGAGAAGGTGTTGGTCTCGTGCTTCATCTGCGCGATCACGAGGCGCATCGCGTCAGTCCCTCAGCGAAGCGAGGCCGGCCGCGCCGCGGCGCAGGATCTGGCGCGCGCGCAGGTACACCATCTCCTTCCAGTCGCTCTCGTCCGGGTAGAACGCGCGCCGGACCGCGCTCTTGATGGCGCGGCCCTGCTCCGAGTCCGGCTTGCCGCGCAGGTGCAGCCAGTTGTCCGCGATCAGCGCGGCGAGCACCTCGGGCACGGGATACGTGCCGTACTCGATGGTGATCGCGCGCACGCTGGCCCTGGGAAGCGCATTCACCACTGCGGTGCGGATGAAGCCGGTGATCGGCGCCGAGCGCGAGGTGCCGGACTCCGGCGAGGTGAGCCCCTCGCCGTACCACGCCTGCAGCTCTTCCCATTCGGGGGAGCCCGGCACCGCGGTGCAGATCAGCTCGCCGTAGCCGTAGGGCCCGAGGCCGGTGTGCAGGTCCACGAACGCGACGTGCAGCGCGTGCTGCAGGTGCTCGCCGACAATCTCGTGGAAGGCGCGGTTGGACCACGTCGGCCGCTCGCCGCCGTAGAACACGCCGTCGGCGTGGCGGTACTGGCCGCCGCTCACCGCGCCCTGCAGCCCCATGGCGCCGTGGCGCTTGGCGTAGTCGGCGAACAGCTGCTCCCTGAGCGCGACGGAAGCCTCGTCCCACTTCTTGGGCACGATCGCCGGGTGCAGCTCGTCGTAGGCGGCGTTGTGGGGCAGCGGCCTGGAGAAGTCCTGGAAGTTGCGGTTGAGGTCCACGTTGTCCTCGGTGACGCGCCGCAGCCACGCGAAGCCGTGCGGGTTGATCGCGTGCACCAGCAGCGCGCCGACGCCGCGCGGCAGCCGCCGCCACTCGCCCGAGCGCAGCCAGCCGACCTGGATGCCCGAGCCGCAGAAACCCTCCACGCCGTGCGTCGCCGAGTTGAACAGCAGGACTCGCTCGGCGCTCGGCGGTCCGACGCGCACCACGTCGGTGTAGAGCGCCTCGCCCGCGGGCCCGCTCGCCGGGTTGCGGTAGCTCGCGACCTTGAAGCCGGCGTTCCGCGCCGCGGTGAGGAATTTCCCCCTCGCCTGAGAGTAATCGCGCGCGAAATACGCCGCCGCTGCATTCATCCTGCCGCCTCCAAGTTTTCCCCCCGGCCGGGCGCCGCGCTGCCGGCGGCGCCGCTAGCCCCGCGCCGGGTTCTCGATGCGCCGCACCTGCCTGCTCGCCAGCGCCCCGGACTGATAATCGAGGATCGCCCGCTCGATCTCGTCTCGCGTGTTCATGACGAACGGACCGTATTGAACCACGGGCTCGCCGATCGGCCTGCCGGCGAGAAGCAGGAGCCGCGCGCCCGACGCGCCCGCCTCGATGCGCGCCGCGTCGCCGTCGGAAAGGATCCCCGCGGCGCGGGTGGCGAGCGGCGCGCGCGCCTCGCCCACCAGCGCTTCGCCTTCGTAGGCGTACAGGAACGCGTTGTGCCCCGCGGGCAGCGCGCTATCCAGCACCGCGCCCGGCTCGAGATGGATGTCGAAATAGCGCGGCTCGGTAAAAAGGCCGCCGATCGGCCCGCTGGTGGCGCGTCCGCCATGCGTGAACGTGCCTGCGATCACCTTCACCTTCGCGCCCGCGCCCGCGTCGGCGACCGGGATCTTCGAGGCCGGGATGTCGGCGTAGGCCGCGGGCTTCATTTTCTCGCTCGCCGGCAAATTGATCCAGAGCTGGAAGCCGCGCATGCGGCCCTCGCTCTGCTGCGGCATCTCGGAGTGCACGATGCCGCGCGCGGCGGTCATCCACTGCACGTCGCCGGGCCCGAGGTCGCCGGTGTTGCCGCCGCTGTCCTTGTGCTGCATGCGGCCGTCCAGCATGTAGGTCACGGTCTCGAAGCCGCGGTGCGGATGCTCGGGAAAGCCCGCGAGGTAGTCGCGCGGGTCGTCCGAGTAGAACTCGTCCAGCATGAGGAACGGATCGTGGCGCTGGAACGGGTTGGCGCCCAGGCTGCGGCGCAGCTTCACCCCCGCGCCGTCGGAGGTGGCGACCGATGGGATGACGCGCTGCAGGGTGCGGAGGGCCATGGCGAGCAATTCATTCTAGCCGCCCTGGTCGCGGCGCAGCACTCCCGTGGCCGCTGTTCGATCACGGTTTCGCCATTCCAGCCGGGGCAGCGCTACCACTCCCGCCAGCCCTTGAGCAGCGGGAAGTAAAGACCGCGGCGCGTCGCGCCGAGCGCCTCGGCGTAGCGCTCGAGCTGCGCGCGATAGCGCTCGCGCTCGCTGTCGAGGAAGCCCTCGAGGTCGGTGCCGGCGTGCGTGCCCGTCTTGAAGTCCACCACCCAGCGCGCGCCGCTCGCGTCGGTGAAGGCGCGGTCCACCACGAGGCGCCGCTCGGGCGTGCGCAGGCGGTGCTCGCTCCTCGCCTCGGGATGCGGCCCCAGCAGCCAGCGGCCGCGCTCGTCCTCGATCGCGTTCGCGAGCGCCTCGGCGACGCGCCTGGCCGCGCGCTCGATCTCCGCCGCCGGCACGCCGCACTGGCGCAGCTCGGCGCGGAACCTCGCGCGCAGAGACTCGATGCGCGCGCGCGTCCAGCCTTCGAGCGCATCCCCGGCGATGCGCTGCAGCCAGCGGTGCACCACCGTGCCGACGTGGCGGCTCGTCTCGCCCACCCAGAGGTATTCGATGCCGTCCGGCGCGGCCGGAGTGTAAAGCGTGACTTTACACTCGGCCGGCTCGGGGGCGGGTGGCTGCGACCAATCCGACGGCAGGCGCCTGAGGTCTTGCGGCGGGATGGAGTCGGCCTCGGCGCTCGCCTCCCCGGCGGCGCCGGCGCCACCCCTCCCCGGCGGGGAAGGCAATTGCGGGGCGAAGGGCCAGAGCTTCGCCAGCAGCGAGCTCTTGTTGGGCTCTTTCGGCGCACCCTGCTCGTCGAGCTTCACGCAGCCGAGCAGGTGGATGCGCTGCTTCGCGCGCGTCGCCGCCACATAGAGCAGGCGCCCGGCTTCCGTGTCCTCGGCCTCGCGCTCGAGGCGCTTCAGGTACTTGTAGGCGAGGTTCTCCTCGGCGCCCGTCTCGTGGATCGGCGCGAGCAGCAGACTGCGACCCGCACCCTGCCTGCCCCCACCCTGACCCTCCCCCTGGAAGGGGGAGGGAAGCCCCCCGGGAAGTGCCTTCCACAGCAGCGCCGGGGGATCGCCGCGCCGCGACCAGCGATCGAGGCACGGCACGATCACGGTGTCGAACTCCAGGCCCTTCGCCTTGTGGATCGTCATCACCTGCAGGCGCTCTTCAGCCTCGAGGTCGGGCAGCGCGAACAGCCTTTCGAGCGCCTCGGCGAGCGCTTCCGGGTCCTCGACGTCGCCCGCCTGCTCGATTTTCTCGAGCGCGTCGAGGTAGATCTCCGCGTCCTCCAAGTCGGTGCGATCGCCCGCGCACGCCGGGCCGCCGAGCGCGAGCCAGCAGCCCTCGACGCGGTCGCGCAGCGTGCCGCGCAGGCGGCCGATCATCGCCTGGCCGAGCGGTTCCCATGCGCGCATCAGGCGCCTGCGTCCGTCCTCGCTGAGGTTGCACACGACGCGGTCGTCGTTCATCAGCTCCCAGATGGTGCGCGGGTCGGGGGACTCGGGCTGCGCCGGGCCGCAACACAGGAGGTGCAGGTCGGCAAGCGTGAGGCCGCACCACGGCGCGCGCAGCACCGCCAGCCAGGCGACGCGATCGGCGGGATGCGCGAGCGCGCGGGTGAGCGCGTAGAGGTCCTGCACCGCCTGCTTCTCGCCCAGCTGCTCGATCTCGATCGCGCGGAAGCGCAGGCCCGCGGCCTTCAGCGCGGGCACGATCGCGTCGAGGTGGCTGCGGTTGCGAACCAGGATCGCGCAGCTGCCCTCGGACTTCGATGCGAGCTCCGCCACGCGCGCGGCTTCCGCCTCGCGCTCCTCGAACAGGTGCCACGCGCAGGCCTCGCCTTCGAGCGGCGCGTGCACCGGCGTCGAACTCGCGTAGGGCACCGCGCCCGCGCTTTCGTCCTCGGCCTGCGGCATCACCGAGGGAAAGGTCGCGTTCACCCACTGCACCACGCGCGCCTGCGAGCGGAAATTGGTCGAGAGCGCGATCGGCTCGAGCTTCACGTTGCCGAGGCCCTCGTGCCGCGCGTGCAGGAAGAGCGCCACCTCGGCGCCGCGGAAGCGGTAGATGGACTGCATCGGGTCGCCCACCAGGAACAGCGTCCGGCTCGCCCCTTGCGCGCCTTCCTCGATCTCCCAGCCGGCGGTGAGCTGCCGGAGCAGCTCCCACTGGCTGAAGGAGGTGTCCTGGAACTCGTCCACCAGGATGTGGTGGATGCGATGGTCGAGCGCGAGCATCAGGTCGGTGGGATCGTCCGGCGTGCCGAGCGCGCGCACCGCGCCCTGCGCGATCTCGGTGAAGTCGCACTCGCCGCGCCCGGCGAACACCACCTTGAGCTGCGCCGCGGCGAGCGGCAGGAGCTGCAGAATCGCCTCCAGCGTCTCCCATTGCGCCTCGCTGTAGCCCGCGGGCGGCATCTCGAGCAGCGCCGCGAGCGCAAGGCGCAGCGGCTCGTTGTCCGCGAGCTGCCGCGCGCGCGCGCTCTTCTTGCGCCATTCGAGCTTTTTCGTCAGCAGCTCGGCGGCGAGCTCGGGACTCGCGTCGGGAAGCAGCGCCTGCGCATTGGCGAGCAGCCGCGCGCGCGCGCGGGCGAGCGCCTGCTCGATCTCGGCGCGCGACGGCGGGTTGCCCGTGGCGCGCAGCCACTGGTCGCGGCGCGCGAGCATGGAAGCGAGCAGCTCCGCGGCGCGCGCGGCATTGTTGTCGAGATGCGCGAGGAAGCGCTCCACCGGCGCGCCGAGGCCCGCGATCGCGCGCGCCGCGGCCTCGCGGTACAGGGGCCAGGCGTCCTCGACGGTCTCGGGCTGGGCGCCGAACTTCGCCAGCACCGGCATCTGGCGCGTGAGCGAGGCGCAGAACGCGTCGATCGTCATGATGCGCAGGCGGTGCGCCTTCTCTGCCGCCTCGGGCAGCGACTCGAGCACGCGCTTGCGCATCTCGGCGGCGGCCTTGCGCGTGAAGGTAATGGCGAGCACCTCCTCGGGGCGCGCGGCGCGCTCGATGAGCGCGCGGTAGCGCTTGACGAGCAGGTCGGTCTTGCCCGAGCCCGCGGGCGCCTGCACGATGAACGAGCGCGCCGGGTCGAGGGCGCGCTCGCGCGCCGCCTGGTCGGCGATCATGTGCAGTTGGCTCCCCGCTTCCGGGGGGAAGACGGAATTCGCGAGGACGACGGAACGGGGCAGGTGCTAGTCGCCCCCGTCGCCGCCGCCGGAGTCGCCGCCGCCGGAGTCGCCGCCGCCGGAGTCGCTCGATCCCGGCTCGCCGCTCTCGGCTTCGCGCCCTTCGGCTGCGGCGGCAGTGCCCGCGGCCGCCGCCGCGCTGCCGAAGCGGAAGCTGAATAGCGAGCCGGTCGCGTCGGCGTCGGCGTCCTCCTCGCGCGGGGCGCAGTCCGGGCACAGGAACGGGCCTTCGCTCTGCGGCAGGAAGTGCTCGCGGCACACGAGCCGGTGGCAGTTGCCGCAGTGGGCGACGGCGACGCCGCTGCAAGGCCTCTTCCAGAACAGCTTTCCCGTCTGCACGCTGCATTGCGCCATGGCTGCCTCCCTGCGGGCGCGAATCTACTCCTCATTCCGCATCCTCGCTTTCGGCCTCGCCCTGGAGCGCGCCCAGGCGCTCGTGCACCCGGCAAAGCGGCTGCAAATCGCAGTTGCGGCAGGTCTTCGAGGCGTCCTTCGGATCCACCTGCGCCGCGCCGGCGCCGAATCCCCTGGCGAGCGCATCGAGCGACTTCCTCCAGCCCGCAAGCAGCGAATCCCAATCGTCGTGGCGCTTGAGCTCCGGCACCATGCCGGGCTCGCTCTCGAACCCCATGAAGCGCATCTCGCCCCGCCGCACCCTGGCGAACGCGACCGCGCGCACGCTTTCGGGGGCGTTCACCGCGTAGAGCGGCAGCTGCGGCTCGTCGGGCCGCGCATCCAGCCACGCGCGCGGCGAGAGGTATTTGCCCGACTTGTAGTCGATCAGAACGTGCGGCGCGGCCTCGCCCGCGCCAAGCCGGTCCATGCGGTCGATGCGGCCGGTGAATTCCAGGCCGCCCGCGCAGAGCACGCGCTTTTCCTCGCGCGCCACGACCTCGAAATCGCCGCGCCCTTTCTCCACCTCGAGCCACTCGAATGCGAGGCGCTCCAGGCGCGCGCGCTCCAGCTCCGCGAAGCGCCCCTCGAGGATGCCCGGGCGCCGGCGCTGCAGCTCCGCCACCGCGGCGCGCGCGGCCTCCGCGATCGCCGACGCGAGGTCCGCAGGAGGCAGACTGTAAAGCGTCGCTTTACACCCGAGCGCCCCCCAGACGCCTGCGAGCAGCGCGTGCAGGAGCGTGCCGCGCGCCGCGTCGTCGAGCGCCGCCGCGGGCGCTTCCAGCGCCTCGGCGGCGAGCCGGTGGCGCGCAAAAGCGCGGAACGGGCAGGCCGACTGGTCGGCGAGCACCCGCGTGCCGCCACGCACGCGCGTGCCCGCGAAGGGCGGCGCCACGCCGTCGCAGATCTCCTCGGGCCTGCGCGCGGCGAACAGCAGGTCGCGGTAGCGCGCAAACCCGGCAATCGCCGGCTTGCCCTCGGGTAGCGAGGCGATGAGCGGGCTCGGCAGCAGGTCGCGGTCCTCCTCGCGCAGGGCGTGCGAGACGATCACCTCGCCGGCCGCCGCGAGCCAGCCCTCGGTGATGCGCCGGTCGAGCGCGATCGCGCCCTCGGCCGAGGCTTGCGGGATTCCCGCCTTCTTCTGCAGCGCCAGCGCGATGAAGGGATCTGGCCGCGCGTGCAGCGGCCAGGTCTCGCCGGTGAGGCCGCTCACCCACAGGCAGTCGAACTCCAGCCCCGCGGATTCGAGGATGCCGAGCACCTGCACCGGGGTGTCGGCCGACTCGGGCTGGAAGAGCGCCTCCTCGCACAGTCGCTCGAGCTGCGCGAGGGCATCCGCGCGCTCCATGCGCGGCGCGACGCGCTCGAGCTGCGCCAGCTCGCCGAGCTGCGCGTGGAGCGCGGCGCGCGCCTGGAACTCCGCCGAGTCGAGCGCGCGCTCGCCCGGGAAGCCCGCCGCATCGAGCAGCGCCGCGAAGTGCGCCGCGCATTCCTGCGGCGCGCGCGGCCGGCCCTCGCCTGCGGCACGGAAAAGCGCCTCCAGCCGCGCGCGCAGCTGCGGACATTCGCCCGAGGCGGCGACCAGGCGCGCGAGCGTCACGCGCGCGGGCAGCGCCTCGCGCAGCTCCGCGTCCAGGCGCGCGCGCCTCGCCATCTCGCCCTGCGCGCCGCCGATGAAGGGGGAGCGCACCACGCGGCTCGCGAGCCCGAACTCCACCTCGCGCGTGGCGAGCGCGAGGATCGCGAGCGCCGCGCACACCACCGGGAACCGCGCGAGCGGCTCGCCGAGCGACACGTTGAAGGGTATCGGCGCGGGCTTCGCGCCCGGCAGGTTGAAGCCGGGCCGCATGACGCGCGAAAAGACGCGCACCACTTCCGTGCGGCGCTTCGCGAGGTCCGGGACGACGACGCCGATGCGCGCGCGTCCCTCTTCCAGCCGCGATCGGGCCCAGCGCGCCGCGGCCTCCAGCTCCTCGCGCGGCGCGGCGAACGCGGCGCGCATCGCGCGCGCCGCGTGCTTGCGCGGGCCGCTGGCGCGGACCTCGATGCCGTGCGCGGCGCAGCGCTCGAGGAAATCGCGCCGCTGCGGTTCCAGGGTGTCGAAGCCGTAGGCGACGAGCAGTCTCGGCTTGCGCAGCGCCGACTCGGACAGCAGCCGCGCCACGACGTCGGGAAGCCGCGCGCCGTCGGTGTCCTCGCCGCAGCGCCTGGCGTAGTCCTTCGCCCACTCTGCGAAGGCGGCCGCGTCCTCGCTCGCTTCGAACTTCTCCAGCGCGCCTTCGATGCGCCACAAGTGCGCAAGACGCCAGGCTTCCATCGCCTGCGCCGCGGCCGGCGCGGGCGAAAGCAGCGCCTCGTGCCAGCCGCTCGCGGCGAGCGCCTCTTCCCAGAGCCTGCGCGCCTGCGCGGGCGCGAGGCACTGCGGCGCCGCGACCGATTCCGAATAGAGCGCGTCCTCCCAGAGCCGTGTCACGAAAGCGTCGAAGGGGAGGATGTCGGCGTCCTCCCAGGCCGTGAGCCCCTTGCCGGCCTGCAGCGCGGCGAACTCGCGGCCAAGCTCCTGCGCCAGGCGCTGGTTGGGCGTGACCACCGTCACGCGCGCGGCGTGGCCCCCGGCGAGGCGCGCGAACAGCTCGTCCTTGTCGATCGGCGCGCCCGGCATGGCTTAAGATGATAGTGGAGCGTCGGCTCACCCCGTGAGCCTGCGAAAGGAGGAACCATGAGATCAGCCCGCCGCGCGGCGCTTGCCGCGCTCACCGCCTGCGCGTTCGCCCTGCCCGCGGCCGCGCAGGCGCCCATCAGGATGCTCGTAGGCTTTCCGCCCGGGGGCTCGGCCGACACCACGGCGCGGGCTCTCGCCGACAAGCTCAAGGACTCGCTCGGCGCGCCGGTGATCGTGGAGAACCGCGCCGGCGCGGGCGGGCGCATCGCGGCCGAAGCGCTGAAGACGAGCGCGCCCGACGGCAACACCGTGCTGCTCGCGCCGATCGGCACGACGATCATCCTGCCGGCGACCGCGCAGAAGCTCGCCTACGACCCGTGGAAGGACTTCGTGCAGGTCTCGCAGGTCTGCACCTTCCGCTTCGCGTTCGCCGTCGGCCCCGGCACGCCGGCGAAGACGATGGCCGACTACCTCGCGTGGGTGAGGGCCAACCCGCAGAAGGCCAACTTCGGCTCGCCCGGTGCGGGCACGCTGCCGCACTTCTTCGGCCTCATGGTCGGCAAGGCGGCGGGGGTGGAATTGACGCACGTCGCCTACAAGGGCGGCGCGCCGAAGGTGAACGACATGGTCGGCGGCCACATGCCCGCGGGAGTGGACACGCCGATGGAGTACGCCGAGCTGCACCGCTCGGGCAAGCTCACCATCCTCGCCATCTCCGGCGAGGGACGCGCGGCCGCGTTCCCGGACGTGCCCAACTTCAGGGAAACCGGCGTCGCGGTGGACGGCACCGGCTGGTTCGGCGTGCACGCGCCGGCGGGCGTGCCCAGGGCGAACGTGGACCGCTACGCTGCGGCGATCAAGCAGGCGATGCAGCAGCCGGATATCAAGGAGCGCCTCTTCAAGCTGGGGCTGGACGCGACCGGCACGACCTCCGAAGAGTTCGTGCGCATCATGCAGGCCGACAAGGCGCGCTGGGAGCCGGTGATCAAGGCTTCGGGCTTCCGCATCGACTGACCGCCGCCGTCGCCCCCCCCCGCGTAGGCGGGGGCACATCCCGCTCGGCGTTCGGTACGACGCTTCAGGCCTGGGCGGTCGCTGCGGGCACCGGCACGAGGAAGGACTCGCGCGTCACGTCCTTGCCCTCGAGCAGCGCCGCCGACTGCGCGCGCTCGGCGTCGAAGATCACCGCCGCGATGCGCTGCAGGTTGTCGCGCGCCTCCTCGAGCGTGCGGCCTTCCGAGTTCACGCCCGGCAGCTCCTCCACGAAGCCGACGAAGCCGTGCGGCGCCTTGAGAAACACCGCCGTAAGCGCGATCACTGCGTGGTCCATGCACCCCCCTCTTCAACCGGCAATGCAGTCTAGTCGGCGGGTGTTACCCCGGCATTACGGCGGGGCGCTAGCGTTCGAGCAGGTGCTTCTTGTCCTTCACCTTGGCCCAGTCGTCGGCATCGGCGGGGGCGGGCTTGCGCTCGATGATGGGCTTCCAGGCCTTGGCGAGCTCCTTGTTGAGCGCGGTCCACTCGCGCTGCGCGTCGGGCACGTCGTCCTCGGCGAAGATCGCCTCCACCGGGCACTCGGGCACGCACAGGGTGCAGTCGATGCACTCGTCGGGGTCGATCACCAGCATGTTCGGCCCCTCGCGAAAGCAGTCCACCGGGCACACGTCCACGCAGTCGGTGTACTTGCACTTGATGCAGGTCTCGGTCAC